>DASXYE010000001.1:0-3452 GCA_036502695.1 Jatrophihabitantaceae bacterium
ACGATCGAGTACCCGAACGGGGCGCAGGCGCCGGCCAAGGCGGTGGCGGCGGCGGTGCCCGGCGCGCAACTCGTCCAGACCTCGTCGGTGAAGCGGGTGACGCTCGTGCTCGGGAGCAACGGCGTGCAGGCGCGCGGGCTCGGGGCAACGCACGCAGGCGGCTCGGCGGGAGCCGGGGGTGCCGGCTCGGGCAGCTCGGGCAGCTCGGGCAAGAAGGCGGCGGCCCCGCCCCCCGGCCAACCCGACTGCATCAACTGAACATTCGGGTGGCGGGCCGACCAACTCCCCATGATCAAGAGGGAAAAGTGGCTGCTCTGGCGACCACTTTCCCCTCTTGATCATGGACGGATGCCCTGACCAGACGACCGCAGGAAGATCCATCCCCGGTTGCGATCTTCCTGCGCGCGCCGCCCTGGGAGGCAGCCCGCGCAGGAAGATCCAGGCGTGGCGGCGATCTTCCTGCACCGGCCGCACCGGCTGCCGCTCGGCCGGGTGACGGATCGCGCTGTCGAGTGACGAGGAATCGCGGCGGCATTCGCCTCCGGATCCGTCACTCGGCCGATCTCAGCCGGGTTCGGCCACCGATCGGGCAACGTAGGGCGGCGGATCACCGCCATACGTTGCCCGATCCGAGACGTTGCCCGATCCGAGACGTTGCCCGCTGGCGGCCACTGTGCGTAGCCACCTGGCCGGCTATTCGTGCGGATTTCTGCGGAGTGTCCCAGGTGATCAAGTTGTTCGGTCAGGCTCCCCGGGTAACCTCGGGGCGTGGCTTCACACGACGGCGACGGTGCCGGCCCGGGGCGCGACGCTCCCCGCCCGGGCGCTTCGCTGCCGCCCGAGCTCGATCCGCGCGGGCGCCGATCCGGTAAGCGCGACCGTTCGGCGCCGCCGCCGGCCCCGGTAGCCGCCGGGCCCGGCGCGTCCCCGCTGACCGCGCACCACGACGTGCGGCGCGGGCTGGGCATCGGCGTGCGGGCCGTCACCGCCGTGCTGGCGGTGGCCATCGTCGTGATCAGCGGCTGGGCCTGGCTGACCTACAACGACTTCAAGTCGAACATCCGGCGGGTGAACGCCATCGGCGCGGCCGGCAAGCCCGCGAACGACGTCGACGGCAAGGACCAGAATCTGCTCATCGTCGGCAACGACGACCGGGACACGGCCAGCAACAAGGAACTGGCCCAGCTCGGCACCACTCGCGACGGCGGCAGCTACAACACCGACACGATGATGTTGATGCACCTGCCGGCGAACGGGCAGAAGGCCACCGCCATCTCGTTCCCGCGCGACTCGTACGTCGACATCCCCGGGCACGGCAAGGCCAAGCTCAACTCGGCCTACGTCGACGGCATGGTCGACAGCCACGGCAACAAGGCCAAGGGCGCGCAGCTGCTCGTCGAGACGATCGAGAACCTGACCGGGCTCACCGTCGATCACTTCGTCCAGGTCGACCTGCTCGGCTTCTACCGGATCAGCAACGCCATCGGCGGCGTCCAGGTGAACCTGTGCCAGGCCCAGCACGAGGCGAACTCCGGCATCAACCTGCCCAAGGGCGTCTCGACGATCAAGGGCACCCAGGCGCTCGCGTTCGTCCGGCAACGCTACGGCCTGCCCAACGGCGACCTGGACCGCATCAAGCGCCAGCAGTACTTCCTGTCCGCGGCGTTCCGCAAGGTGTCCAGCGCCGGGACGCTGCTCAACCCGTTCAAGCTGCAGAAGCTGCTCAAGGCGGTCAGCAACTCGCTGCAGATGGACAACAGCCTCGACCCGCTCAAGCTGGCCCAGCAGTTCCAGGATCTGTCCGCCGGCAACCTGATCTTCAAGACGATCCCCACGCACGGCACCGAGGACACCAACGACGCCGGCAACGTGGTGGTGGTCGATCCGGCCGAGGTGCGCCAGTTCGCGGCGCAGCTGGCCGGCGGCAAGACCGACACCGGATTCGGCAGCGCCAAGACGGTGTCGCCCGGATCGTTCACCGTCGACGTGCTGAACGGGTCGAGCACCGACGGTGCGGCCACTCGTAACGCCGACGCGCTGCGCCAGGCCGGCTTCCAGGTCGGCACCGTCGATACCGCCCCGAACCGCAGCGCGCAGACGATCATCGAGTACCCGAAGGGCATGGAGTCGCAGGCCAAGACACTGGCCGCGCAGGTGTCCGGCGCGCAGGGCCAGCAGACCAGCTCGGTCAAGCGCGTGACGCTGCTGCTGGGCGCCGACGGGCTGCAGGTCAGCACCGGGCACAGCTCGCACGACGCGGCCCAGCGCCCGCTGAACGCGCCGAGCCCGAGCCCGTCCAACGGCATGACCGCCGCCGACACCGGCTCGTGCATCAACTAGGGATGACATCACCCGAGGCACTGTTCGCCGAGCTGGTGACCGGCGCGCCGTCGCGCCCGTTCGTCACCTACTACGACGAGGCCACCGGCGAACGCACCGAGCTGTCCGTCCGGTCGCTGGCGAACTGGGTGGCCAAGACGCACTTCCTGCTCACCGACGAGCTCGGCCTCGGGGTGGGCGATTCGGCCTACGTGGACGTCACCGCCGACTGGATCACCGTGCCGATCCTGCTGGGCAGTTGGACAGCCGGGCTGCAGATCGTGACCAAGCCGGCCGACGCGGCCGTGGCGTTCGCGCCGGCGCCGCTCGACGGCGGGCTGGACGTGTACGCGACCGCCCCAGGCACGCTGACCCGTAGCTTCGGGGCGAACGTCCCGCCCGGACTGGCCGACTACGTCGGGTCGGTCCGCCCGCAAGCCGATGCCTGGTCGGCGGTGCGGCCGCCGGCGACGCCGGCCGATCCGGCCCTGGACGGTACGTCGCGGGCCGAGCTGGTCGCGGCCGCGCAGGCCCGGGCCGCCGCCCTCGGGCTGGACCCGGGCGCGCGGATCGCGACGGCCCGCGACTGGCGCCACCCCGACGACTGGATCGACACGTTGCTGGCCCCGCTGGCCGTCGGCGGCTCGCTCGTGCTGATCCGCGGCGCGACGCCCGAGGTGCTGCAGCGCCGGGTCGAGCAGGAGCGCGCAGTCCTGGTGTGAGCGTCAGCCCGGCGGCGGTATCGGCTCGGCCAGGCCGTCGGCGCGCACCGTCGCGAGATACACGGTCACCTGCTCGTGGTCGACGTCGCTGGGCGGTCCGTGCAACACGCTGGGCCAGCGCGTCGTGTCGACCACCGAGAACGGCGAGGCCGGCTTCATCCCGTCCACGTAAGGGATCTTGGTGACGTCAGTGGACAGCAGGAACAGTGTCCGGCCGTGGTCGTCGACGGCTCGGCGGACCTGGGCGAGCTGCGCCGGCGAGGGGCCGTCCAGGCCCAGCGACGGGACGCCGCAGTACGAGCGGACCGTCTGCGCGTAGCTCGTGACCGACGGCGCATCGACATCCAGGACGGCACTGTCGTGGCCGACCCGCGCGCAGATGCGGTTGACCTGGGTGAGCTGCGGGACCTC
>DASXYE010000002.1:0-13642 GCA_036502695.1 Jatrophihabitantaceae bacterium
ACTGAACTGCAGCAGCGAGCGCAGCTCGGTGCGCGCGAACTCCTCCAGGTCCACGTGCGCTCCTCTATTCGGGGCCATTCAGCCGCTGCTCACCATCTAGACGCACGGGGCATCCCGAAACGTTGACACGCAAGCTGGGAATCGGCTGGGCGTCGGCTGCACGCGGCATCGACTCAACACATCCGACTCGAGATGCATCTAAGTGGTGTCAGGCTGAAGTCCTGGAGGGAGCTGACGTGGATTTCGACGAGTTCACCCAGACCGGTTTGCGCCCATTGCTGAAGTTCACCCGGGTGCTGACCGGCGATCGCGAACTCGCCGAAGACGTCGTCCAGGAGGTATTGGTCCGGTTGCACGCGCGCGGCGACCGGCTCGGCGACATCGACCATCTCGGCGCCTACGCGCGCCGGATGGCGGTCAACGAGTACCTCGGGTGGCGCCGCAAATGGTCACGTCAGCATCCGATGCCTGTTCCGCCGGAGCCGCCGCCGCAGCCCGACCACGCCGAGCGCCACGCCGAGCACGACTGGCTGCGCGCGGAGCTGGGCCGGCTGCCGCGGCGGCAACGTGCGGTACTGGTGCTCCGGTTCTACGCCGGCCTGACGGATGCCGAGATCGCCGACGAGATGGGATGCAGCCCCGGCACAGTGCGCTCGCACGCCTCGCGAGCCCTGGCCACGTTGCGCGTCGAGATCACTCACCTACAGGAGTTGCCGACATGATCACCGAATCGGACGTGCGCGCCGTCCTCACCGAGCAGGCGCACGACATCAGCGAGCCCGACGACATCCTCGCCCGGCTCACCACCGACCGCCCGGGCCGGCTCACCGCCAATCGCTCGTGGCAGCGTCGTTGGCTGGCCCCGGTCGCCGCGGCTGCGGCCGTGGCGGCCGTCGTCGCCGGCGGCGTCACACTCGCCGGCCCGGATCACAAGTCGCATCAGGTCCAACCCGCCGTTCACACGCTGCCCCCGATGGGCGGCATCGAGTTCCAATTCGTCGGCGATCTGAAAGCCCCGCCGCACTACCTGATCGACCAGCCCATATTCGCCGACGACAGCCAGCTCAGCTTCGTGAACGGATACGGCGTAGCAGAGATCGGCGACGTGACCGTGTACACCAAGGGCGCGTTCGACCCGTCGACGATCAAGAACGCCCAGCCGGTCACGATCGGGCGCATCCACGCGCTGTTCGGCACGGTCATGGTGACCCTGGGGCCCCCGGTCGGACCGAAGGTCGTGCCCACGCCGACGCTGGCCTGGCAGCTCGACTCGGGTCGGTGGATCGCCATCACCGGGTGGTGGCCCAGCGAGCTGGCCCTCCACCATCTGCACCTCGACGCGCTGACCGAGGCCAAGAAGATCGCAGCCTCGATCGATACCTCGGTGACCCGTCCCTTCCTGATCCCGTTCCGGGTCGGCTACCTGCCGAGCGGCCTGCAGCGGGCCGGCGGCCAGTACTCGTATCCGCTGGACAACCACGTCGTTAGCGTCGACTTCCAGGCAGTCGGGCACACGTCGCCGGCGGTGCACATCGTGACTGGGGAAGCTGATGACCCCCGGCCGACTACGTTGCTCCTCAACGGCCACCCGGCCGGGATCCAAACAACCACGGAGTTGGGTGATCCCAAGCACCCGAACAAGATCACCAACAAGACGCTGGATCTGGTGATCTACTTCGATCAGTCGGCGCTGACGATCCAGACCAAGGGCGTCTCCCGGGCCGAGCTGATCAAGATCGGTAGCTCCGTCTCGTTCGCCAGCAACATCAACGACACCTCGACCTGGTTCGACGCCGCCAAGTAGCCGTAGCATCCGGGGCCGTGCCCGAGCATCGCCCGCAAGATCTGTCGGAGCTCGAACTCGGCTTCGCCCGCCAGCACGCTGTGCGATGGTTGTCGCCCCGCGTGCTGGTGGGCACCGGCGTGCGCGTACTACTCGCCACGATCTTCGGCAGCTACGCCGACAAGCGCGAGCTGCAGGCCGTACTACCCAGTACGGTGCACCATCACGACGACGGTGACGAGCTGTGGTTCGACTTCGTGGCCGACGTCGGCGACGGCTTCGACGCGACCTACTCGGTCGCCTCGCTGCTCGCCGCGCCATCGCTGGACGTCGACCGAATCCCCTTGCCCCGTGGGCGATTGCTCGTGCTGGGCGGCGACGAGGTCTACCCGGTGGCATCCGCCCGCGGGTACGAGGACCGGACCAAGGGCCCGTACCGAGCCGCCCTGCCCGAGCCGCCGCCCGACCAGCCCACGCTGTACGCCCTACCCGGCAACCACGACTGGTACGACGGGCTGACCGCGTTCCTACGGTTGTTCACCCAGCAGCGTCCCATCGGCGGCTGGGCCACCGAGCAGACGCGCAGCTACTTCGCGGCGCAGCTGCCCCAGCGGTGGTGGCTGTTCGCCGTCGACGCGCAGCTGTCGTCCTACATCGACGCGCCGCAACTGGCGTACTTCCGCGAGGCGGCCCAGCAGCTGCGACCCGGCGATGCGGTGCTGCTGTGCTGGCCGACTCCGGCGTGGGCGCACACTGACCGCGACCCCGGCGACTACGACCCGATCGACTTCTTCGACCGCGAGATCATCCGGCCGACCGGCGCGTCCATCCGGGTCATGCTGTCCGGCGACGCGCACCACTACGCGCGCTACGAGTCGGACGACGATGGGCCGACCGCGCAGCGCATCACGTGCGGCACCGGCGGCGCCTACCTCGTCGCGACCCATCGGCTGCCGGAGCAGGTCGAGCTGCCGTCGCCGCGCTCGCGCATGCGCCGCCAGACTCCGACCCGACCGTTCAGCCTGCGGGCGCGCTACCCGGATCGGTTCGCGTCGCGGTGGCTGACGCCGGGCATCCTCGGCGTGGGCTGGCGCAATCCCGGATTCGTCGCCCTGCTCGGTGCCCTGCAGGCCGTGTTCATGGTCTCGCTGATCTTCGCCATCGACTACGGGCGGCGCCTCGGCGGTGGCTGGTCCAGCCTGCAGACGCTGCGCGCCTCGTTGCCGGCGCTGCTGATCGCGGTGCTGATCCTCTACGCCGGAGTGGGCTTCGCCCGCATCGATCCGCGCTCACCCCGCCGTACGGCGCTGGTCGCCGGGCTGCTGCACGGGCTGGCGCAGATCGGCCTCGGCATCGCCTGGACCGCGTCCGTGCTCGCCCTGCACCGGCGGCACTGGATGCCCGACGCGGCGCTGGCGGTCATCGACGTGGTGGTCACCGTCGCGGTGATCGGCGCGGTGGCCACCCTGCTCGCCGGCAGCTACCTGGCCCTGGCCAGCCAGTTCGACGTCAACCTCAACGAGGCCTTCGCGGGGCAATCCATCGAGGACTACAAGGGATTCCTGCGCCTGCACATCGGCCGCGACGGTGCGCTGACGATCTACCCGATCAAGATCCCGCGGATCTGCCGTCGCTGGCGGGCCGATCCGGAGGGCGCACCCGGGACGCCGTGGCTGCTGCCCGCCGAGCCGCTGCGCACCGAGCTGATCGAGGACCCGATCGTCGTGCCCCGCAACTAGCTCGGTTTTGGCCGCCCAGTCACGTATGTGATGCCCGGCGACCAAAAGCAGATCAGGCGCGAGCCGCTGCCCGGGCGCGCGACCGTTCCCGCTGCTCGACGAACCGGGTCGCCTGGCCGTCCAGGCCGACCATGAACGTCGCCAACTCCTCGCGCGCCGCTTCGCCGTCGGGGCCGAGGTCGGTGCGGTCGAACACCCGCCAGAACTTGAGGATGGGCGCGACGACCTCGTCGTGGTGCAGCCGCAAGTCGTAGATGCCGGCCTTGGCGATGGTCACCGAGTTACGCAGGAAGTCAGTCATGCCGGCGCCGGGCATCGAGAAGCCGACGACCTCGTCGCGCACCGCCTGCATCGTCTCGTCCGGAGCGACGTCGAACGCGGCCGCCAACAGGTTGCGGTAGAAGACCATGTGCAGGTTCTCGTCCGTGGAGATGCGGGCGAGCAGCTGCTCGGCCAGCGGCTCGCCGGCGGCCTTGCCGGTGTTTCGGTGCGAGACCCGGGTGGCCAGCTCCTGGAAGCTGACGTAGGCGATGGCCTGCAGCATCGTCTTGTCGCCGGAGTCGTAGCCGGCCGTCATGTGCTCCATGCGCAGCGCTTCGAGCTTCACCGGGTCGACGCCGCGGGTCACGACCAGGTAGTCGCGGATCGCGATGGCGTGCCGTCCCTCCTCGGCGGTCCAGCGGCCGACCCACTGCCCCCACGCACCGTCGCGACCGAACCGGGTGGCGATCTCGCGGTGGTATGAGGGCAGGTTGTCCTCGGTGAGCAGGTTGACGATCAGCGCGGTCTGCGCGACCGGATCGAGGCTGCTCTGCTCGGGCGCCCAATCCTCGCCGCCGAGGGACGCGAAGTCGCGACCCCGGCTCCACGGCACGTAGTCCTGGGGTTGCCAGTCCTTGGCCAGTCCGAGATGGCGATCGACGTTGGCGGCGACCACCGGCTCGAGCTCGTGCAGCAGGCGCGTCTGCAGCGTTTCGGTTGTGGTCATATGGGTTCGCCTCCTAGGTTCGGACCTCGTCCCAACCTACGCCACCGTAAGTTGACGGGCGGCCGACCGTGCATGATGTTGATTTCCCCCAAATTGCCACGCTCAGGTTATTGCGCTGTTAGGGCCGTCTACGCAAGACTCGCCTACGCCGCCACGGGGGCGGTGTGTCAGTGCCGACGCATAGAGCCTCAGACCGATGGCGGTGCGCCGATCCTTTTCGGGTCGTTGCGCTATGACGTTCTGCGCGTCGCCGGCACCGGGATAGAGAGACGGAACTTTCCCATGCCGAAATTCGGCGGCCGAACGCGTCTGATGAGCGTCGGCGGCGTAGTCCTGGCGGGCCTCATAGCACTCCTCGGGGTGGTGATCTTCGGAAGGGCCGCTGGCGCGCACACCGCGACACTCACACCAGACGCCGTATGCCAGAGCGATGGCACCTACACCATCACTTACACCGGCGACCGGACGAATACGGACTTGACCTCGACGGTGACGGTCCTCAGCGACGCGACAGTGCCGGCCGGAACCGCAGTCACCCCGACACAGCAGAACGTGTCCGGGGACGCCAGCTTCACTGTCACTCAGACCGGAGTGTCCGGCACTGCGACCAGCGCCTCGGTCAAGGTTCATGTCACATGGAGCGACGGCTTCGAGGCCGACGTGCCGGGCACGGTGAAGCTGGGCGGCGACTGTGCCAAGCCGCCGACGCAGGTCACGGCCGCCGAAGCGACGTTCACCGACGCCAGCTGCCTGCACCCGACCGACACCTACACCATCCCGAAGGCGGTCGAGGGCACGAAGTACCAGGTCAACGGCAACGACGTCGCAGCCGACAAGACCTACGACGCCCAGCCCGGTGACGTCATCACGATCACCGCAGTAGCGCTGCCGGGCTACGAACTCACCGGCACGAAGAGCTGGGGACCGCACACGTTCGGCGCTGTGCCCACGAACTGCACGGGCACGCCATCCAACACTCAGCCGTCCTGTACTTCACCGAACGGCACCTACACGATTCCGGGCACCGACAACGTCGTGTACTTCGTCAACGGCACCGAGACGAAGCAGGGCACCTACCCCGGCAAGGCCGGCACCACGATCACGGTCACGGCCAAGGGACCGAGCGGCGAGACGCTGCCCGGCACGTCCAGCTGGACGTTGAAGTTCGGCGCCGCGCCGACCGACTGCAACGCGCACGTGCCGACGTTCGTCGACAACACCTGCGCGCTCACCGGCTCGTACACGATCCCCGACTCGTACTCCGACTACACGGTGAACGACGTCGCGGTGTCGGCCGGCAAGCACAGCGCCACCGCCGGCAGCACCATCACGGTCAAGGCGATCGCCCGGCCCGGTCACCCGCTGACCGGTACGACGAATTGGACCCACGCCTTCCCGAACCTGCCGCAGTGCGTGGCGCCGATTACGCCGCCGCACGCCGGCAGCCAGCTGCCGAACACCGGCCCGGACGTCCCGGTCGGCAAGGCCACCCTGCTCGCCGGCCTGCTGGCGCTGATCGGCGGCGGGATGCTCTTCGCCGGCCGCCGGCCCAGCACCGCCCGCACCACCGGACGGCACAGCGCGTCCTGATCCAGCCCGCATCTGCGCCCGATCGTCCACAAAGGACGGTCGGGCGCAGTGCTGTTCGGTTGCGTTCCGGGTAGAACAGGGGCTCGACGGTCCCGGGCGACGAGGGCCAGCGACAGCTGGTGCGCTGCGCCCGCCCACGAGGGGGCCTGAGCACAGCGCAAGCGTGGAACAGCCGGAACCCGCCTGGTGCGGGCAGTTCAGCTGGACGTCGCGGCCGACGTGGTGGACGTGTCCGCCGCGCTGCCCGACGTGGTGGACGTGTCCACAGTGCTGCCCGACGAGGTGGAGGTGTCCGGCGCGCTCGACGACGTGGTGGACGTCGGGGTCGGCGACGGATCGCTGGACGACGAGCCCGGGTCGCTGGACGTCGGGGGGCAGGACGGATCCGGCTTGGGCGCGGTATCCGAGCCGGGCGGCGTCGTGTCGGTCGGGCAGGTCGGCGGGGTCGACGGGGTCGACGGGCGGGTGCCACCGGAGGGGATGCCGGGCGCGGTTGGCGTGGACGACGGCGGCGTGCCCGGACCCGTCGGCGGCTTCGGGTGCGACGTCTGGCTCGGGTGCTGCTTCGGCTTGTGCAACGCGCCGAGGCCGAGCGGACGGCCGGGGTCGACCGGCGGTGGCAACGGTGGCAGCGCGCCCGAGCCGGGGGGCTTCGGGACGGATGGCAGCAGCGGGATGTCCACACCGGGAACGCCGCTGGCGTAGACCTGCTCCAGCGACAGCACAGTGGCGAGGTACTCGCTCGAGTGGTTGTACGCCAACACGGCGCGGATCTGACCGCTCGAGGTACCCAGGTTGCCGCCCGCCGAGCACAGGTAGTCGGCCGCGGCCTCCGACGCGTCGTAGATGTTGAACGGGTCGGCCACGCCGTCACCGTTGCCGTCGATACCCCAGGTCGCCCAGGTGGAAGGGATGAACTGCATCGGGCCGACAGCCCGGTCGTAGACGGTGTCGCCGTCGAGGGCACCGTGGTCGGTGTCGCGGATCAGCGCCGTGCCGTTGCCGTTCAACGGGATGCCGATCACGTGCGGGGCCGACGTGCCGTCTGCGTAGAGCTGCGAGTTGGCGAACCGGCCGTGATCGGATTCGACCCGCCCGATCGCGGCGAGCAACGGCCATGGGATGTCGCAGCCGGCCGGCGCTGCGGCCGCCGCCTTGCGATACGCGTCGAGCGCCACGGCCGGGATGCCGTCGCCGGCCAGTTGCGGGGCGAGCGGTCCGGCCGGTGTGGGGCCGCCCGAGTGGCTGGGCGAGGTGGGTAGTTCGGTAGGGGGCAAGCCGATCGGCGAGGTCACACCGGGGCTGCCCGCCAGCGGAGCGCCGACCACGGTCGGGTAGCCGGGCACCTGGCTCGAGCTGGACGAGCCGGCGGGGTGCTGCTCGGCGGCATCGACTCGGCGCGCGGTCACTCCGGCGCCACCGACCGAGCCGAGCACGGCCGCGATGATCACCCCGGCAACGGCCAGTCGCTGTTTACGGGACGTCCATACCGGAGCGTGGAACCACACATCGGCGTGCGCTGGCTGGGCGCGTCCAGCGGTTCGCTTCGGCATCCGCGTGCCCTCTCACGCGCTCGGAGCTGGCCCCCGAGCAGGCGTTGCCCCTCGACCGGTGAGGAGCACTGTAGGAACTGCCTGCCGAGGCTAACCCCGATCGACGCAAAATGGCACCGTCGATTTGGGCGCATTCACCCGACCGTGCCCTGCCGGACACGCGGTGTTGCCCAGATCGCCGGTTCTTCAGCGCTCGCTGGCAGGACTCGAGTCGCCGGATCCCGAGCCGCTGCCGGTGTCACTGTCACTACCGGTGCCGGTCGAGCCACCCGAGCCGGAATCGGTCGGGCTGTCGCTGGGTGCCGTGGGCGTGGTGGACGGCGGGGTCGGGGTCGTCGACGGCGGCGTGGTCGGGTCGCCGGGCGGGCTCGTGGGATCCGACGGCGGGGAACTCGGGTCCGACGGTGGCGTCGTGGGATCCGACGGCGGCGGGCTCGATGGTTCGGACGGCGCGGTCGGCAGGGTCGGGTCCACGGGTGGCGGGTTCACGGGGGGACCGGCGTGCGGCTGGGTGCCGTTCGGCCAGCGGTTGTCCGGCCCGAGTGTCGGGGCCGGGTTCCAGGCCGGCATCGGAGCGCCCGGGTGCACGCGGTGCGCGCGCGAGTTGGCGATCGCCGGATCGTCGTGCCGCACCGGCAGGCCGGTCGTCACCGGACGGGTCGAGTGGATGCCGGTCGACGGCAGCATCGTCGCCGACAGCGACAGGCGCAGCGGGGCCGGCAGGGCCAGCGCGCTCGGCGCCGCCAGTCGAGGTCCGGGCGGGGTCGCGGCGTCGACGCGATGGGCGGCCGCACCGGCGCCGGCCACACCGGCCAGGCCGGCCGCCAGCAGAGCGGCACCGATGAGCAGGTGCCGCGGCCGTACCTGATGGCCGGCCAGCGAGGGCAGCCGGAACCGGACGGTCGCGTGCTCGGGACGCGCGCCCGCGGCCGGCACCTGGGCATCGGCGGCGCTCACCCGCTCGGGGCGTACGCGCGGCGGCGCGACCGGCCGGGCCAGGGCGTGCCGCGGCGGAGGCTTGGGGCGGGCATCCTTCGCGTGCCGGCCAACCGGCCGGGCCAGCACGATCGTCGCATCTGATTCATAGCGAGCTGAATGCTTCATCGCAACGTGCCCCATTGACTACGCAATGTCGTCACGAGTGTGTGCAACGAGGCAGCCGCGACGAGGTTTCGCAGCCCTGTCGACACGCCGCAGAAAGGCTTTTCTGAGCAGACGGAGTTCAAACAACAGCCGTGTAATTCGAGGCCGCGAACCGGATGGCCCGCCCGCTTAGACTTCGGCCATGGTGGTGGCCCTCGCGGCGCTGAGCGATCAGGCGATCAACCGCGCCACGCTGGATCGGCAACTGCTGCTGGAGCGCACGGTGCGACCGGCCGCCGCGACCATCGAGCACCTGGTGGGCATGCAGGCGCAGGCGCCGCGCGCCCCGTTCGTCGGCCTCTGGACGCGACTCGTCGACTTCGACCCGGCCGAGCTGGACGAGCTGATGGAGTCGCGGCAGGCCGTGCGAGCCAGTCTGATGCGGGGCACCGTGCACCTCGTCACGGCCCGCGACTGCCTGGCGATGCGTCCCACGCTGCGTCCCGTCCTGGATCGGGCGCACTCCGCCGGGCCGTTCCGGCGCCGGATCGAGGGCGTCGACCTGGACGAACTGGTGGCAGCCGGGCGGGCGTTGCTCGACGAGGCGCCGCGTACCCGGGCCGAGCTGGGCCAGCTGCTCTCCGCGCGGTGGCCGGGCCGCGACCCGACCGCGCTGGCGCACGCCGTGGGGTTCCTGGTGCCGCAAGTGCAGGTGCCGCCGCGAGGTACCTGGACGGGCGGTGGCCCGGTGCGCTGGGCCACCAACGCGTCCTGGCTCGGGGCCGACGCCGACGCCGGGCCCGCCGAGCTCACCGTCGACGACGTGCTGCTGCGCTACCTCGGCGCATTCGGGCCGGCCACCGTCATGGACGCGCAGGCGTGGTGCGGGCTGACCCGGCTGGGCGAGGTATCCACGCGATTGGGCCGCCGGCTGCGGCGGTTCCGCGACTCGGACGGGCGGGAGCTGCTCGACCTGCCGTCAGCGCCGCGTCCCGACCCGGACACGCCGGCGCCGCCGCGGTTCCTGCCCGAGTACGACAACCTGCTGCTGTCCTACGCCGACCGGTCCCGGGTGGTGCCGGACGGCCGCGGCGTGCCGTTGTGGCCGGGCCACGGTGGCGTCCGGGGCGAGGTGCTCGTCGACGGACGGTGGGCGGCGAACTGGGAGATCGCGCGAGCGGCCAGCGGCGCGGCGACGCTGACGGTCGAACCGTTCGAGCGGCTGGCCCGGCGCGACGTCGCCGCGGTGAGCGCCGAAGGGGTGGCGCTGCTGGCCTGGGCGGCGCCGGGGTCGACGCCCGACGTCCGCGTCCTGCCGCCTGCGTAGTCTCCGGTTTTGGTCACCAGTCGTCATATTCGCCTACTGGTGACCAAAACCGGAAGGGCCGGGAAGGGGCGAGGCGATGGCGTTCTTCGAGCAGGTCGACACCGACCGGTTCCTGTCGACGGAGCTCACGCGCGGGCCCTGGGACGCCGGCGCCCAGCACGGTGGACCGCCGTCCGCGCTGGCCGGGCACGTCGTCGAGACCCGCCCCGGCGCCCGCACCGACATGCGCGTCACCCGGATGACCGTCGAGCTGATGCGCCCGGTGCCGATCGCCCCGCTCAACGTGGCCACCCGCACCGTCCACAGTGGACGGTCGGTGGAGGTCGTCGAGGTGACGCTGACGCCGGACAACGGCAAGCCGGTGCTGCGCGCGACGGCCCAGCGCATCCGCGTCGCGGACGACGACCTGGCCGACGAGCCCGCCCCGCAACTGCCGCCGCCGGACACGATCGCCCCACATCAGTTCGAGTTCCCGTTCGAGATCGGCTATCACACGGCCCTGGAGACCCGGTTCGTGCACGGCGGGTTCCTCCAGCCCGGGCCGGCCACCTGCTGGACGCGGGTGCGCGGGGCGATCGTCGAGGGCGTGCCGGCATCGCCGCTGGGCCGGGTGCTGGCCGCCGCCGACTCGGGCAACGGCATCAGCAACGTCCTCGACTTCGACAAGTACCTGTTCGTGAACCCGGACCTGACCGTCGTGCTGCACCGGTACCCGGCCGGCGAGTGGGTGGCGATGGACGCCCGGACCACCCTGGGCGGGGCCGGCATCGGGGTTGCCGAGTCCACCCTGCACGACGAACGCGGCCCGATCGGGCACGGCCTGCAGAGCCTGTTCATCGCCGCCCGCTAATCCGGTTTTGGCCGTGCGGACCGTGCTACGCGGCTCGTCCGGCCAAAACCGCACCCGGCAAGATGTCTAGACATGACGACGGTGATGCGGCACGAGATCGGCGAGCAACCCGAGGCGCTCGCCCGCACGTTGGACGCCCTGCTGCCCCTGCAACCCCAGATCGCGGCCCTGGCCGAGGGCCGCCGGCACGTGCTGTTCGTGGCCCGCGGCTCATCCGACAACGCGGCGATCTACGGCCGCTACCTGTGTGAGGTGCTGGCCGGGCGGCAGGCCGGGCTCGCCGCCCCGAGCGTGGCCACGCATTACCGCGCCGACCTGGATCTGTCCGACACCGTGGCCGTGTCGGTGTCGCAGTCCGGCGAGACGGCCGAGATCGCCGAGACCCAGGCCTGGGCGGCGGCCCGCGGGGCGCGCACGGTGGCGGTCACCAACGTCGCCGGCAGCACCCTGGCCAACGCCGCCGACCTGGCACTGATCACCCAGGCCGGCGCCGAGAAGGCCGTCCCCGCAACCAAGACGTACACCACGCAGCTGGCCGCGGTCGCCGTCCTCGTATCCGCGCTCGGCGACCGGGCCCTCGATTTCAAGCGGGTCCCGGACGAGGCGGCCCGGTTGCTCGACGTGGACGTGACCGCCGCCGCGGCGCGACTGGCCGACGGCGACGACGCGCTGGTCACCGGCCGGGGCATCACGTTCGGCACCGCCCTGGAGGTGGCGCTCAAGCTGGAGGAGACGTGCCTGCGCCCGGTGCGTGGCCTCTCCTACGCCGACCTCAAGCACGGGCCCATCGCCGTGGTGGACGCCGACCTCACCGCCGTCCTGGTCGCCGCGCCCGAAGGGCCGATGCTGGCCGGCATGACCGAGCTGGCCACCACCGTCCGCGGCAAGCACGCCACGGTCGTCGGTATCGGTGGGGACGCCGAGTTCGCCGCGCAGTGCGACGTCGCGCTACCCGGGCCGGACCTGCCCGAGGAGCTCGCCCCGCTGGCTCTAGCCATCCCGGGCCAGCTCATGGTGGAGGCCCTGGCCCGCCGCCTCGGCCTGGACCCCGATGCTCCCCGGGGTCTGTCGAAGGTCACCCAGACGGATCACTGATCCATTCGCCGCGGGCCATCACGCCGTCCACCTCGAGCGATGGCGACAGCACGACCAGGTCGGCGGCGGCGCCCACGGAGAGCGTCCCGGCGTCCAAGCCCAACGCCTGCGCCGGCACGGACGTCAGTGCCGCCACCGCGTCGACCAGCGGTACCCCGCTCGCAACGGTGTGGCGCAGGGCAGCGTCCAGGGTCAGCGTGCTGCCCGCGATGGATCCGCCCTGGGTCAGCCGGGCCACGCCGTCGAGCACGGTGACGTCGAGCCCGCCCAGGCGGTAAGCCCCGTCGCCGACGCCAGCCGCCGCGATCGCGTCGGTGATGAGCGCGATCCGCCCGGCAGCGGCCACCCGGATCGTCCAGCTCACCAGCGCCGGGTGGATGTGCACGTTGTCGACGACCAGCTCGAGCGTGACGTCGCTGTCGAGCAGGGCGGTGATCACCCCGGGCTCGCGGTGATGCAGCGGGCGCATCGCGTTGTACAGGTGCGTGCCTACCCGAGCCCCGGCGGCCAGCCCGGCGCGCGCCTCGTCGTAGGTGGCGTCGGTGTGCCCGATCGCCGCCACGGCACCGCCGTCCACGACCTGCCGGATCGCCTCGACCGCGCCCGGCAGCTCGGGGGCGATCGTCACCATCCGAACCGGTCCGGCGTCGAGCAACGCCGCGACATCGGCCCGCGTCGGCGCCCGCAGCAGGGCCGGGTCGTGGGCGCCGCAGCGGGCGGCGGCCAGGAACGGTCCTTCGAGGTGGACGCCGCCGATCGTGCCGTCCGCGACGAGCGGGGCCAGCGCCGTGATCTGGTCGGCCAGCTCGGGGATCGGCGCGGTGACCAGGCTGGCCAGCAGGGTCGTGGTCCCGTGCCGCTGGTGGAACGCCACCGCCGCGCGCGGATCGTCGACGAACGACGCCCCGCCGCCCCCGTGCACGTGCAGGTCGACGAAGCCCGGCGCGAGATAGCGGCCACCCAGGTCGACCCCGTCGGCCGGCCCGGGACCAGCCCCGACGATCCGGCCGGCGTCGACCTCGAGCCACCCCGCCGTGATGCCGTCCGGCCCGATCAGCTGCGCGTTGGTCAGGATCACGACCGAGAGACTACGGAAGCGCCACAATGACCCGGTGATCTCGGTCCGCGCACTCACCGACGCCGACTGGGCCGCCGTGCTGCGCATCTACACCGAGGGCATCGCCACCGGCGACGCGACGTTCGAGACCGACGTTCCCCGGCCCGAGGTGCTCGACGCCCGGTGGCTGCCCGGACATCGCTGGGTGGCCGACCTGGCCGGCACGGTCGTCGGCTGGGCGGCGGCGAGTCCGGTGTCGACGCGGTCGTGCTACGCCGGCGTCGCCGAGACGGCGGTGTACGTCGCCGACGGGTTCCACGGGCGGGGCGTCGGCCGCGGGCTGATGCAGCACCTGGTCGCGGCCGCGGACGAGGCCGGCCTGTGGACGCTGCAGACCTCGGTCTTCCCCGAGAACATCGCGACATTGGAGCTGCACTACGCCGCCGGGTTCCGCGTGGTCGGCGTCCGGGTACGGATCGCCCAGCACCAGGGACGTTGGCGCGACCTCGTCCTGATAGAACGCCGCAAACAGGACTGACGCCGTCGTTCTACCTAGATAGGCTGCCTTCGCCACAAG
>DASXYE010000003.1:0-4419 GCA_036502695.1 Jatrophihabitantaceae bacterium
CCGCGTAGAGCTCGAAAGCGTGTGAGGTGCAAGCCTCCGTGGGTTCAAATCCCACCGCCACCGCCAAAGAAGCCAAGCGCCGCGAGCCGGGTCCGCCGACCCGGCTCTGTCGTGTAGTCGCTTCAGACGTCGGCCAGCTGCAGGCGGATTGCTGTCAGAGGTCTCGGGCAAGCTGGCCGCGCAGGTCAAACGATTCGAGGAGGCACCGTGGCCGTCAGGTTCCAGCTTGTCATCGACTGCGCGAATCCCGATCGGCTGGCCCGCTTCTGGGCGTCCGCGCTGGGATACGAGCTGAAGAAGCCACCGGCCGGCTTCGCCTCGTGGGACGACTACTGGCGCGAGGTGGGCGTGCCCGAGGACGAGCTCGGGCTCGGCGAGGACCGCATAGGCGACCCCGTCGGTGATGGGCCGGACATCTGGTTCCAGATCGTCCCGGAAGGCAAGACGATCAAGAACCGGCTCCACATCGACATCCATGCCGGCGGTGGCCGCGACCTTCCGCTTACCACTCGACGGGAACGGGTCGACGCCGAGGCGCAGCGCTTGGCCGAGCTCGGGGCCACCGTCGTGCGCGTGCTGCAGCAGGACGGCCTCGACCACTACGCCGTGGCTATGACCGATCCCGAGGGCAACGAGTTCGACATCAACTGATCGCGGGTAAGGCGCCGCGCCGACGGACGCGGCGCCTTACCCGGCCGATTAGCCCAGCGCGGCCAGCGCCGGCACCAACAGGTTGGCCTTGGGCGTACCCAGGCCGGACGCGGCATCCCAGCCGCGCTTGGCGGCGAACCCGTCGACCGTGACGTCACCGTGGTAGGTGTTGTCGCCGGTCGTCACGTCATGGAACAGGGTGCCGTACACCGTTGGAGACAGCGCCAGCGTGTACAGGGCGGTGTTGATCGCGCCGACCCGACCGTGGCGCAGCTGATCGGCCAGCGCGATGAGGCCGGCCCACTGCGGCGATCCGGCGCTGGTGCCGCCGAACCGGAACACCAGGTCCGGGCCCTGTCCGGAACTGCTCCATACGGCGAGGACGCCACCGATGATCGCCGCGTTGTAGGCGATGTCGGGCACGCCCCGCATCGGCAACCGCTGCGCGAGCTGGTAGAACGGCGCCCGGTACTTGACGCTGAGCCCGCCGCCGCCCGCCGAGGCGAAGTCCGGCTCGTTCCACACCGACTCGCTGCTGTACGCCCCGGTCTGGCCGTTCGCGATCAGCCGGGTGCCGCCGACGCCGGTGACGTTCGGGTCGGACGCGGGCGTGCTGGCCGCCTTGAAGAACGACGTGCTGTCGCAGGTCGGCTGCGCGGCGCCCTGGTCGCCCGACGAGGCCAGCAAGGTGATGCCCTTGGCGGTCGCCTTCGCGAACAACGCGTGCTGGGCGGTGAGCAGGTCGGGCAACATGCACTGCTCGGCCTCGCCGAAGCTCTGCGAGATCACGTCGCCGAGGTTGTGGTCGACGGCGAACTTCGTCGCGGACAGGATGTCCGCGTCGTCGTTCGACTTGGCCAGCACCAGGACGATCTTGGCCGCCGGCGCCACCGCGTGCGCCCACTCGACGTCGAGCGTGATCTCGCCGGACCAGCCGACCTGGTTGCCGTCGGCCGGGTCGAACGGCGTCAGGCCGTCCGGCGCGACGATGTCGAACTGGGGAGCCGGCAGGCCGAAGACCGTGTCGAACGTGGCCAGGTCGTGCTGGATCGTCGGGCTCTGGAATGCGTCGACGATCACGATCGTGCGGCCCTTGCCGTCCAGGCCGTGGGCGGCGAGCTTGTCGACGCCGTAGGCGGCCCGGATCTGCGTCGGGCCGTAGCACCCGGCGGGATCGGTCAACTGGCAGCTGAACGTGGTGTCGTTCGGCGTCGAGTCGACGTGACCGGCCACCGTGTAGTGCGGACTGACGCCTATCGCCGGCGTCATCGACCCGGATGCCGCGGCGGCCGCCGGCGCGATCGCCGTGAGTGCGGTCGCCACGAGCCCGGCGGCGGTGAGTAACGCGGACGATCTGCGGAGGGCACGAATGGGCATGCCCGACTCCCTTCCCCGATGAGGAGTTCTGAACGAACTCATGCCGCCGATCCGACCCGGCGGCAGCGTTTGGACGTTACCGGCACGAACGGCGCAGCGGCACCGTCCAAAACGGACGATCGTGTTCTGCTCCGCACCTGCGAGGATCGGAGCATGACCGATACGCCGCGCTATGCGCGAGGAATGTGGACGTTGTACGAGCCGGTCCATGCCGTGACGTACTTCGCGCCGGAGGGTCGGGCGGCGTTCGAGACGGCCGGGTTGCGCGGATTCTGGCGCGGCTACTTCGCCGGCCGGGCGGCGCCGTTGGGACCGATCGGGCCGGCGCCGGTGATCGCGCTGTTCAACGGGTTCGCGCCGGCGATGGTGCAGCGGGCGTTGCCGGCGGTGTGGTCGATGATCGAGCCGGCCGCGGCCCTGGACGCCCGGGCGGTCGGCTCGGCCGCGGCACTGCGCCGGCTGGCCCCCGATGCGGCCGTCGTCGAGCGGGTGGCGTCCGGCCTGGAGACCGCGGTGGCGCGACTCGAGCTGCCCGGCCGGGCGCTCGGCGCGGCCAACGTGGACCTGCCGCGGCGCGACGATCCGTACGAGCGGCTGTGGCAGGCCACGGCGACGCTGCGCGAGCACCGGGGCGACGGCCACGTCGCGGCGCTGGTTGCCGTGGGGTTCGCCGGGTTGCCGATGCTCGTGCTGCGGGCCGCGCTGGACATCGGCCGCGACCAGCTGCAGCCGACCCGGGGCTGGACCGACGACGAGTGGAACGCGGCCACGACCGAGCTCGTGGCCAATGGGCTGCTCGACGAGGCCGGCCGGGTCACCGAGACGGCGCGTCAGCTGATCGCCGAGGTCGAGCGGGCCACCGACGAGGCGGCCGCCCACGCGTGGGCAGCACTCGAGCCCGATGAGATCACCCTGCTGGCATCGGAGCTTCTGCCCATCGCGCGAGCCTGCGTCGCGGAGCTGCCCGAGCGCACCCCGATCGGGACCTACACGCCGTGGGACCCGTCCGCCGACGCCGAGGCCGCCCGGATCGGCTGGCGTTAGTGGTAGAGCGCGCCGCTCTGCGCGGCCGCCGCCGTCGAGGACTTGGTCACCACGAACCGATACCGGTAGGCAGTGCGTGCGGTTAGCGTGAACCCCACGGCGCCGCTCGAATCGGCAGTCTGTCCGAGCATCGTTGTCCAGTGCCCATGGGCATATCTCTGCAGGTACACCTTGCGATAACCGCTGTAGACCGTCCCGGCGAGCTTCGTGCGCTGGTACGCGCGACCCGAGAGCGACAGCCGTGAGCCGTCGCGGTGCCCATAGATCGTGATCCGGCTCGTGTAACCGTTCGAGCCGCGGATGAGGCCGTACGTGCGGCTCCACAGCGGGTAGCCGGCACTGGTACGCAGCACCAGGCTGCCGTCCGAGCTGAGGACTAGTCGGTTGTTACTGCCCGTCTTGGCGGTCCCGGTCGACCACTGGACGTGACCCGACGCTGCCCGATACACGAGGTTGCCGTCCGCCTGCATGGTGAGCCGGCAGGTGTTGCAGGAGCCGGTGTGGCCAGTGGAGAACCACGTCGCGGAACTGCCACCGCTGGCGTAGTAGTGCTCGATCATCAGATTGCCGTAGTTGGGGTGGAACGTGAATCCGCCAGATCCGCCGGGTCCGCCGGGAGGCACTGCCGAGGCGAGCGCATACGGCTGGATGCCGGGACCCAGGCTGTGATTGACGAGCAAGGTGGTTGCCGGCACCTGGATATTCGGCATCACGTCCGGGTAAATGGTCTGGCCGGACGTGACGCCGGTCGGGGCGATCGCCGCCGACTGTACGTGCTGCGCGGGGTGCAGATTCACCACGATCGTCGCGACGCCCTTGCTGTTCGCCAGGACGGTGGGCGCCGTTGCGCCGGGCACCGGCTTCGTCGCGACGCGCTCACCTGGCGCAAAGCAGTCGGCGATGTACACGTCGCGCCACGGCGTCTGTCCGCCGCCGAGCGACAGGTAGCTTTGTCGGACTTCGACACGCGCCGACCCGATCAGATCCCCCGTCCGTTCCTCGGTAACCGTGAACGCGTAGCCGGCCGGGATCCGTGCTGGGAGCGGGATGGGTGTGCCAGACAGGTTCCCGTCTACGCCGGTGGCCTCGAACTGGGTGCCCGCTGGATTGGTGATCCGGTACTGGCCGTCCGGAACGGAGGAGCCACCGACAGATACCGGCTGGCCCGGGCAGGCAGCGCCGCTCCCGACGATTGGCGGCTGAACGCCGGCCGACAACGAGGCGAGCGGGGTGGGGTCGTCCAGCTTCGTCATGGTGAAGTTGATGGTGGCTGGGGCGGGATAGGACGTGGTCAAGACGTAGCTGACGTCGAAGGTGGTCGCACTGGCGCCGGTGGTCACATCGACA
>DASXYE010000004.1:0-4257 GCA_036502695.1 Jatrophihabitantaceae bacterium
CCTTGCACGATCGGGGCTAGATGCCGTACTCGGACCAGCGATCGGCGACCCGCGAACGTGTCGCCTCGTCCAGCGCGCACTCGTCGGGCCAGCCCCGGCGGTAGCCCTCGGACGGCAGCTTGCGGGTCGCGTCCAGGCCGAGCTTGCCGCCGAAGAACTGCTCGTACGACGAGTGATCCAGATGATCCACCGGCCCGACGGTGTGCAGCGCGTCGTGCGCGTAGTCGACGTTGCCGAACGCCCGCCACGCGACCTCGGCGTAGTCGTGCACGTCGCAGTCGGCGTCGACCACCACGATCAGCTTGGACAGCGACATCAGCCCGGCGCCCCAGATCGCGTTCATCACCTTCTGCGCGTGCTTGGGGAACCGCTTCTCGATCGAGACGATCACGCAGTTGTGGAAGACGCCGGCCTCGGGCAGGTCGTAGTCGACGATCTCCGGGATGGTCAGCCGCAGCAACGGCAGGAAGATCCGCTCGGTGGCCTTGCCGATCGGCCCGTCCTCCTGCGGCGGGCGGCCCACGATGATCGACTGGTACACGGCGTCCGCCCGCATCGTCATCGTCTCGACGCGCATGAACGGGAACGGCTCGACCGGCGTGTAGAAGCCGGTGTGATCGCCGAAGGGCCCCTCGGGCAGGCGCTCTCCGGGCTGCACCCAGCCTTCGAGGACGACCTGGGCAGTGGCCGGCACCTGCAGGGGAACGTCGAGGCAATCCACCATCTCGACGCGCGAGCGCTGCAGGAAGCCGGCGAACAGGTACTCGTCGAGGTCGGCCGGCAACGGGGCGGACGCCGCGTAGGTCACCGCCGGCGGGCAGCCGAACGCGATCGCCACGGGCAACGGCTCGCCCCGCCGCTCGGCGATCGCCGCGTGCGACGTGGAGTCCTTGTGGATCTGCCAGTGCAGGCTGACCGTCCGGGAATCCTGCTGTTGCAGGCGGTACATGCCCAGATTGCGCGCGCCCGTCTCGGGATGCTTCGTGTGCGTCAGGCCGAGGTTGAGGAACACGCCGCCGTCGTCCGGCCAGGACTTGATGCCGGGCAGGATCGACAGATCGACGTCCGCGCTGCGGCGGACGATCTCGTGCACCGGCGCGGCGCGCACCCTACGTGGGGGTACGGACCGCAGCTGGGCCGCCTTGGCGAACGCGTCGCGCAGGCCGCTGATCCCCCGTGGCAGCTCGGGCTTGAGCAGGTCGGCGATGCGCTCGCCGATCTCGTCCAGCCGCTCGACGCCCAGCGCGCGGGCCATCCGACGCTGCGTGCCGAACACGTTGATGGCCAGCGGCAGCTCACCCCGCGTCGGATTCTCGAACAGCAACGCCGGCCCCTGTTCAGCCAGCACACGCTGCACGATGCCGGTGACTTCCAGGTGCGGATCGACCGGCGTGCGCACCCGGGCCAGGTCGCCGTCGCGGTCGAGGGCGGTCAGGAACTCCTGAAGATCGGCAAATGCCACCCCGCCAGTATCCGGGCTGCTGCCGGCCACACCGGATTGGGCCTACCCTGTTGCTATGTTCTTCGGGGTCGGCGGAATCGTCGGCGTGATCGCGATCGTGGCGTGGCTGTACGCCATCTTCGACGCGCTCACTGCACCGGCTGAGCGGATCAGGACGCTGCCCAAGGCGGTCTGGCTGATCATCGTCATCCTGTTGCTCGACTTCGGCGCCATCGCGTGGTTCATCTTCGGACGCCCCCGCGCGGGCGCCGTCGACGCCAGGGTGCGCGAGCGCCAGTCGCCGTTCGGCTGGCAGAGCCACGGCGGGCCGACGAACCGCGGTCGAACTGTCGCCCCGGACGACGACCCCGAGTTCCTGAAGCGGCTGGGCGAGGACCTGCGCCGGCAGCCCCCGGACGACGACACTCCCGCGACCTGACGGCCGGCGATTGCCTGCGATGGCCCAGGTACTGCTGGTCGAGGACGACGCGGCCATCCGAGTAGCGCTCACCCGGTCGCTGCACGAGCACGGGCACGCCGTCAGCACCGCGAGTACCGGCATGACGGCGCTCACCGCGGCCGTGGCGCAGAAGCCCGACGTCGTGCTGCTCGACCTGGGCCTGCCCGACGTCGACGGCGCGGACGTGCTGTCGATGCTGCGCGCGGTGAGCGACGTCCCGGTGATCGTCGCCACGGCCCGCGACGACGAGGCCGAGATCGTGCGGCTACTGGATCTCGGCGCCGACGACTACGTGATCAAACCGTTCACCGCGGCCCAGCTCAGTGCCCGGATCCGAGCCGTACTGCGCCGTACGGATCGAACCGAGGACGAGGAGCCGATCACGGTCGGCGGGCTGAGCATCGACACGCGCCGCCGCGAGGTGGTGCTCGACGGCACGCCGGTCGAGCTGGCCCGCAAGGAGTTCGAGCTGCTGCTGGTGCTGGCCCGCCGGGCCGGTGAGGTCGTCGCCAAGCGGGACCTGCTCGCCGAGGTGTGGCAGCTCGCGTGGGGCGGCTCGGATCGCACCGTCGACGTGCACCTGTCCTGGCTGCGCCGCAAGCTCGGCGAAACGGCCAAACGACCTCGCTACCTGCACAGCGTCCGCGGCGTCGGCGTCCGCCTCATGGCCCCGGAGTAGAGCATGCGCCGACGGATCTTGCTGCTCGTCACCGGCATCACGGTGCTGGTGGTGCTGGCGTTCGCCATTCCGGTGGCGTTGCTCGTGCGCAGCGCGGTGGCCCAGCGCGGCGAGCGGTCCATCCGGGACGAGGCCGATGGCGTGGCCCACTTCGTGACGTTCGGCGCCCCGACGGACGACGCGATCCGCAACTACCTGGCGACGCAGACGCAGACGAACGACCGCTGCGCCTCGGTGATCACCCCGAGCGGCACGCTGCTCGGCCGGGCCGCGCCGCACGGCGACGGCGGCGGGCCGCAGCCGCTGATCGGTCCACAGGCGCAGCCGCCCGGCGGTGGGCCGGGGCGCGACGATCCGCAGGTGCATTCCGTGCCGGGCGGCAAGGTGGCCGAGCTGAGCGTCTCGACGAGCAGCACCGGGCAGTACCGGATCCAGGTGTTCGCCTCGAGCAACGAGCTCTACGCCGGACTCGGGCAGTGGTACTGGCTGCTCGGCGCGGGCAGCGTGGGATTGCTGATCATCGGCATCGCCGGCGGCGAGCTGGTGACCCGGCGCATCGTCCGGCCACTGACCCGCACCGCGCAGACCGCCCACGACATATCGGCCGGCGACGTCACGGCCCGGGCCCCGACCGACGGGCCGCGCGAGGTGGCCGAGGTCGGCACGGCGCTGAACCGGCTGGCCGATCGCATCGACGAGCTGATCGCCGAGGAACGGGAAACGGCCGCCGACCTGTCGCACCGGATGCGCACGCCACTCACCGCGCTGCGGCTGGATGCCGAGGCGCTGCGTTCACCGGAGGAGGCGGCACGCATCGGCGAGCACGTCACCGCCCTGGAACGCACGCTGACCGCCGTGATCCGCGCGGCCCGGCGCCCGCAACGCGAGGGGCGGCTGCCGTCCTGCGACGCGACAGCCGTCGTCGCCGAGCGCATCGCGTACTGGTCGGCGCTGGCCGATGACCAGGACCGCGCCCGGTCGGTCACGTTGCCCGCGACGCCGGCGCCGGTGCGCGCGTCCGCCGAGGATCTGGCCGCCGCCGTCGATGCGTTGGTTGAGAACGTCATCGCGCACACGCCTGAGGGCACGCCGTTCGAGGTCACACTGTCCACAGTGGACGGTGGAGGTGCTGTCCTGACGGTCGCCGACTCGGGGCCGGGCCTGCCCGACGGCGCCGGCGTGCGCGGGCGCAGCGACCGGGGCTCGTCCGGGCTGGGGCTGGACATCGCCCGACGGTGCGCCGAGGCATCCGGGGGCACGATGTACGTCGGGCGCTCATCGTCCGGCGGCGCCGCCGTCACGCTGGAGCTCGGCGCCCCGTAGCGCGCGTCGCGTCCGGGAATAGCTGTGCCTATGATGTTAGTTAGGCTAACGAAACCCGAAGCGTAGGCACAGGAAGTGATAGGCGTGGGTTCCCCGCGAAGCTCGCTGTCCAAATTCACCGTCGAGAAGGACCACCCCCGGTACAAGTGGGTGGCGCTGTCGAACACGACACTCGGCGTGCTGATGGCGACGATCAACTCGTCGATCGTGATCATCTCGCTACCGGACATCTTCCGCGGCATCAAGCTCGACCCGCTGCGTGCTGGCAACGTCAGTTACCTGCTGTGGATGCTGATGGGCTTTCTGGTCGTCACCGCGGTTCTGGTTGTGACGCTGGGCAGGCTTGGCGACATC
>DASXYE010000005.1:0-3739 GCA_036502695.1 Jatrophihabitantaceae bacterium
TCCCGATCGTGAGTCCAGGTTGCCGGTGGGTTCATCGGCGAAGACCACGTGGGGCCGGCTGACCAAGGCCCGGGCGACGGCCACCCGCTGCTGCTGGCCGCCGGACAGCTCGCCGGGACGATGCTCGACCCGATCGGCCAGCCCGACGCGGGCCAGCGCGGCTTGAGCCCGCCGGCGGCGCTGGTCGCGCGATACGCCGGCGTACGCCAGCGGCAGCTCGACGTTGCGCAGCGCCGACAGCGACGGCAGCAGGTTGAACTGCTGGAACACGAACCCGATCCGCTGGTTGCGCACCTCGGCCAGATCGATCTCGTCCATGTCACCGACGTCCTCGCCGGCCAGGTGGTACGTGCCCGAACTCGGCACGTCCAGGCAGCCGAGGATGTGCATCAGCGTCGACTTGCCCGATCCGGACGGCCCCATGATCGCGACGTACTCGCCGGTCGTGATCCGCAGCGAGACCCCGCGCAGCGCCTCGACCTCGAACGCGCCGGTGCGATACACCTTGCGGACCTCGTCGAGCTCGATGACGGGTGGACCCGCGATCGTCGCGATCGGCGCCGTGACCGTCGCCGGGCTAGCCACCGGTACCGCCCCTGGGCAGCTGCACGGCGCCGCCACCGGCGCCTCCGCCTCCGACGCCGCCACCAGGGAACACGCCGCCACCGGGGAACTGGCCGCCGCCCGGGAACCCGGTCCGCGTCCCGCCCCGCTGGGTGCCGCCGGTGCCGCCGCCGACCCGGACCACGGGCACCACGATCTTGTCGCCGGCCGCCAGCCCGGACAGGATCTGCGTCTGGCCACCGGACGAGATGCCGGTCTGCACCGTCGCCTGCTCGGTCTTGCCGTTCTTGGTTCGCTCGACGTACTGCCCGCCGTTGGCGTTGCGGTGCACGGCGGTGGTCGGCACGACGAGCACGTCGCTGAGCTGCTTGTAGATGAGCGTGGCCGTGACGTCTGCCCCGTCGTGCAGCCCGGTGGGCGACCCCGTCACGTCGACTACCACCGGGTAGCTCGCCGTGCCGGACGTCGACGACGACACCAGCCCTATCGAGGCCACCGTGCCGTACACGGTGGCGGTCGCGCCGGTGACCGTCAGCTGGGCCTGGTTGCCGTTCTTGATCAGGTTCACCGAGCTGGCGTCCACGGTGGCGTTCACGACCCACGAGTTGGTGCTGATCACCAGGATCTGCGGATCGGACGAGCTGTCACTGCTGCCGGTACCGGTGCTGCCGGCCCCGGCGCCGCCCGCGCCACCGGCCCCGGACCCGCCGCTCCCGGACGAGCCGCTCGACCCGGACGAGCCGCTCGAGCCGCTGCCGGCCACCGACTGGCCCACCGTCAGGTTCACTGACGCGACCACGCCGTCGATCGGCGAGCGCAGCGTCGCGGCGGCCAGCTGGTTCTTGGCCGACGTCAACTGGTTCTGCGCCGCGGTCAGGGCCGCCTTGTCGGCCGCGACCTGGGTGTCGGTGGCGGCGTTGGTGCTGTCGTCGTCGACCTTCGCCTGGTCATTGGCCACGGTGGCCTGGGCCTGGGCGACGTCCGCGGCGAGGGCCGCCGAGTCGACGGTGGCCAGCGCCTGGTTCTTCTTGACGGTCTGCCCCTGCGTGGCCGACACCGACGTGACGTCCCCCGACACGGTGAAGTTGAGCTCCTCCTGCGACGCGGGCGCCAGCGTGCCCGTTGCCGAGACGGACTGCCGGATCGTGCCGGTACCCACCGTCTGGGTCGTCGTCGTGGCGGTTGCCGCAGCCGCCTTGTCGTCCCGTACCCCGAAGTACGTTCCGAGCCCGGCGGCGGCCAGCACAAGTACAGCCAGGCTGCCGGCTAGCCAGGGGTGGATGCGAGCCCGTTTCCAGACTCGTTTCATGATCGGACCTCCGCTGTCCGGCCGGCCCGCAGCGTGTATCCGACACCGCGCAGGGTGTGGATGAGCGGCGGTCCGAGCCGATCGATCTTCTTGCGTAGATAGGAGATGTAGGACTCGACGACCCCGTCGTCCCCGCGGAAGTCGTATCGCCATACGTGGTCGAGGATCTGCGCCTTCGACACAACCCGGCCGCTGTTCTCGAGCAGGTACCGCAGCAGCGCGAACTCGGTGGGCGACAGCTCGATCGCCGTGTTGGCCCGCCGCACCTCGTGCCGTTCCTCGTCCAGCTCCAGGTCGGCGAAGCGCAGCACCCCGTCGGCTTCAGCATCGGCCGGCGCCGTCGAGATGCGCCGCAGCACAGCCCGGATGCGGGCCACCACCTCGTCCAGGCTGAACGGCTTGTTGATGTAGTCGTCGCCGCCGACGGTCAGCCCGGCGATGGCGTCCTCGGTCCGGTCGCGCGCCGTCAGGAACACGACGCCGACCTGCTCGCGATCTCGCCGGATCTGCCGGCACAGCTCGAAGCCGTCGATGTCGGGCAGCATCACGTCCAGCACCAGCAGGTGCGGACGGAACTCGGCGGCGACGGCCAGCGCCTCGGCGCCGGTGTTGGCCGCCCGGACGTCGAAGCCCACGAACCGCAGTCCGGTGGTGAGCAGGTCGGCGATGTCGCCCTCGTCGTCGACCACCAGCAGTCGGTCGCCCGTGGCCGGCGCGGCTCGCGCCGACTCGTAGGGCGCGTGCTGTGTCATGCCCGGCTCCTTCATGATCCCTCGTACTCGCTGACGGCCGGGTACAGCACATCGCGTGTACCTGCGGCGAAGCTGCAAGGAACCTGGACGGGAGCTAAGAAACCGGCAGCGTGATCACGAAGGACGTGCCGGCGCCGACCGAGCTCGTGCACCTGACGGTGCCGCCGCTGGCCTGCACGACCGCCTCGACGATGGCCAGGCCCAGGCCGGTGCCGCCGCGGGCTCGGGTCCGGCTGGGGTCGGCCCGGTAGAACCGCTCGAACAGCCGCGCCACCTGCTCGGGCGGCAGCCCGGGTCCCTGGTCGGCCACGGTCAGCCGGGCGGTGCTGTCGGCGGTGGTCAGCGTGACCGTGACGGGCGTGCCGTCGGGCGTGTGGGTGAGCGCGTTGCCGAGCAGGTTGGCCAGTACCTGGCGGAACCGGTCCGGGTCGACGTCGACCTCGATCGGCCGGCTCGGGGCGTCGTAGCGGATCGGCCGCTGCGGGTCGCGAACCCGGGCATCGGCCACGGCGTCGGTGGCCAGCGCGCCCAGGTCGACGGTCATCACCTTGAGCGGACGTTGCTGGTCGAGGTAGGCGAGCAGCAGCAGATCGTCGACGAGAACACCCATCCGCGTCGCCTCGGATTCGATGCGTCCCATCGCCCGCTGCCGGGTCGGCTCGTCGGGCAGGGCGCCCTTGCGGGCCAGCTCGGCGTAGCCGCGCACGGTGGTCAGCGGGGTGCGCAGCTCGTGGCTGGCATCGGCGATGAACTGCCGCAGCGTCGTCTCGCTGTGCTCGCGGGCGGTGAACGCCGACTCGATTTGCGCGAACATCCCGTTCAAGGTGGTCGACAGCCGGCCGATCTCGGTGCCGGGCGGGCCCGCGGGCACCCGCCGGGATAGATCACCGGCCGCGATGTCCTCGGCGGTGCGCTCGACGACGTCCAGCGGCTTGAGGCCGATCCGGACCGCGATGGCGGCCAGGACGAACAGCACGGCGAGCACGATCAGCGCGACCAGCCAGGTGATCATTTCCAGGCGATGCACCGTGGCGTCGGCCGATTGCAGCGAGATCGCCACCGCGGTGATCGTCCCGTCCGTGCGCTCCACGGCGCGGACGCGGAACCCGGAGCC
>DASXYE010000006.1:0-6751 GCA_036502695.1 Jatrophihabitantaceae bacterium
TCGCAACGCCAGAGATCTACGCCGACATGCTGGACCGCGCGAAGAGCGGCGGGTGGGCCTACCCCGCCATCAACTGCGTCGGATCCGAGAGCGTCAACGCCGCCATCAAGGGCTTCGCCGATGCCGGCAGCGACGGCATCATCCAGTTCTCGACCGGCGGTGCGGAGTTCGCCTCCGGCCTCGGGGTCAAGGACATGGTGAGCGGCGCGGTCGCGCTGGCCAAGTTCACCCGCAGCATCGCGGCCAAGTACCCGATCAACGTCGCGCTGCACACAGACCACTGCCCCAAGGACAAGCTGGACACCTACGTCCGCCCGCTGCTGGACATCTCGGCCAAGCGCGTGGCCGCCGGCAAGGATCCGCTGTTCGGATCGCACATGTGGGACGGCTCGGCCGTGCCGATCGACGAGAACCTCGTCATCGCCCAGGAGCTGCTCAAGGCGGCGGCCGCCGCCAAGATCATCCTCGAGCTCGAGATCGGTGTGGTCGGCGGCGAGGAGGATGGCGTCGTCGGTGAGATCAACGACAAGCTGTACACGACCCCCGAGGACGCGCTGCGCACCGCCGAGGTGCTGGGCACCGGCGAGAAGGGCCGCTACCTGCTGGCCGCGACGTTCGGCAACGTGCACGGCGTCTACAAGCCGGGCAACGTCAAGCTGCGTCCCGACATCCTCAAGGACCTGCAGGACGCCGTCGGCGAGAAGGTCGGCACGCCGCGGCCGTTCCAGCTCGTTTTCCACGGTGGCTCAGGCTCGGCGCTGGAGGAGATTCGCGAGGCCGTCTCGTACGGCGTGGTGAAGATGAACGTCGACACCGACACCCAGTACGCGTTCACCCGGCCGATCGTCGGGCACATGTTCGCCAACTACGACGGCGTACTGAAGATCGACGGCGAGGTCGGCAACAAGAAGGCCTACGACCCGCGCTCCTACCTGAAGGCCGCCGAGACCGGCATGGCCGCCCGGGTGGGCCAGGCCTGCCAGGACCTGCAGTCGGCCGGGACGTCCCCCACCGCGTAGTCGCTCACGGTTTTGGCCGCCCGGCATCACATACGTGCCTGGGCGGCCAAAACCGTTCGGGGCTAGCCGGCCAGCACGAGCTCTTCCGGCGACGGTTGCTCCTCGGTCGGCTCGGCCCGGTGTGCGCCGCGCAGCGCGACGAATGCCGCGACCCCGCCCAGCTCCACCAGCGCGGCCGCCACGAGCAGCCCGGTGCGGTACCCGGTCAGGAACGCGTCGGTGGCGCTGTGCCCGGCGTGCAGCGCGCTGGACTGCCGGGCGGTGAGGATGGCGGAGTTGCGCGAGACCGTGATGACCGGCCGGTCGACCGCTACCCGCTGCTCGTCGCCTCGGCGGACGGCCTGACGTCCTGCGAGGACGAGGACGGCTACTACCGGTTCGGCATCGACCTTTTCGTCGCCGGCGTCGAGGGCATGCTGCGTCGCCGCTAGCTCGGCGTCCTGGTCGGCACGTCGTCCTCGATCCGATCGCGCTTGAGGTACAGGTCCCAGTAGCGATCGGCGAGATCCGTTGCCGTCACGACCGGTACGTCACCCCATGCCGCCGCATTGCGATGAGCCGCGCTGCCCTCGATCAGTGCCCCGATGATCAGCGCTCCGACATAGACGTTCTTCGGCGCCAGCTCGTCATGCAGGGTGTGGACGTAGTTGCGCAGTCCGGCCTGGGCGATGCCGGCCGGCGCCAGTGACGCGTTCGGGTGCTTGGCGGCCGCTCCGAGCGCGAACAGCAGGCCGCCCGAGCCGCGCTCAACCATCGCTGGCAGGACGCGCGTAGCGAGAGCCACCGGGGTCAACGTGAATCCGTCGAGCAGTGGACCCATGGTGGCAACGTCGACCTCGGACGGCGCCTTGTGCAGGTCGGATTCACCAGCCGGGCTGTATTCCAGGACGTCGATCGACCCGAAGCGCGCCTCGATCGCGGACGCCGCGTCGAGGGTGGCCGCGCGATCAGTGAGATCGGCCGGGAACCCGGCGGCGTCCACCCCGTCGTCGGCCAGCTCAGCGACCAGCGCATCCAGATGCCCCTGATCGCGGGCCACCAGCGCGACGGTGAAGCCTTCCCGGCCGAACCGGCGGGCCACGGACAGCCCCAAGGCCGGGCCGGCCCCGAAGATCGCGATCGTGCTCATGCGGTGCCTCCATAAGTTGAGGTCGTTGTTCAAGTTCGACCGTAGCATAAGTTGAGGAACTACCTCAGGTTGCTTGCGACCTAGACTCGGCGCATGACTACGGCGCGCCCACTGCGGCAGGACGCGGTGCGCAACCGTGAGCGCCTGGTGCAGGCGGCTCGCGAGGTGTTCCGCCGGAAGGGGCTCGACGCGCCGCTGGAAGAAATCGCTCGGGAGGCGGGCGTGGCGATCGGCACGCTGTACAACCGCTTCTCCAGCCGCGGCGAGCTGGTGGACGCCGCGCTCGGGCCGCTGGCTCAGCGGGCCGTCGAGCTGGCCGAACGGGCGGCCAAGGCCGAGGACCCCTGGCGGGGCTTCGTCCTGTTCATGCAGGAATCCTGTGAGCTGATGGCCGACGATCGGGGGCTGGCCGACGTGCACCGATCGAGCGTGCCCGCAACGCCGGTCATCGACGCCGCGCAGAAGCGGCTCGCCACGCTCAAGGCCCGGATCCTGACTCGCGCCCAGGAGGCCGGCGAATTGCGCGGCGACATCGAGAGCCCCGACCTCGCCCTGCTCACCTGGGCGATCGCCAGCACGATGGACGCCACCCGGCAGGCCGCACCGGATGCCTGGCGCCGGCACCTGGCCGTGCTGCTCGACGGCCTACGCGCCGACGCGGCGCATCCGCTGCCCGTACCGGCGCTGACCGGCCGGCAGCTGCGCAACGCGACGCCCTCGTAGCCCCGCGCCCGATCACCGATCGCGCAACGTTCGGCGGCGGCCGGCCGCCAGGCGTTGCGCGATCCGAGTTCGCCATCCGCGACAATGCGGGCATGACCTCGCACGGCAACCTGCTTGCCCCACCGACCAAATTGCCCGACGACCCGGCGCAGGCCCGCCTGGATGCCGGCGACGATCCGACCGAGGTGGCCGCCGCATACCCCGCGTCGTCGGCCGCGTGGGCGGCGCTGGCCGAGCAGGCGCTCGCCGGCGATCGTCCGGTCGAGGCGTACGCCTACGCGCGCACCGGCTACCACCGTGGCCTCGACGCGCTGCGCCGCAACGGATGGAAAGGCAGCGGGCCGGTGCCGTGGGCGCACGTCCCCAACCAGGGATTCCTGCGCGCGCTGTATGCCCTGGGCCAGGCCGCCGGGGCCATCGGTGAGCAGGACGAAGCCCAGCGCTGCGCCCAGTTCCTCAACGACAGCGACCCCACAGCCGCCGTCGCGGTTCTTGAAAACCCGAGCACAGGTTGACGGGCTGGACCACAACGCGATGAGCGCTTGCGCGAAGACCCGAGACCGGCGGATCAGCTAGTGACGGCGTTGACATATCCGCTCTCGGCGGCGTTGACCGTCGTGGTCGTGCTGATCTTCGCGGCTAGCGTGCGGCGGTTGCTCGGGCTCTACTTCTCACCGTTCCGGACGCTGGTCGCCGGGCTGATCGCGTTCTTCCTGGCCATCCCGATCGTGGACTCGATCGGCGGCGACACCATCGGGAAGAACAGCGCCGTACTGCCCGGGTTGTGGTTCGTCATGCTCGGCATCGCCTGCGCGCTGCTGGTCGGCATGATCTTCCTGGTCGTGGCCGAGGCGTTCATCCCGAGTGGGACGCTGCCCGGTCCGCTCTACCTCGTGCGGGGCGTACGCCGGCGTATGGCGCGCACGAGAAGGTACGCGCAGATCGGCCGGATCATCCTGCGCCACGGCCTCGGCCCGTACCTGCGGGGTGGCCGGCGGGCCGAGCTGGCCACCGCCGAGGGCCGGCGGCGGCTGGCCGTGTCGCTGCGGCGCGCGCTCGACGACGGCGGCGTCACGTTCGTCAAGCTCGGCCAGGTGCTGTCGACCCGGCGCGACCTGCTGCCGCCGGAGTTCGTCGACGAGCTGAGCCAGCTGCAGGACCAGGCCGCGCAGCTGTCCTGGCAGCAGGTCGAGCCGGTCATCCGCGACGACATCGGCCTGGACGGGTTCGCCACGCTCGACGAGGCGCCCATGGCGGCGGCGTCCGTCGCGCAGGTGCACGCCGCGCGCCTGACCACCGGCGAGGACGTCGTCGTCAAGGTGCGCCGGCCTGGAGTCGAGGCCGTCGTCGAGCGGGACCTGGACATCGTCGCCCGGCTGGCCCGCAGGCTGCAGCGCTCGACGAGATGGGGACGCTCGATCGGCACCGTCGAACTGGCCCGGGGCTTCGCCGACGCGTTGCGCGAGGAGCTGGACTTCCGGACCGAGGCCCGCAACATGGCCGCCGTGGCGGCCGCCTCGGCCGATCGGGACGGGCTGGTCATCCCGACGCCGATGCAGTCCACGCGGCGCGTCCTGGTGATGCAGCGGCTGAACGGCACGCCGCTGTCCGCCGCCACCCCGTCCGATCCGACGAACGTCGCGCGCACCCTGCTCGACGCGTTGCTCAAACAGGTCGTCATCGACGGGGTGTTCCACGCCGATCCGCATCCGGGCAACATCCTGCTGCTCGATGACGGGCGGCTGGGACTGCTCGACTTCGGCTCGGTCGGACGCATCGACGCGGGGTTGCGTAGTGCCCTGCAGCGGTTGCTGAGCGGGCTCGATCGGGGCGATCCGACGGCGGTCACCGACGCGTTCCTCGAGCTGGTGGCCCGGCCGGACGAGCTCGACGAGCAGCGCCTCGAACGCGCGCTCGGCCAGTTCATGGTGCGCCACCTCAGCCCGGGCCTGGCCCCCGACGTGCGGATGTTCACCGACCTGTTCGCGATCGTGGCCGACTACGGCCTGGCGATCCCGCCCGAGGTGGCGGCCGTGTTCCGGGCGCTGGCCACGCTCGAAGGCGGGCTGGCCCAGCTGGCTCCGGGCTTCGATGTCGTCGGTGAGGCAAGGGCGTTCGCCACTTCGCATTTTGCCCATCAGTTCCGGCCGGAGGCGATCCGCCGCACCGCCGAGCAGGAACTCGCAGCCTTGCTGCCGATGCTCAGACGCCTACCCCGCCGTGTCGATCGGATCGCCGGCGCGCTCGAGAACGGCCGGCTCGGCCTGCGCGTGCGGCTGCTCGCCGACGACGCCGACCGCCGGGTCGTGACCGGACTGCTGCACCAGGTCCTGCTGACCGCGTTGGCGTCGACCACGGGGATCATGGCGGTGCTGATGCTGGGCCTGCACGGCGGCCCGCAGCTGACCCCGAAGGTCGGCCTGTTCGAGTTCTTCGGCTACTGCCTGCTGGTGATCTCGGCGATCCTGGCGCTGCGCGTACTCGTCCTGATCTTCCGGCCCAGCCGACCGTAGTTCACCGAGCAGTTACGCTGCTCAGGTGCCGGCGATTGTGTTGCTCGGCGCCCAGTGGGGCGACGAGGGTAAAGGCAAGGCCACCGACCTGCTCGGCAGTCGACTCGACGCCGTGGTCAAGTTCAACGGCGGCAACAACGCCGGTCACACGATCGTTGTCGACGGGGAGAAGTACGCCCTGCACCTGTTGCCGTCCGGCATTCTGACGCCGGGCTGTACACCGGTGATCGGCAACGGCGTCGTCGTCGACCTGGGTGTGCTGTTCGAGGAGATCGACGGCCTCGAGGCTCGGGGCGTCGACACGTCCCGTCTGGTCGTCAGCTCGGCCGCGCACGTGATCACGCCGTACAACCGCACCCTGGACAAGGTCACCGAACGGTTCCTCGGCAAGCGCCGGTTGGGTACGACGGGCCGCGGCATCGGTCCGACGTACGCCGACAAGATGGCCCGCGTCGGCATCCGGGTACAGGACCTGTTCGACGCGGACGCCCTGCGCGCCCAGGTCGAAGGGGCCTTGGACTTCAAGAACCAGGTGCTCGTCAAGGTCTACAACCGGCGGGCGTTCGAGGTCGACGCCGTGGTCGACGAGCTGCTCTGCTTCGCCGACCGGCTGCGCCCGATGGTGGCCGACACGCCCCTGCTGCTGAACGACATGCTCGATGCCGGCAAGACGGTGGTGTTCGAAGCCGGCCAGGCCACCCTGCTCGACGTCGACCACGGCACCTACCCGTTCGTCACGTCGTCCAATGCGACGGCCGGCGGGGCCTGCACCGGCAGCGGCGTGCCCCGACCCGCATCACCGGCGTGATCGCGGTGGTCAAGGCGTACACCACCCGGGTGGGCGAGGGGCCGTTCCCGACGGAGCTGCTCGACGTCAAGGGCGAGCGGCTGCGCGAGGCCGGGGCCGAGTTCGGCACCACTACCGGCCGCCCGCGCCGCTGCGGGTGGTTCGACGCGGTGATCGCCCGGTACGCCGCGCGCGTCAACGGCGTCACCGACTTCGTGCTGACCAAGCTCGACGTACTCACCGGTATGGAAGAGGTGCCGGTGTGCGTCGCCTATGACGTCGACGGCGTCCGGCACGACGAAATGCCCATGACGCAAAGCGAATTCGCTCGTGCCGTGCCGATCTACGAGACGTTCCCGGGCTGGGACGAGGACATCTCGAAAGCTCGCACCCTGGACGAGCTGCCGCGCAATGCCCGTGACTACGTGGCCACTCTCGAGGCGATGATCAAGGCGCCGATCTCGGCCATCGGCGTCGGCCCGGGACGTGACGAGACCATCACGATTCGCGATCTGCTGCGCTGACCCGGGTAAGACTGGGGCATGCGTGTCGCATTGCTGGCCCTGATCGTCCTGGTCCT
>DASXYE010000007.1:0-2669 GCA_036502695.1 Jatrophihabitantaceae bacterium
GACGCGTCCACGCAGCTGGTGCAGCTGCGACAGGCCGAACATGTCCGAGCGCTCGACGATCAGCGTGTTGGCGTTGGGAATGTCCAGCCCTGACTCGACGATCGTCGTGCACACCAGCACGTCGAAGTCCTTGTCCCAGAACCCGACCATGACTTGCTCGAGCGCGTCCTCGCCCATCTGCCCGTGCGCCACGGCGATGCGCGCCTCGGGCACGATCTCCAGCAGCCGCGCCGCGGCCCGGTTGATCGAGTCGACCCGGTTGTGGATGAAGAAGGTTTGCCCGTCGCGGAGCAGTTCGCGGCGGATTGCGGCGGCGATCTGCCGATCGTCGTGTGCGCCGACGAACGTCAGGATGGGATGGCGTTCCTCGGGCGGGGTCAGGATCGTGGTCATCTCGCGGATGCCGGTCAGCGACATCTCCAGCGTGCGCGGGATCGGCGTCGCCGACATGGTCAGCACGTCGACGGCGGTGCGCAGCGACTTGAGGTACTCCTTGTGCTCGACGCCGAAGCGCTGTTCCTCGTCGACGATGACCAGTCCGAGGTCCTTGAACCGGACGGTCTGCTGCAGGATGCGGTGCGTGCCGATCACGATGTCCGCGGTGCCGTCGGCGATCCCGTTGAGCGTCGCCTCGACGTCGGACGGCGCGGTGAAGCGGGACAGCTCGCGGATCTGCACCGGGAACTGCGCCATCCGCTCGCGGAACGTCTGCAGATGCTGGTGGCTCAGCAGGGTGGTCGGCACGAGCACGGCCACCTGCTTGCCGTCCTGCACCGCCTTGAACGCCGCGCGGACGGCCACCTCGGTCTTGCCGTAACCGACGTCGCCGCAGATGACGCGGTCCATCGGCAACGGCTTCTCCATGTCGCCCTTGACCTCGTCGATGGCCGCGAGCTGGTCGGGCGTCTCGACGTAGGGGAACGCGTCCTCGAGCTCGCGCTGCCACGGGGTGTCCTGGCTGAACGCGAATCCGTGCGTGGCCATCCGGGCGCTGTACAGCCGGATGAGCTGGGCCGCGATCTCCTTGACCGCCTTGCGCGCGCGGCCCTTCGTCTTGGCCCAGTCCGAGCCACCGAGCCGGTTGAGTGACGGCGCCTCGCCGCCGACGTACTTCGTGACCTGGTCGAGCGAGTCGGTCGGCACGAACAACCGGTCGCCGGGCTGGCCGCGCCGGGCCGGGGCGTACTCGATGATCAGGTACTCGCGCTCGCCGCCGTTGATCGTGCGACGCACCATCTCGACGTAGCGGCCCACCCCGTGCTGCTCGTGCACCACGAAGTCGCCGGGATGCAGCAGGATCGGGTCGATCGCGTTGCGCCGTCGGCTCGGCAGCCGCGACGTGTCCTTGGTCAGCGAGCCCCGCTGGCCGGTCAGGTCGGCCTCGGTCAGGAAGGCGAGCTTGAGCTCCGTCGACACCAGCCCGCCGGCCAGCCGTCCGGTGGTGACGATGGCGACGCCGCCCTCGGGGTCGGCACTTGGCTGCAGCCGGGCCGGCACCTCGGCGTCGGCCAGCCGCTCGACGGTGCGCTGCGCGGTGCCGTGCCCGTCGAAGACCAGCGCGATCCGCCAGCCGTCGCGGGCCCAGGTCTTGAGATCGGCCATGGCGGCTTCAGCATCGCCGCGGTATTCGGGCGCCGACTCGAAGTTGCTCGTGGTTTCCGCGCCCAGCTGGGTGACGCCCCACCACGGGATGCCGTGCTCGCGCGCGTCGGCCTCGGCATCCTCGATGCTCCGCAGCGACGCGGCGGCCAGGTCGACCGGCGCCTGTCCCCCACCGGCGGCCACCGCCCAGGACGCGGCCAGGAACTCCTCGGACGTCCGCACCAGGTCTACAGCTCGGCTGCGTACCCGCTCGGGATCGGCCACGATCACGTGCGAGCCGGCGGGCAGTTCGTCCAGCACCAGACGCAGGTCGTCGACCAGGACGGGGGCCAGCGCCTCCATGCCCTCGACGGCCTCGCCGCGGCTGATGGGATCGAGCAGCTCGGCCAGTTCCGGGTGCTCGGCTTGGAGCTTGGCGGCTCGTTGCTGGACGTCCTCGGTCAGCAGCAGCTCGCGGCACGGCGGCGCCCACAGCCCGTGCTCGGCGATCTCGAGCGAGCGCTGGTCGGCCACCTTGAAGTAGCGGATCTCCTCGACCTCGTCGCCCCAGAACTCCACCCGCAGCGGGTGTTCCTCGGTCGGCGGGAAGACGTCCAGGATGCCGCCGCGCACGGCCACATCACCGCGCTTCTCGACCAGCTCGGTGCGGGCGTACCCGCCGGCGACCAAGTCGGCCACGATGTCGGTCAGCTCGTTGCCGGAGTCCCCGGCGTGCAGCTCGACCGGTGTGAGCTCGCCCAGGCCCGGCACCTGCGGCTGCAACACCGCCCGGATCGGCGCGACCACGACCTTGAGCGGTCCGGTGGTCGGGTCGTCGGTGGACGGGTGGTTCAGGCGCCGTAGCACCGCCAGCCGCTGGCCGACCGTGTCGGCGCGAGGCGAGAGCCGCTCGTGCGGCAACGTCTCCCAGCCCGGGTAGACGGCGATCGTGTCGGGCGGCAGCAGGCACCGCAGCGCGGCGGCCAGATCCTCGGCCTCAGCGCCGGTGCTCGTGACCGCCAGGACGGTGCGCTGCCGGGCCACGGCCGCGATCACGAACGGCCGCAACGCCGCCGGTCCGCTGACCG
>DASXYE010000008.1:0-4882 GCA_036502695.1 Jatrophihabitantaceae bacterium
CAGGTCGGCGAACCGGTTCGTACCCAGCGATCGCTCGATGCCCAGCCGCTCGGCGTACAGGCCGTGCTCGCCGCCCCAGAGCGCGTCGAAGGCCGGCTGCATCGACACGGTCAGCCCGGTGGCCGCCAATCGTTCCGGCGAGCCGACCAGTTCGGCGTGCTCGACCCGATGGCCCGTTCCGGCGCCGGGGCCCAGCCGCTCGAAGGCGGTGACGACGGCGTCGACCGCGGCGTCGCCGATGGCGTGGAATCCGGCCTGCAGCCCGGCGTCGACGCAGCGCCGCACGTGCTCGGCCATCGCGTCGGCGTCCAGAACCAGCTCGCCGCTCGTGTCGGGCACGTCGGCGTACGGCGCGCTGAACAAGGCGGTGTGCGAGCCGATCGAGCCGTCGCAGTACAGGTCGCCGGCCGCCCCGACGGCGCCGAGCTCGCGGGCGGTGTCGATGCCGAACAGCTCGGCCCAGTACGGGATGACCTCCGGCCCGGGCTCGCTGGCCGCGAGCGCGATCAGCCCCGCCAGGTCGTCCGCACTGGACGTCTCGGGGCCGCCCATCTCGTGTAGGCAACCGATGCCCAGCGACGCGGCGTGCCGGCGGGTGGCCCGCTGCGCGTCGCGGATCTGGCCGTCGCCGAGGCTTTCGAACGCGACGGTCCGGGCGGCGTTCTGCGCCTCGCCGGCCAGCCAGCCGTCCGCCCGGAACCCGGCCAGCGACCTGACCCCGGGCGTCGCCGCGAGCAGCGCCGACGAAGCCATCGCCGAGTGCACGTCGACCCGGGACAGGTACACCGCTCCCCCGTAGGCGGCTCGGTCGAGCTCGGCGATCGTGGGGCGGCGGTGCTCGGGCCAGTTCGTCTCGTCCCAGCCGTGGCCGAGCACCGGACGACCCCGCGCGGCCCGGCACTGCCGCTCGACCCGGTCCAGGGCGTCGACCAGCGACGTCGCGCCGGTGAGATCCAGACCGGTCAGGGCCAGCCCGGCGCCGGTCGTGTGCACGTGCGCGTCGACGAACGCCGGCGTGACGAGCGCCCCGGCCAGGTCCACGATCCGGTCGGCCGGCACGTCCTCGCTGCCGTCGCCCAGCCAGACCAGCCGGCCGTCCTCGACGAGCAGCCCGGTTGCCGGGCTCGCGGCGTTTACCAGGATCTGCCCGTTGCGGTAGAGGGTGCGCATCCATCGAGGATGCCGGGTGGTTTGCCGCACGGCGACAATGGGCTAGCGTTCCGGCAATCCGATCCGCCCGCCCGGGGCGGACACCCGCGGCGAGCAGAGTTCTAGGCGAGCAGAGTTCAATGAGTTCGAGCATCGAGGATGTCGCCAAGCTCGCGGGCGTGTCGATCGCCACGGTGTCACGCTCGCTGCGCGGCCTGCCCGACGTGGCCGCGGCGACGCGCGATCGCGTCATGGCGGCGGCCCGGGAGCTGAACTACGTCGCCTCCCCGTTCGCCGCCCGGCTGGCCAGCGGGCGGGCCGCCACGGTCGGCGTGGTCGTGCCGTTCGTGCACCGGTGGTACTTCGCCGAGGTGCTCGGCGCCGTCGAGAACGTCCTGCATCGGGCCGGGTTCGACCTGTTGCTCTACAACCTGGGCGATCATGAGGGCCGGCAGCGTTTCTTCGAGGTGATGCCGGCGCGCAAGCGGGTGGACGCGATCATCTTCGCCAGCCTCGTCCTGTCCGACGACGAGGCCGACGTCTTGACCAGCCTCGGTATCCCGCTCGGGATGCTCGGCGTGGACCACCCCGGCCTGCACTCCACCCGGATCAACGACGAGGAGGGCGCGCGCACCGCCGTGCGGCACCTCGTCGAACTCGGGCACCGGCGCATCGGGCTGATCGGTGGCGACACGGACGACCCGATGCGGTTCACCCCGCCGCACCACCGCCGGGTGGGCTATCTGGACGCGCTGCGCGAGGCCGGCATCAGCTACGACCCGGACCTGGAGATCCTCGGCTACTTCACCGTCGACGGGGGCGAGTCGGCCACCCAGATCCTGCTCGACCGCCCGAACCGGCCGACCGCGCTGTTCGCCGAGTCCGACGAGATGGCCTACGGCGCGATCCGCGCGATTCGCCGGGCCGGGCTGCGCGTGCCGCACGACGTTGCCGTTGTCGGGTTCGACGACCACGCCAGCGCGTCCCTGCTCGACCTGTCGACGGTGCGCCAGCCGGTGATCGAGCAGGCCGAGGACCTCACCGCCCGGCTGCTGACCGCGATCGAGGCTCCGGACATCGCCCCGGTCGTGCGGGTGTTGCCGACCGAGCTGATCGTGCGGGGGTCCAGCGACCCGACCCGCAGCGTCTACTAGCGCGTCCTAGTAGTTCGCGGTCGCGAGCTGGACGTCGACGGTCAGCCCACCGCCCGGGTTGGCGACGGCGTCGATGCGACCGTGGTGGGCGGCCACGATCGAGCGGGCGATCGTCAGGCCCAGACCGACCCCGCCGCCGTGATCGAGGCGATCGCCGGACTGGCGCCGGAATGGCTCGAACAGCCCACTGACCTGGTCCGGCGCGACGACCGGGCCGGTGTTGCTGACGATCAGCCGGCCCGGCGGAGTGACCGTCACCTGCACCTGCCCGCCGTCGACGTTGTACTTGATCGCGTTCTGCACGAGGTTGCTGACCAGCCGCTCGAGCAGCGGTCGCTCCCCCACGACCCACGCCGGTACGAGCTCGATGGCGATGCGCACCCCGCGTTCGTCCGCGGCGTGGGCCAGCGTGGTCAGCGTGTCGTCGGTGATCTCGTCCAGGCGCAACGGGGCCGAGGAGACCAGGCCGCGCTCGGTCTCGGCCAGCACCAGCAGGCCCTCGATCAGCTTCTCGTTGCGCTCGTTGGTGGCCAGCAACTGCCGGGACAGCAGCTGCAACTGCTCGGGGGTGAGCGCGTCGGCCAGGCTGACCTCGATCAGGGTGCGCTGGGTGGCCAGCGGGGTGCGCAGCTCGTGCGAGGCGTTCGCGGCGAACCGGCGCTGCGCCTCGTAGCCCTCGGCGACCCGGTCGAGCATCGCGTCGATCGCCTCGGCCAGCCGGCGGGCCTCGTCGCGCGGACCGGTCGGGCGCAGCCGCACGCCGAGGCTGGTCGGGCCGAGATGGGAGACGGTGCCGGTCATGGCCCGCAGCGGCGCCAGCACCCACCGTCCGGCCAGCCAGGCCAGGGCCAGCATGAGCAGCCCGGCGATGACCAGCTCGATCCAGGCCGTTCCGGTGCTGGTGCCGCACCCGGCGTTCAGACCGTGCAGGTCCAGGCTGTAGCAGATCGCCGAGCCGCCCCGATAGCGCCGGAAGATGTTCTCGCCGGTGTTCAGCGACCAGACGAGATACGCGCAGCCGACCGGGATGGCCAGGATGAACACCACCGCGACGCGCAGGCGGGCCGTCAGCCGCATGCCACTACCCGCCGAACCGGTAACCGACCCGCGGCACGGTGTGGATGAGCGGCGGGTCCCCCAGCTTGCGGCGCAGCGTCATGACCGCCACGCGAACGGCGTTGGTGAACGGGTCGGCATGCTCGTCCCAGGCCTGCTCGAGCAGGGCTTCGGCGCTCACCACCTGGCCGCTCGAATGCATCAGCATGGACAGGACGGCGAACTCCTTCGGCGTCAGGTCGAGCAGCTCGCCGTCACGGAAGGCCTGGTGCCGCGGCGTGTCCAGCACGACGCCGTGCTCGTCCAGCACCGGGGCGAAGCCGACGGGTGGACGCCGGCCCAGCGCCTGCACCCGCGCGGCCAGCTCGGCGAACGCGAACGGCTTGGTCAGGTAGTCGTCGGCGCCCAGCCCGAACCCGTCGACCCGATCGCGGATGCCCCCGGCCGCGGTCAGGATCAGGATCCGGGTGCCCAGCTCGGACTGCACGATCCACTGGCACACCTCGTCGCCGGTGCGCCCCGGCATGTCACGGTCGAGCACAGCCACCGTGTACTGGTTCACGCCGAGCCGCTCCAGGGCGGAGTCGCCGTCGTAGCAGACGTCCACGGCCATGGACAGCTTGCGCAGCCCGTCGGCGACCGTGTCGGCGAGCAAGCGCTCGTCGTCGGCCAGTAATACGCGCACGTGTCGGCTCTCCTGCTCTCTGCTCGTCCCGATCGTCGACCGCATCAGGATCGTCGGCCGGGCATAAGGGCGTCATAAGGACGACTCGAACGTTGACGATAGCCACCATTTGCGAGCGTCCTGTTCATGATCACTCAGCGTTTCGGCACCACGACCTACTACCGGCACGGATTCCGCGGGCGGCGCGTGCTGCGCCCGGTGCTCGCGGTTGTCGTGCTGCTGGCGGTGGCCGGCGTGACCGCGGGGTTCGCGATGCGCAGCCAGAAGGTTTATGGACCTTCTGGTCCAGGGCAGACGTCCTACCGGATCGGCCACGGCCGAGTGGTGTCGAGCGCCGACCAGACGGCGGTGCCGATCGCCAGCCTGGCCAAGGTCATGACCGCGTACCTGGTGCTGCGTGACCCGGACGACGTGACCGTCACGGTCACCGACGACGACCTCGCCGACACCGAGCGCCGGGCCGGGCAGGACGAGTCGATCGTGCACGTCGCCGCCGGCGAGACGCTGACCGAACGGCAGGCGCTGACCGCGATCCTGCTGCCGTCCGCGAACAACGTGGCCGCGATGCTGGCCCGCGAGGCGGCCGGGTCGCAGGACGCGTTCGTGGCGCGGATGAACGACATGGCCCACTCGCTGGGGATGCGGCACACGGTCTATACCGACCCGAGCGGGTTCGACCCCGGTACTCGCTCGACGGCTGACGACCAGCTCATTCTGGCCCAGCACGCGATGCGGGTGCCCGACTTCGCCACGCTGGTGGCCCTGCCCAGTGCCGAGCTGCCGGTAGCCGGCACCGTCCACAACACCGACACGCTGCTCGGCCAGGACGGCTTCGTCG
>DASXYE010000009.1:0-6756 GCA_036502695.1 Jatrophihabitantaceae bacterium
CGGGTCGAACGGCTCCCAGCGGGCGGCCTGGGCGGCCACCTCGTCCACGTGGGCCAGCGCGTCGTCGCGGCTGCGGACGAACGCCGCGTGCACGTCCTTGACCAGCCCGGGATGCGCCTCCGCGTAGGACCGCCGCGCCGCCCAGACGGCGAACACCATCGGCAGCCCCGTCCAGGATCGCCACACCGCGCCCAGGTCGTACACGGAAAGGCCGAGCCCGGGCGCCTCGTAGGTGGCCCGCAGCGCGGCGTCGCCGATGAGCACGGCGGCGTCCGCCTCGAGCAGCATCGCGGTCAGCTCGGGCGGGCAGGTGAAGTACTCCGGCTGCACGCCGTGCACGTCGGCCAGCCACATCCGGGCCAGCAGCACGGAGGTGCGCGACGTCGACCCGAGCGCCACCTGCTCGACCGCCGACAGCGGCTTCTGCGCCACCAGGTTCACCGACAGCACCGGGCCGTCCGAGCCGACGGCCAGATCGGGCAACAGCACCAGCTCGGACGCGTGGCGCAGGTACTCGACCAGCGAGATCGGGCCGATGTCCAGGTCGCCGCGGACGAGGGCGTCGTTGAGGCGATCGGGGGTGTCCTTGGTCAGCTCGACGTCGAGCAACGCGCCGGAGCGCACCAGGCCCCAGTAGATCGGCAGGCAGTTCAGGAACTGGATGTGGCCGACCCGCGGACGTTCCGTCACGGTGCGGACGCTACGCGCGTCCCGGCTAGGGTCGGCTGAGTGGGGGACGACATCGAGCTGGCAGTCACATTGGTGCGCGAGGCCGGGTTGCTCGCCGCGGCGATGCGCCGGGCCGGGCTCGAGACCGAGCACAAGACGTCGGTGACCGACGTCGTGTCGGCCGCCGACCGGGCCGCCGAGCAGCTGATCGTCGACCGGCTGCACGAGGCTCGGCCCGACGACGGCGTGATCGGCGAGGAAGGCACCAACGCGCCGGGCGAGCGGACCTGGTTCATCGATCCGGTCGACGGCACCTACAACTTCTTGTCCGGGCTGGGGTTCTGGTGCTCAGCCCTGGCGCTGACCGATCCGGACGGTCCGGTGCTCGGCGCGGTGTACCACCCGGAAGCCGACGAGGTGTGGGCCGGCGGCCGCGACCGTCCGACGACGTGCAACGGCACGGCGGTGCGCCGCCTCGTCGACCGGGCACTGCGCGACGTGTCGGTGGCCAGCTACCTGCATCCGACGACACTGCCCGACGACGGCCTGCGCGTGCCGCTGCTGCGCGTGCTGGGGGAGGCGGCCACGGTACGGATGATGGGGTCGGGGTCGATCGAGCTGGCGTCGGTGGCCGGCGGCCGGCTGGGCGCCTGGGTGCAGTGCGACACCCTGGACTGGGACTGGCTGCCCGGCGCAACGATGGTGCGCGCGGCCGGTGGGGCGACCCACGTGACCGAGGTCGGCGGTCACCGCTGGCACATCGCCGGGTCGCATCAGGTCGTGCACGAGATCACCGCGTTGCTAGAAAGCGGCTGAGCGTGCCGACGAACCAGGTCGGGTCGTCCAGCCAGGGGAAGTGACCGGCCCCGGACTGGACGACGACCTCGGCGTGGGCGAACAGCTCGCCCACCTCGATGCCCAGCCGCACCGGCGTCGCCGCGTCGAGATTGCCGACCAGCACGAGCACGTCGCCGCCCACCTTGGCGAGTCCGGCCCGGGTGGCCTCGACGTCGAACGTGCCGTCGCCGTAGTAGATCTCGAAGGCGTCCGGCACCGCGGTCGCCTCGCCGGCCGCGACGTGCGCGCGGGCGGCGTCGTCCCACCGGCCGTACACGAACGCCTGCGCGAGCTGCCGTTGCTCAGGGGTCTCCGTGCCGGCGTCCCAGGCGTCCATCGCGGCTCGGGCGTCGGCGTACCACGGCTCGTGGGCGCGCTGCTCGTAGACGGCCACCTGCTCCTCGTCGGTCGGCCGGAGACCGACGACCCGCACCCCCGGGGTGATCAGCGCCAGCTTGCCGACCCGGTCGGGATACGCGGCGGCGTAGAGCAGGGCGAGGTTGGCTCCGGCCGAATGGCCGATCACGTCGAGGGTGTCCCGGCCGAGGTGCTGGCGCAGCGCCTCGACGTCGTCCACGAGCTGGTCGACCCGGCGGTGCGGCAACTCGAGCACGACCAGTTCGCGGTGGGCGTCCAGGCCGGCGAGGTTGCCGAGGTAGTGCCAGTCCCGGAGCGGTCCGCCCGGCAGCACCACGACGGGATCGGCCGGCCCGCCGAGTACGGTGGCGGTCAGCTCGGTGCCGTCGTATGTCGTGAAAGTCGGCATCCGCTCAGGCTATGGCTCTGCCGTGCGGACGGGCGGAGGCGGGACGGTCGGGGTCAGTTGGAGTCAGTAACGCCAGCGGCGGCGGTTGCGGGCTCGGCCGTGGCCGTGATGCCAGCCACCGAGGCCGAGCAGGGGGAACACCACGAAGAACAGCACCGCCCCGACGATCGCGAACGGGATCGCTACGACGACGACGATGCCGGCCACCACGAGCAAGACGATGCGCACCAGCAACGCCTCGCCGGCGAAGCGCCGCCAGGCCCGGTCGGCGACGACGCGGGGCCGCGCGGCGGGACCGTCCCACGACGGCGGCGGTGCGGGTACGCCGAACGGGTGCGGCGCCGGCAGGTCGACGAACAGCTCGTCGATGCCGTCGCGGGTGCGGGCCACGCTGGCCTGGGCGACGCGCTGGCCGTACTCCTCGGCGTCGAGCCGGCCGGCGTTCAGGTGCTCGTCGAGCGCCTTGATCGCGGCATCCCGCTCGTCGTTACCGATACGCAGGCTGGGGTTGGACGGCGCGGTCATGGCGTCCATGGTGCGCCTCTCGCCTCGGCGCTGCCCAGTGCGATTTGTCAGCGCGTTCTCATCCGGCGTCGTCGTCCGAGCCCTGCAGCTGGGCGTCCAGTTCGGCCTGGCGCTGCTTGCGGGCGTCCACCCGCTGCTCGAGCACCGCGGCGAACGCCTGCCGGGGCCGGGACAGCAGCACGAACGACAACGGCACGGACAGGGCCAGGGCGATGACCGCGCCGAGGAAACCCTTGACGCCCACCAGCCACAGCAGCCCGAACAACGCGAAGAACAGCCCGAAGCGCAGCACGGTGTAGAGCCACATCGCGCCCATCGAGCGGCGGAACGTCGGCGGTTGGGTCATGTCTCCTCCGGTTTTGGTCGGACGGACCGCGCTGCGCGGCTCATCCGGCCAAAAGCGTGTCAGGCGGGCATCGGTTGCGGGGTGGCGCGGCGTTCGGCCAGCGACACCGGGCCGTCGTACTCGCGCAGTGTCTCGTACCGGGTGTTGCGCTCGGCCGGGCGGAACCCCGCGTCGCGGATGAGGTCGAGCAGGTCGTCGCGGGTCAGCTTGTCCGGCGTGCCGTAGCCGTCGGCGTCGTGCGTGATCTTGTACTCGACGACCGACCCGTCCATGTCGTCGGCGCCGTAGTTGAGCGCGAGCTGCGACGTGGACAGCCCGTGCATCACCCAGAACACCTTGACGTGGTCGAAGTTGTCGAGCATCAGCCGCGACACCGCGAAGGTGCGCAGCACGTCGGCCGGCTGGGCCATCGGCAGGTGCGAGAGCCGGTTGTTGTCGTTGTGGAACCGCAGCGGGATGAACACGGCGAACCCGCCCGTCTCGTCCTGAAGCGACCGCAGCCGCATGACGTGGTCGACGCGGTGGCGCGGCTCCTCGATGTGGCCGTACAGCATCGTCGCCGGCGTGCGCAGCCCCTTCTGGTGCGCGAGCCGGTGGATGCGCGACCAGTCCTCCCAGTGCGTCTTGTGGTCGACGATCTGCTTGCGGACGTCCCAGTCGAAGATCTCGGCGCCGCCACCGGTCAGCGACTCGAGCCCGGCGTCGATCAGCTCGTCGAGGATGGCGTCGGCGGTCAGCCCGCTGATCTGCTCGAACCAGTGCACCTCGGTGGCGGTGAAGCACTTGAGCGCGACGTCGGGCAGCGCCGCCTTGAGCTCCCGGAGCACCCGCGGGTAGTACTTCCACGGCAGCGTCGGATGCAGGCCGTTGACGATGTGCAGCTCGGTGAGCCCGTCGTCCTTCATGGCCAACGCCTTCTCGACGGCCTCCTCGACGCGCATCGTGTACGCGTCGGCCTGGCCGGGCTTGCGCTCGAACGAGCAGTAGGCGCACGACGCCGAGCAGACATTGGTCAGGTTCAGGTGCCGGTTGACGTTGAAGAACGTGATGCTGCCGTTCTTGGCGGTGCGCACCCCGTGAGCCAGCCGGCCGAGCCAGGCTAGGTCGCCCGACTCGTACAGGTCGACGCCGTCGTCGTAGGACAGCCGCTCGCCGGATTCGATCTTGTCGGTCAGCTCGGCCTTGCGATGTTCGGTCAACGGCATGGCTTCGAGGGTACGTCGCGCCCGTTGTGGCTCCGCTTTTGGCCGCCCAGGCTCGTATGTGATGCCGGGCGGCCAAAACCGGGGCGATGGCCGGTGACCCGGGGCGCCGACCACGGGCACCCTGGACGGCATGTACGTGCCCGCGCACTTCGCCGCCTCCGACGCCGACGTTGCCGCCCTGCTGGACGGCGCGCACGTGGTCGACCTGGTCACCCACACCACCGCCGGGCTGGTCGCTACGCCGCTGCCGATGCTGCTCGACAGCTCCGCCCTGCTGGGCCACGTCGCCCGCAACAACCCGCACTGGCAGGCCGAGCCGGCCAGCGAGTCGATGGTGATCGCGCACGGTCCCGAGGCGTACGTCTCGCCGTCCTGGTACGCCAGCAAGCGCGAGCACGGCCGGGTCGTCCCGACCTGGAACTACCTGATCGCCCACGTCTACGGCGAACTGGTCGTGCACGACGACGTCGAATGGCTGCGCGGCCTCGTCACGCGGCTGACCGAGCGGCACGAGGCCGGGCTCGCCCATCCCTGGGCAGTCACCGACGCGCCGGCGAAGTTCATCGACGGGCAACTGCGGGCCATCGTCGGCGTCGAGCTGCGCATCACCCGGATCGAGGCCAAGGCCAAGCTCAGCCAGAATCGCCCGCCCGCCGACCGGGACGGGGTGATCGCCGGCTTGGACGGCCATCCGATCGCCGACCTGATTCGTGATCACGACCAGGACGTCCAGCCCGGGCCGATGTAGTCGAGTGGCGCGTTCGCAATGTAGGTTGACTGCGTTAACTTAGCGACGTTAACGTACGAGCGTGCTCGCCCGACTTGCCAACCTCGGTATCGGGTTCCCGCGCCGCGTCCTGGCCGTCGCCGCCCTGATCCTGGTCGCGGCCGCGGCGTTCGGCGGCCAGGTGCAGAAACACCTGTCGGCCGGCGGCTTCTCCGATCCCGGCGCCGCCTCGAGCCAGGCCAACGACCTGCTGGCCACCCGCTTCCACGCCGGCGATCCCAACCTCGTCCTGGCCGTGGCCGGCCCCGCCGGAGTAACCAGCCAGGCTGTACAAGCCGAAGGGCACCGACTCGTCACCGCCTTGAGCCACGAGCGGTACGCCAGCCAGATCACCTCGTACTGGACAGCGCCGCCGAGCGCGGCCGGTGCGCTGCGCAGCGACGACGGGCGCACCGGACTGGTCGTGGCCCGGGTGGCCGGCGGCGACGACCAGTCACCCAAGCGAGCCGCCGCCATCGTCGATCGGATCACCGCCGGCAAGACGCCCGGCACGACGATCACCCCCGGCGGCATCGCCATGGCCTACCAGCAGGTCACCGACCAGGTGACCGAGGATCTCAAGATCGCCGAGGCGGTGGCCGTACCCCTGACCGTGCTCGTGCTGATCTGGGTGTTCGGCAGCTTCATCGCGGCACTTTTGCCTTTGGCGGTCGGCATCTTCTCGATCATCGGCACGCTGGCCGCCCTGCGCCTGATCGCGCTCGGCACGCACGTGTCCATCTACGCGATGAACCTGACGACCGCCCTCGGCCTGGCCCTGGCCATCGACTACAGCCTGTTCATCGTGTCGCGATTCCGCGAGGAGACCGCCGGCGGCGCCGAACGCGACGAAGCGATCCGGCGCACCATGCAGACGGCCGGCCGCACCGTGCTGTTCTCGGCGCTCACCGTCGCCCTGTCGCTGGCCGCGCTGCTCGTGTTCCCGGTGTACTTCCTGCGCTCGTTCGCCTACGCCGGCATCGCGGTGGTGGCGCTGGCCGCGCTCGCCGCGCTGATCGTCCTGCCCGCGCTGCTGCGGCTGCTCGGGTCCCGGGTGAACTCGCTCGACCTGCGCGTGCCCATCCGGCGTTGGCTGGGCCGTCCACCGCCGCGACCGGTCGCCGTCGAGCAGAGCTTCTGGTACCGCCTGGCCACGACGGTGATGCGCCGGGCCGTCCCGATCGGGCTGGCCGTCGTCGCCCTGTTGCTCGTGCTGGGCAGCCCGTTCCTCGGCATCAAGTTCGGCTACCCGGACGACCGGGTGCTGCCTACGTCGGCGTCTTCGCACCAGGTGGGCGATGCGCTGCGCTCGCAGTTCGCCGCCAACGCCGGTGGCCCGGTGACGGTGGTCGCGCCGGACACATCGCGAGCCACGGACGCGATCGGCAGGTACGCCGCCGCGCTGTCGAAGGCGCCGGAGGTGACGAGCGTGGCGTCCGCGGCGGGGACGTTCGCCGGTGGGCGCGCGGTGGCGGCCGGCAACCCGGCCATGACCGCCGGCCACGCCACCTACCTCGTCGCGAACACGACGGCAGATCCGATGTCGGAGGCCGGCAAGCGGGTGCTGCACGCCGTGCAGGTGACGCCGGCGCCGTGGCCCACGCAGGTCACCGGGCCGGCCGCGGAGAACGCCGACAGCCTG
>DASXYE010000010.1:0-21058 GCA_036502695.1 Jatrophihabitantaceae bacterium
CCCCGGCCGAACTTCTCGCCGCCCAGCGCGAGGACGGTGCGCCCGGCCGAGGCGAGCAGCGCCTGCTTCACCGCGGCGTCGCCGAGATCGTGGGCCATGACGTGCCCCTCGGGTGACACGCCGCAGCATCCGACGACAACCGTGTCGAAGCGAACCGCGGCGATGCTGGCCAACGCGAGCGGGCCGACCATCGCCAGTTCGCCGGGCCGCGCCTCGCCGCCCGGCATGATCAGCCGCACCGAGCCGGACGCCGACAAGACCATCGCGGCGTGCAGTGACATCGGCATCGCCGTCACCCGGTGCCCCGCCAAACCGCGCGCGACCTCGACCAGCGTGGTTCCGCTGTCCAGTCCGACCGCCTCGCCGTCCGCGATCAGGCCCGCCACCGTGGCGGCGATGCGCCGCTTGACGTCGACCGCATCCAGCTCGCGCATCGCGAAGGGAAGTTCCTCCCCGCGCATCAGCAGGTTCACCGCTCCGCCGCGCACCCGGCGAGCCGCGCCCTGGTTCACCAGCACGTCGAGGTCGCGCCGGATCGTCATCTCCGCGGTGCCGAATTTCGCGGCGGCCGCGGCGACGTCCACCCGACCGTCGCGTCGCAGGTCATCGACGAGGCGGCTCATCCGCTCAGTGGCGTCCATGAGCCCAGCGTACATGTATCATGTGCGTACGCACATCTCGCTTGTGCTATTGGATCCGGTGGCGGCGCGCGGCCACCTCGTAACCCTCTCCGGCCATCGTCGCCAGCGCGCCGTCCAGGGCGGCGGCCCCGGTCCGGGCCCGCGCCGCATCGTCGGCCAGGAACTCGACGAGCTGCTCGACCGTCCGAGCGGCCGCGGCGGCCGGCGCCAGGAACGGGAAGCTGCGCCGCCAGGCGACGAACGGTTGCACGACGAGATCGTGGTGCTGACGCAGGTGGGCCCGCTCGTGGGCGATGACGGCTGCCACCTCGTCCGCGGCGAGGCGGTCGAGTACGCCTTGCGAGACGACGATGCGCGAGCGCCAGCCCGGCACCGAGTACGCCGCGGGCGCCGGGTGGGCCAGCACGGTGACCCCGGCCCGGTCGCGCTCGGCCAGCAGGTCGAGCAGATACCGGTGCCGGCGCCGGGCCAGCACCACGCGCACCGTCGAGGTGATCAGCACGCCGACCAGCCACAGCAGCGTCGCGACGAACGCCCCGACGCCGACCCAGCGCACCGACGGCACCGCGGCGAGGGCGGCGAACGTTCCGAGCAGGGCCAGGCCGCCACCCAGGCCGATCGCCTGCCACAGCGCCAACGCGGCGGCGGGTCGCCGGGCCGGCCACGCCGCTCGGGCCAGCCGGGCCGGCACCGGTCCGGCCAGCGCGAGGGCCAGCCCGGCGAGCGCGACCGCCACGGCGATCACGTCCGGCGCCCTCGCAGCAGGCGGCGCAGCGCCTCGGTGTCCTCGTCGGGCATCGAACCGACGAAGCGGGCCAGCACGGCGGCCCGGTCGTCCGACCGGCCGAGCGCCTCGGCCATCACGTCGCTCAAGTAGTCCTCGCGGGTGCGCGCCGCGAAGTAGCGGTGCGCCCGGCCTTCGCGCTCGCGGCGCACCATTCCCTTGCGTTGCAGGCGATCCAGCACGGTCAGCACGGTGGTGATCGCGAGCTCCGGACCGGGCAACGCGGCGAGGACGTCGCGGCCGGTAGCACCGCCGGGTGTGTCCCACAACACCGCCAGCACCGCGCCCTCGAGCTCTCCCTGCTTCGCCACGGTGGCTATTCTACGAGATGTAGATGTTCTACAGAACGTAGAAGGAGGCCCCGCATGCCGCTGGCCGTCGCCGACATCGCACCGCGTTCGCAGATGGGGTTCTCGCTGGGGTGGCACATCGTGCTGGCCTGCCTCGGCGTCGGGCTGCCGGCGCTCGTGCTGTTCGCCGAGTGGCGCGGGCAGCGCACCGGCGATCCGGTGTACCGGCTGCTGGCCCGGCGGTGGGCGCGGGCGCTCGGCGTGCTGTTCGCGGTCGGTGCCGTGTCCGGCACGATTCTCTCGTTCGAGATGGGCCAGCTGTGGTCCGGGCTGATGGACCACTACGGCTCGGTGATCGGATTGCCTTTCGCCATCGAGGGATTCGCGTTCTTCATCGAGGCGATCTTCCTCGGTATCTACCTCTACGGATGGGACCGCCTCTCCCCGCGCGCCCATCTGCTGTCCGGCGTGCCGATCGTCGTCGCCGGGGCGCTGTCGGCCTTCTTCGTGGTGACCGCCAACGCCTGGATGAACAGCCCGCAGGGGTTCCGCGAAGAGAACGGCAAGGTCGTGTCGGTCGATCCGTTGAAGGCGATCTTCAACAAGGCGACCTGGCCGGAGACGACGCACATGCTGCTGGCCGCGATCATGGTCACCGGGTTCGTCACCGCGTCGGTGTACGCCGTGGCGATGCTGCGCGGACGCGACGACGCCTACCACCGGCTCGGCCTGCGACTGGGCCTCGGCCTCGGCGCGCTGGCCGCCCCGGTGCAGGTCGTGGTCGGCGACTGGGCGGCCCGCTACGTCGCCGACGACCAGCCCATCAAGCTGGCCGCGATGGAGGGCCGGTTCCGCAGCGGGTCGCACGCCGACCTGTCCATCGGCGGCGTGTACATCGGCGCTGCGCTGCGCGGTGCCCTGCGCATCCCGGACGGGTTGTCGCTGCTCGTCCACTTCAACGTCAACGGCAAGATCACCGGGCTGGAAACCGTGCCGGCGGCGCTGCGTCCGCCCGTGGCGATCGTGCACCTGGCCTTCGACACGATGGTCGGCATCGGGTTCGGGCTGCTCGCGCTCGGCGGCTGGTTCGGCTGGACGGCCTGGCGGCGGCACCGGCTGCCCCGCACGCGGTGGTTCCTGCGAGCCGTGGCTGTGAGCGGTCTCGCGTCGGTCGTGGCGATGGAGGCCGGCTGGGTCGTCACCGAGGTGGGCCGCCAGCCCTGGGTGGTGTACGGCCTGCTCAAGACCTCGGCGGCGGTCAATCCGGCGCACGGCGTCGGCTGGGGGCTCCCCGTGTTGCTCGTCGTCTACGCCGTACTCACCGTCGTGCTCATTTCCGTACTGCGGCGCATGGCCCGCGACACCCCGGTGCCGATCACGCCGCAGGACACCGACGCCGACCAGTACGCGGTGGTGTGACGATGTCGATCGCGACTGCGCTGCTCGTGGTGATCTGGTGCTCAGCCACCGCGTACACGCTGCTCGCCGGGGCCGACTTCGGCGCCGGCATCTGGGACCTGCTGGCCGGCCGCGGTGCCGACGGGCGGCGGCGCCGGGAGCTGATGGAACACGTGATCGGCCCGGTGTGGGAGGCCAACCACGTCTGGCTGATCTTCGTGCTCGTCCTGCTGTGGACCTGCTTCCCGCCGGTGTTCTCGGCCATCGCCTCGACGTTGTGGCTGCCACTGATGCTCGTCGCCCTGGGCGTCATCGGGCGGGGCGCGGCGTTCGCGTTCCGCAAGGGGGTGGCGCACGGAGTCGCTCATCGAGCCTTCGGGGTGACGTTCGCGCTGTCGTCGCTGGTGACGCCGTTCTTCCTCGGCGCCATGGCCGGGGCCATCGCCTCGGACCGGGTACCGCGCGGCATCGCCGCCGGGGCGGTGCTCGGCAGCTGGATCAACCCGAGCTCGCTGCTCACCGGTGCGTTGGCCGTCAGCGCCTGCGCGTTCCTGGCCGCTGTCTATCTGGCCGGCGACGCGCGCCGCGTCGACCACGACGTCGACTGGTTCCGGCGGCGGGCGCTGGCCAGCGGCGTGCTGACCGGGGCGCTCTCGCTGGCCGGACTGCTCGTCACCCGAACGGACGCGCCCGCGCTGTACCACGGGCTGACCCACCGGGCGCTGCCGCTCGTGATCGTCTCGGCGGTCGCCGGTGTTGCCGCGCTGGCCCTGGTCGGCGCCCGCCGCTACCTCGCCGCCCGGGCCGCCGCCGGGCTGGCCGTGGCCGCGATCGTGTGGGGCTGGGGCCTCGCCCGGTACCCGCAGCTGCTGCCCGGGTTGCCGCTGTCGCAGGCGCAGGCCCTGCCGGCCACACTGCACGCCACCGCGATCGCCGTGGCCGTCGGACTGGCACTGCTCGCGCCGTCGCTGGCGCTACTGCTGGCCCTGTTCCAGGGCGACCGGACCGGCCGGCTCGACGACCGGGCCTGACGGACGGGTCGGCCGGGCCGACCGCGTCGGCGCCGGACAGCAACCGACCGGGCAGTCCAATCCGCACACGCCGAGGTCGCCGAGCCGCTCGCGCGGTGTCCCCGTGAGCTCCTCCTGTACGAGTTCGCGCACCATCGCGACGAACGCCGGGTGGGTGCCGGCACTGGCGGCCCGGCGGTAGCCCAACCCGAGCGCGGCCTCCGTCGCCCGGGCCTCGGTGTCCAGGTCCCACACCACTTCCATGTGGTCGGACACGAACCCGGTCGGGCTCACCACCACGTCGGTCACGCCCCGCTCGGCCAGGCTCCGTAGGTGGTCGTTGATGTCCGGCTCCAGCCACGGCACCTGGGGTGGACCGGATCGCGACTGCCACACCAGGTCGAACTCGGCGCCCGGTCCCCGCACCGCCTCGGCCACCAGCCGGGCCGTCTCCCGCTGCTGGGCTAAATACAGCCCGCCTGTAGGTCCGGACGTGTCGTTCATCGCGGCCGGGATGGAGTGCGCGGTGAACACCAGCCGGGCGTCCGGCGCATCCGCCAGGGCCGAGCGCACCCCGTCGGAGTTGGCGGCGATGAACCCCGGGTGGTCGAAGTAGTGACGCAGCTTGACGAACTCGGGCGCACCGTCGAGCTGAGCCGCCGCCAGGTTCTCGCGGTACTGCCGGCAACTGGAGTAGGACGCCGTGGCGCTGGTCGTGAACACGAGTGCTCGGCGCACGCCATCGTCGCGCATCTGCCGCGCCGTGTCGGCCAACAGCGGGTGCCAGTTGCGGTTGCCCCAGTAGACCGGCAGGTCCAGACCGTGCTCGGCGAAGTCATTCTTGACGGCCGCGAGCAGCGAACGGTTCTGCGCATTGATCGGCGAGACGCCGCCGAACTGGTGGTAGTGCTCGGCGACCGCGGCCAACCGCTCGTCGGGGATACCCCGACCCCGGGTCACGTTGCGCAGGAACGGGAGCACGTCGTCGGGACCCTCCGGGCCGCCGAACGACAGCAGCAACAACGCGTCGAATGACACCTACACGCCCATGGCGTGGAAGCCGCCGTCCACGTGCACGATCTCGCCGGTGGTGGCCGGCATCCAGTCCGAGAGCAGCACCGCGGCGGTGCGCGCGACCGGCTCGGCGTCGGTGTTGTTCCAGCCGATCGGCGCCCGGCCGTCCCAGGCGTCCTCGAAGGCGCTGAACCCGGGGATGCTCTTGGCGGCGATCGTGCGCAGCGGGCCGGCCGCGATCAGGTTGACCCGGATCTTGCGCGGCCCCAGCTCGCGGGCCAGGTACCGCGATGCAGATTCGAGGCCGGCCTTGGCCACGCCCATCCAGTCGTAGGCCGGCCAGGCCACCGTGGCGTCGAAGGTCAGCCCGACGACCGACCCGCCGGTCTCGCCGAAGAGCGGAAGAGCCGCCACCGAAAGGGACTTGAGCGAGTACGTCGATACCTGCACCGCGGTCGCCACGTCGGCCCACGGCGCGTCGAGGAAGCCGCCGCCGAGGCAGGACGCCGGCGCGAATCCGATCGAGTGCAGCACGCCGTCCAGGCCGTCGACGTGTTCGCGGACCCGGTCGGCCAGCCCGTCCAGGTGCGAGTCGTCGGTGACGTCCAGCTCGATCACCGGCGCTTCCTTCGGCAGCTTGCGCGCGACGCGCTCGACCAGCGACATCCGGCCGAACCCGGTCAGCACGACCTGGGCGCCCTGCTCCTGAGCCACCCGGGCCACGGCGAACGCGATCGACTGCTCGGTGATCACGCCCGTGATCAGCAGCCGCTTGCCGTCGAGCAAACCCATCGTCAGATCCCCATTCCCAGGCCGCCGTCGACCGGCAGCACCACCCCGTTGATGTAGGCGGCCGGTTCGGACGCCAGGAACACCGCCGTGCCGGCCACCTCGTCGACCGTGCCGTAGCGCTTGCCCGGCACGCCGGCCAGGATCTCGGCCTTGCGCGCATCGGTCAGCGACGCGGTCATGTCGGTCTCGATGAACCCCGGCGCGATGACGTTGGCCGTGATGTTGCGCCCGCCCAGCTCGCGGGTGATCGACCGGGCCAGACCGATCAGGCCGGCCTTGCTCGCCGCGTAGTTGGCCTGCCCCGGCGAGCCGAGCAACGCCACCACCGACGAGATGAAGATCATCCGGCCTTGGCGGGCGCGCAGCATGCCCGAGGCCGCCCGCCTGGCGACCCGGTAGGCGCCGGTCAGGTTGGCGTCGACCACCCGGGTGAACGAGTCCTCGTCCATGCGCAGCAGCAATGTGTCGTCGGTGATGCCGGCATTGGCCACGAGCACGTCGACCCGGCCCTGCTCGGCCTCCACCGCGGTGAACGCCGCGTCGACAGCGGCGGCATCAGTGACGTCGCACTGCACGCCGAACAATCCGTCCGGCGCGCCGCTGCCGCGGTGGGTGACCGCGACCTGGTCGCCGTTTGCCGCGAACGCCCGGGCGATGGCCAGCCCGATGCCGCGATTGCCACCCGTGACGAGAACCGATCTGCTCACAGCACGCACGCTATCCGATCCCCCGGATGCCCCGGTTAGAGTGCGATGGATGCGCGGCATCCAGCTCACTCAATTCGGCGGCCCGGAGACCCTGACGGTGTCCGAGCTACCCGATCCCATCCCCGGCGAGGGTGAGCAGGTGCTCGATGTCCTCGCCGCCGGCATCAACTACGCCGACACCCACCAGACCGAGGACAGCTACCTCGCCAAGCAGACGCTGCCGCTCATCCCGGGCGGCGAGGTCGTCGTACGCGGGCCGGACGGGGCGCGCCGGCTCGGCCTGGTCGGCACCGGTGGCTACGCCCAGCGGATCGCGATCGACCCGCGCCGGACGTTCCCGGTGCCGGACGGTGTCGGCGACGGCGCGGCCCTCACCACGCTCGTCCAGGGCGCGACGGCGTGGCACCTGCTCAAGACGAGCACCCACCTGCAGCGCGGCGAGAGTGTCGTCGTGCACGCCGCCGCCGGCGGGGTCGGCACCATCGCGGTGCAGCTGGCCAAGCGGTGGGGCGCCGGTCGCGTCATCGCGACCGCGTCGACGGACGAGAAGCGCCAGCTCGCACTGGATCTCGGCGCCGATGTCGCCGTCGACTCGACCACCGACGACCTGCGCGAGGCGCTGCGCGACGCCAATGGCGGCAAGGGCGTGGACATCGTCCTGGAGATGACGGGCGGGCCGGTCTTCGACCAGAGCCTCGCCGCCCTGGCGCCGCTCGGCCGGCTGGCCGTGTTCGGCATGGCCGGCCGGCAGCCGCCGACCCCGGTCGTTCCGGCCAGCCTGATGGCGCACAGCACGGCGGTCATCGGCTTGTGGCTCATGCACCTCGTGCGGCGCCCGGAGCTGTTCGCCGCGGCAGTCACCGATCTGCTCGACCTGCTGGCCCGTGACGAGTTGCGCGCCGTGGTCGGCGGCACGTACTCGCTGGACCGGGCCGCCGACGCGCACCGGGCGCTGCTGGATCGTTCGTCGGTCGGCAAGCTCGTTCTGGACCCGAGCGTCTAGACCCGGGTCCGCACGGCTGAGCTACGCCAGCCGGCCCGCCCACAGCAGCGAAGCGCCCGCCGCCGCGAACGCGAACAGCAGCCCGATCACGAAGAACCGCCAGGCGATGATCTTGTTCGCCTTCTCGTAGCCGATCTGCTTGCCGATGTCGGCGTATACCGACTTCAGCTTGGTCGCCGAGTCCGCGCCGTGGAACGAGCCACCCGTCGCGGCGGCGACCGCCTGCAGGGTCTGCGGATCGGGCGGCACCGGCTGCGGGCCGTAGCCGGGCAGGTCGACGACGCCGTCCTCGCTGCCGAACGCGATGGTCGATACCGGGATCGACGCTGCCTTGGCATCGCTCGCGGCCTGCATCGGCGAGCGGCCCTTGTTCGACGCGCCGTCGCTCAGCAGCACGATGCGGGCCGCGGGCGGCTTGTCCCCCTTCGGCGTCGCGCCCAGGTCGAAGGTCTTGATCGAATCCAGGGAGGTCTCGATCGCTTCGCCGATCGCTGTGGAGTCCTGAGTGTCCAGCTTGTCGATGGCCACCTTGATCCGGTCGCGGTTGGTGTCCGGCGACACCACCACGGACGCGGTACCGCCGAACTTCACCAGGCCTACGTTGATCCGGGGCGGCAGCAGGTCGACGAACTCCTCGGCGGCGGTCTTCGCGGCCTGCAGCCGGCTCGGCAACACGTCGACGGCCTTCATCGACAGCGACACGTCGATCGCCAGCATCACCGTCGCCCGATCGCGCGGCACCTTCACCGCGGCCGTCGGTTGCGCGACGCCGATCGTCATCACAGCGAGGCCGATCATCAGCAAAGCGAACGTCAGGTGCCGGCGCCAGCCTGGGCGTCGCGGCGCCACCGAGGCGAGCAGCTCGACGTTGCTGAACCGGGCGACGTACTTCTTGCGCCGCAACTGCAGCACCGCGTACACGCCGGCCACCGCGGCGATGACCAGCAGCAACAACAACCACAGCGGTGCGACGAAGTGCATCAGCGACTCACCCCCGCGCCCAGCGTCTTACGGCGGGCGATGACGTACTTGACGATGTCGGTGAGCCAGTCGCGATCGGTGCGCAGCTGCAGGTGGCCCGCGCCGGCATGGCGCAGCATCGTGGCGATCTCGGCTCGTTGCTTGCTGGCCGCGTCCGCATAACGGCGACGCAGGTCGGCGCTGGAGGTCTGCACCTCGATCTGGTCACCGCTTTCCGGGTCGACGAACGTCACCAACCCGGCGGCGGGCAGTTCCAGCTCGCGCGGGTCGAGGACCTCGACGGCCAGCAGCTGATGCCGTTCGGACAGCCCTCGCAGCGGTCGTTCCCAGTCGGCGTCGCCGAGGAAATCCGAGACGACCGCCACCAGACCGCGCCGCCGGGGCGGACGGCGCAGCTGCTCGAGCAGCTTGCCCAGGTCGCCGCGCTGGCCCTCCTCGGCCCGGGGCAGCGCCGCGATGCGATCCATCAGGTGGCGGGCGTGCGCCCGGCCGCCTTGCGCCGGGATCCGCAACGTCTGCGGACCGTTGCTGACGACGGCGCCGACGCGGTTGCCGCCGCGCACCGTCAGGTGCACCACCGCCGTCAGCGCGGCCAGCGCCAGCTCGCGCTTCTCGGTGCGCGCCGTGCCGAAGTCCAGGCTCGGCGACAGGTCCATCACGACCCAGGTCTCGAGCTCGCGATCGGCGATGGTCTGCCGGACGTGCGGAACCAGGGTGCGGGCGGTGACCGGCCAGTCCATGCGGCGCACGTCGTCGCCCGGGAAGTACAGCCGGGAATCGCCGGCCTCGCTGCCCGGCCCGGGTACCAGGCCCACGTAGTTGCCCTGCAGCAGCCCGTCCAGTTTGTTGCGGACGGTGAGCTCGAGGCGGCGCAGCAGCGGTTCGGCCCCCGCCGTGTCGAGCGTCGGCAGCTGCGTCGGGGCAGCATCGTTCACGCGGTGCGCTCCCACCCACTGCTACTCGACGATCCCTGCGACTGGGCCGGCGCCGACTGCCCGTACACGAGTTGCTGCGCCGCGCCGGCAGCACGCTGGCGGGGCGCCACCTGCGGCAGCGGCACCGTCTGCAGCACCCGCCGCACGGCGTGCAGGGCCGGGATGCCGTCGGCGATGGCGTCGTAGGACATGACGATGCGGTGCGGCAACACGTCGGTAGCCACGTCCAGGACGTCCTGCGGCAGCACGTAGTCGCGGCCACGCAGCAGCGCGAGCGCCCGGCCCGCAGCGATGAGGCCCAGGCTGGCGCGCGGGCTGGCCCCGTACGACACCCATTGCGCGACGTCGCTCAGGCCGTGCTGGCTCGGGTTACGTGTCGTCACGACGAGGCGCACCACGTAGTCGACGATCGCGTGGTGCACGAACACCCGCCCGGTGGTCTGCTGCAGCCGGGCCAGCTCGTCGGTGGTCAGGACCGGGTTGGCCGTGGGGGGCTCGACGCCCATCCGGTAGACGATCTCGCGTTCCTCGGCGGCCGTCGGGTAGTCGACGTTGATCTTCATCAGGAACCGGTCGCGCTGCGCCTCGGGTAGCGGGTAGACGCCTTCGCTCTCGATCGGGTTCTGCGTGGCCAGCACCAGGAACGGCGCCGGCACCGGGTACTTCTGCCCGCCGAGGGACACGGTGCGCTCGGCCATGACCTCGAGCAGGGCCGACTGCACCTTGGCCGGCGCGCGGTTGATCTCGTCGGCCAGCACGAAGTTGGCGAAGATCGGGCCGAGCTCGGTGTCGAACCGCTCCGAGCCGGGCCGGTAGATGCGGGTGCCCACGATGTCGGACGGGACCAGGTCGGGGGTGAACTGCAGCCGGGCGAACGTGCCACTGACCGTCCGGGCCAGCGTCTCGACGGCCAGCGTCTTCGCCACGCCCGGCACGCCTTCGAGCAGGCAGTGCCCGCGCGCCAGCAGGCCGACCATCATCCGCTCGACCAGTCGCTCCTGACCGACGATGACGCGCTTGACCTCGAACATGACCCGTTCGAGGGCGGTGGCGTCGGCGGCGGGCGTGCGAGGGGGCTGATCGCTCACGAAGTCTCCCGGTCCTTCCAGCGGCTGACCGGCTGTGCAGTGCCGGCGGCGTACCGGATTACGGTACGGGACGAAGCTGTACGGTGCGGCAGATGCTCCCTGTGGACCAGCCCAGCGACGACACCCCGCGCTGCTCGGCCAAGGGCTGCCGTGAACCGGCCACAGTGGACCTGTCCTGGCGAAACCCGCGACTGCACGACGCGGCCCGGGTCAAGCACTGGCTGGCCTGCGACGAGCACGCCGACGGCCTGGCCGATTTCCTCGATCGCCGCGGCTTCTTGCTCGGTCGCGATCGAATGTGAGCCGACGCGGCTCGACCGGCGGCTCGGCGCAGGAAGATCAGCCCCGGAACGTGATCTTCCTGCGCATACAGCCCTATGCGGCAGCCCGCGCAGGAAGATCCGGTTGGTGGCGTGATCTTCCTGCGGGGCGCGCTTACCGAACCACCGAGGCAAACAGCGGCAGGTCGCGCGACGACGTTCCGGCTGAGACGGTGTACCGCCCCGGGGTGGTCCGCCACGACTGGGCCGCGGTGTCCCAGTGCGAGAACGCGTGCTCGTCCAACCGGACCTGGACGCGCCGGTGCTGCCCCGGCCGCAACGCGACCTTGGCGAACCCCTTCAGCTGCACCGGCGGCTCGCCCACCGACGCCGGGTCGGTGACGTACACCTGCACGACCTGGGTGCCGGCGCGGTGCCCGGTGTTGCGCACGTCCACGCTGACGTCCCGTCCATGTACAGCCAGGCTGCTGAGTCGGAATGTCGTGTACGACAAGCCGTATCCGAACGGGAACAGCGGCTCGATACCGGCGGCGTCGTAGTGCCGGTAGCCGACGTCGAGGCCCTCGGAGTAGGTGGCGACGCCGTTCACGCCCGGGTACTGCGCCGGGGTGTTGGCCGGGGTATCGGCCAGGCTCTTCGGGAACGTGATCGGCAACCGGCCGCCCGGGTCGACGTCGCCGTACAGCACGGCGGCCGCGGCGTTGCCGTCCTCCTCGCCGGCGTACCAGGCCTCGACCACGCCGGCGACGTCGTTCACCCACGGCATCGTGACCGGACCACCGGTGTTCAGCACGACGACGGTGTGCGGGTTGGCGGCGGCTACGGCCTCGATCAGCTGGTCCTGGTAGCCCGGCAGGCTGAGGCCGGTGCGGTCGATGGCCTCCGTGTCCTTGTTGCTGGCGAACACGACGGCCACGTCGGACTTCTTCGCGGCGGCCACCGCCTGCTGGATGCCGATGTTCGGGGTGTCCGCGGGCGGCGTCCAGGCCAGCTCGATCATCGCCTGGCCGGTCGGCTTGGCCCAGTCGACGCGGATGGCGTGCTGGGTGCCGCCGTCGAGGTGCACCGTGCCCGACTTGGTCGTGCCGGGGAAGCCGCCGCCACTGTTGATCACCTGGTTGCCGTCCAGGTACAGGCCGGCTCGGGCGTGGTTGGTCAGGCTGAACGTGTAGTCGCCGGTGACCGGGGCGGTGAACGTCGCGGTCCACCGCACCGACCAGCCGTTGGGCGGCAGGCCCGGCGCCGGGTAGCCGCCGCTCGGGTCCTGCTCGACGTTGGCCTCGACCCGGGTCAGCGCCGGCTCACCCGTCCAGGTGGTGTTGGCGTAGTAGCGGGCCGTCCAGCCGGGCGCTCCGTTCTCGGCGGTGACCGTGTCGGTCGGCAGCGCCGGCTGCGGGCCGAGGTCGACCGGGCCCATGCCCTGCGCGTAGTTGACGTGGACGCCCCGTCGGCTGATCGCGTCGAGCGGGCTGACCGCGTACAGCGGCGCGACGCCGGCGCTGCCCCCGCCATTGGTCATGGCGGTGGCGGCACTCGGACCAATGACAGCGACCGACCGGTCGGTCTGTAGCGGCAGGACACCGTGCGAGTTCTTCAGCAGCACCGTTCCGGCTTCCTCCGCTGCCCGAGCGGTGGCGCCGTCGCGGGCCACCTCGATCGGCGTGACCGTCCCTTGTGGACGGTCGAACAAGCCGAACCGGAACATCGTCGCCAGGACGCGACGCACGTGGTCGTCGAGCTGGGCCATCGACACCGTGCCGGCCAGCACCGCCGCCTTGAGCGCGTCGCCGTAGAAGGTCGCATCCGGTAGCTCGAGGTCCAGGCCGCCGGTCGCGCAGCCCACCGTGTCGTGGCAGGAGTCGAAGTCGGACACCGTGAAGCCGTCGAAGCCCCAGTCGTCCTTGAGTACGTCTTGTTGCAGGGCCTGGTCCTCGCACTCGTGCACGCCGTTCACCAGGTTCTTCGCGCACATGACCGAACCGCTGCCGCCCTGGGTCACGGCGGTGTTGAACGCCGGCAGGTAGATCTCATGCTCGGTCCGGTCGTCGATCAGCTCGTTGACGCTGTCGCGGTCGACCTCCTGGTTGTTCGCGATGTAGTGCTTGACGGTGCCGATGACGCCCTGCGACTGGATGCCCTGGATGTTGCCGGCAGCGATCTGCCCGGCCAGATAAGGATCTTCGCCGTACGCCTCGAACGTGCGCCCGTTGAGCGGCGTCCGGGCGATGTTGACGTTCGGGCCCTCCATGTCGTTGCGCCCGGTGGCTCTCGTCTCGCGCCCCTCGACCGCGCCGTAGGCCCGCGCGGTGGACGGGTCGAACGACGCCGCGAGCCCGAGCGGGGCCGGCAGGGCCGTCGTGTTCGGCTGGACGATGCCACCCGAGCCGACCCCGGCCGGACCGTTGTTGAGCAGCAACTGCGGCACGCACAGCCGCGGGATCGCTGCCGTCTCCCGCGAGTGCGTGTCGTCGGAGAGCGCATGCGTCATCGACACCTTCTCGTCGATGGTCATCTGCGCCAGCACCAGGTCGGCCCGCTGATCGGGCGAGCGGTGCGGGTTCATCCAGGCCCCGCAGCCGCTCGGTGGGGATGGATCGGCGGCCGCTGCCGGCGTCAGCGTGGACGCCGCACAAACCAGACCGACGAGACAGGCCAGCAGGGATCGCTTCATCAGCTCACCGCCATTGCGTTATCCGGGGTTGACTCGATGGTTCAGCTACATGAACAACATCCATAAATGTGACCGGCGGTCCGACCGTACGCCCGATGACAGCACGCGGCAATGGGCTGGCGCTCCCGCGTATCGTTCCCGCATGCGCATGACGGTGCTGGGTGGCTGCGGTGCGTGGCCCGGCGCCGGGCAGGCGTGCAGCGGCTACCTGGTCGAGTCCGACGGCTTCCGGCTGCTCATCGACCCGGGCTACGCCACGCTGCCCCGATTGCTCGAACACATCGACGCCACCGAGGTGGACGCCGTCCTCGTCAGTCACGAGCACCCCGACCACTGCGCCGATCTCAACCCGCTACTGCGCGCCCGGGCGTTACGCGACGATCCGGCCCCGCCGTTGCCGCTGCACGCGCTGCCCGGCGCACTGGACGCCGTCCTCGCCCTCGACCACGGCATGCTCACCGAGCGGCGCCACACCTACGACCTGCACCCGTTCGGCGATCGGGATCAGCTGATGATCGGCCCGTTCGCGGTCGACGTGCGCCTGCTGCCGCACTCCGTCGCCAATGCGGGATTCCGCATCACCGCGTCCGCCGTCCTTGCCTACACCGGCGACTGCGGCCCCGATCCGGCCGTGGTCGAGCTCGCCCGTGACGCCGACCTGCTGATCGCCGAGGCATCCTACGTCGACGAGATGGGCGATCCGTCAGACATCGGCCGGCTCAGCACCGCGCACGACGCCGCCTGGCAGGCCAACGCGGCGGGCGCCCGCCGGCTGATGCTCACCCACCTGCTGCCCGGCACCGCCCCGAACGAGGCGATCAGCGCCGCCCGCGAGCTCTACCCGGGGCCGCTCAGCGTCGCCGGGCCAGGCCTCGCCCTCGAGATCTAACCGAACTCGGCGCTAGCCGCCGATCGCGGACATCGGGCGGGCCGGCTGCACGAAGTCCGCGGCGTCGATGCCGTGCCCGGCCTGCTTGCCGGCCACCGCCGTCCGGATCAGACTGGCCAGCTCGGCATCGCCGGCGCCGGACCGCAGCGGAGCACGTAGGTCGGTCTCGGTCCGGGCGAACAGGCACGTGCGCAGCTGGCCGTCGGCGGTCAGGCGCAGCCGGTCGCAGTCGCGGCAGAACGGGCGGGTGACCGAGGCGATCACCCCGAGCCGTCCGGGTCGGGTCGCCCACTCGGCAGCGCCCGGGCCGTCCAGCACCTCGAACTCCTCGGCCGGGGCGGTGCCGCGGGCGCCGTGCGGGCGCAGCGTGTAGTCGCCCAGCCGGGCCAGCATCTCCTCGGCGGTGACCATGGCGTCGCGGGTCCAGGCGTGCTGGGCGTCCAGCGGCATGTGCTCGATGAACCGCAGCTCGTACCCGTGCCGCAGCGCCCAGCCCAGCAGCGCCGGCGCCTCGTCCAGGTTGCTGGCTCTCATCAGCACGGCGTTGACCTTGATCGGATGCAGCCCGGCGGCCGCGGCGGCGGCCACTCCGGCGAGCACGTCGGGCAGCCGGTCGCGGCGGGTCAGCTCGCGGAACCGCTCGGGGTCGAGGGTGTCGACCGAGACGTTCACCCGGTCCAGGCCGGCGGCGACCAGGTCGGGCGCGACGTTCACCAGGCCGATGCCGTTCGTCGTCAGCGACAGCTCGGGGCGCGGTTGCAACGACGCCAGCCGGCCGACCAGGGCGGGCAGCGTCGGATGCAGCAGCGGCTCGCCGCCGGTCAGCCGGATGCTCGTCACGCCCAGCGTGGTGAACAGCCCGGCCAGCCGCACGATCTCGTCGTCGGTGAGCAGTTCCGCCTTGCGCAGCCAGGGCAATCCCTCGGCCGGCATGCAGTACGTGCAGCGCAGCGAGCACTTGTCGGTGAGCGAGATGCGCAGGTCAGTGGCCACCCGGCCGAACGCGTCGACCAAGACGCGGTCGGTGTCGGCGAGCGTGGGCATCCCCCCACAGTAGGCGCCTAGTGCTGCGCCTAGGATTCGCTGCGCAAAGTCCGGGCGAGTTGTCCGCGCTTGGATGCGCCCGCACGTCGCGAAACGCGGACAATTTGCATCCCACCACAAGGTCGCGATCGGCGAGCAGCCACGGTCGAGACTACGACGCTCAGGTCAGCGGACGGGTCGCGCCGAAGTAGCCCGAATCGACCTGCCACAGCGGGGTCACGCGCACGATGTCGCCGCTCTGTGGTGCCTGGATGACGTTGCCGCCGCCTATGTAGATGGCCACGTGGTGGATGCCGGACTGGGTGCCGTTCGAGCTCCAGAACACCAGGTCACCGGGCATCAGCGCTCCCGAGTCCGGGTGGTACGAACCGGCCTGCCCGTACTGGGTGGCTGCGTAGTGGTCCCAGTGCGCCCAGGGTCCCCAGGCGTACATGGCCAGTCCGGAGCAGTCGAAGCCGAACACGTGGCAGTCGTTCCACGCGTCGCCGGACACGCACACCCCATAGCTCGGCCCGTAGTAGCCCCCGGCGGCGAAGGCGTACGCGATACCCAGGTAGCGCATGGCCCGGTTGGCGGCGGCCTGCCCGGCCGCGGCGGTCCAGCTGCCGCCGATCGCCCCGGCCGGGGGCGGCGGCGGGCTCGAGTTCCACCCGCCGCCGGAGTTCTGGTGCCGCCGAGCCGCCTCCTCGGCCGCCCGCCGGGCAGCGGCTTCCGCTGCCGCGCGCTTGGCCCGCGCCACCGCCTGGTCGTGCTGCCACTTCAGGTAGCGGGCGCGCTGGTTGGTCAGGGTGGCCAGCTGGAGCCGGGCCGACGTCAGCGCGGACTGGGTCGCGGCCAGCCGATCACTCAGCGCCTGCTGCTCGGCCCGGGCGGCGCTCAGCGCGGCCTCGGCGGCATTGCGGGCCTGCTCGGCCGCGTCCTTCGCCTTGGCCTGCGCGATCTCGGCGGCCCGGGCCGCCGAGGTGGCATTCGTCTTCGCGACCTTCGCCCGGGTCAGCGAACCGATGATGTCGAGCCGGTGCGCCGCGGCGTACTCCGTGATGTCGCTGCGGCCCAGCAGGGCGGTCGGGTCGTCGGCAGTGAGCAGCCCGGAGGCCGGGCCGGTGATCGGGCTGCTCATGTAGCTGGCCCGGACGAACGCGCTAAATTGCTGTGCCGCTTTGTCTACATCCTGTTGGGCCTGCACCTGGCGCTGCCGGGTAGCGATGACCTGGGCTTTGGCCTGCTCGAGCTTCTGCCGGGCCAGGGCGTACTTCTGCTCGGCGAGCTCGGCGGCCGCCTGACGCTGCGCCACCTCGTTCTCCAGGTCGGCGACCTGCGCGGACAGCTGACCCACCCGGTCGGCCAGCTGCGCTTTCTTGGCCGCGGCACCCTTCAGCGCGCCGTTGCTCGGGTTCGGGGGGTCGGCCTTCGCCACCGACTGCGGGGCGACCATCAGCCCGGCGGTGACCGCAACCACGGCCACGAGTGCGGCCGCCCGAGCAGCCAGACGTCGGCTGCGGCATGCATCCACGGTCGTGCTCCTCGCGACGGCCCCCGGCCTCTGGCAAAACAACAGGCCTCAGACTGCCACGTACGTCTCACCAGCGCCAGCAGTCACGCCAGAAACATGAGCACCAAGGACTACTAAAAGCCGCTAATCGGGCGCATCGGCCTTTCGGCGCACGCGGCGGCGCGTCCACGCGGTGATCGCGAAGTGCACGCCCAGCGCGTAGACGACGCCGCCGAGCAGGTCCACCACGTAGTGCTCCCCCAGGTACACGAGCGACAGCCCCATCGCCACCGGGTACAGGAGCACGAGCCAGCGCCAGCGGCTGTGCAGATGTGACAGCACGAACAGCGCGATCAGGGTCGCGAACGCGGTGTGCAACGACGGCATGGCCGCCACCGGGTTGACCGCGGCCTGGCCCTCGCTGAGCAGGTTGCCGGCGTGGTTGACGTGCAGCCACAGCCAACCCCGCGACGACGCGCGGATCACCGGGTCGATCACGCCCTCGCGTGCGGCGTACCAGGGCGGGGCGGCCGGGAAGAGGACGTAGGTCACCAGGCCGGCCAGCGACAGCACGACCACCCGAACCGCGAACGCCTTCCAGATCTCGCGGCTGCGTAGCCACAGCACGGCGGCCACCACGGGCGTCGCGAGGAAGTGCGAGGTGTAGATCAGCGTCGCCAGAGCGTCGTACCAGTGCGGCGACCCCGGATCGAGGAAGTGCTGCTGCAGCCACACCGTGGGCACGGTGCCGCCGAACAGGTCGCGATCAGCCGCCGCGACGTCGGACACGTGCAGCGGCAGGCCGACCCCGTCGGCGATGCCGCGCGAGACGTCGTAGACGACCAGCACCGCAGTGAACGGCAGCCAGTCGAGCAGCGCCTGGCCGAACGCGCGCCAGCCCCGGCCCAGGCACGGGATGCCGATGCCGGCCAGGATGATGATCAGCAAGCTGAAGCGGTCGGTGGGCACGCCGGCCAGGGCCACCACCACGACCAGCGCGATCGCGTACGCGACGGCCGCACCGACCCGGATGCGGTGCCAGCGCCGGTCGTCGGGGTCCGGCGGCTCGGCGACCGGCACGTCTGCCTGCGCCGTCGACTCCACCCATCCAGCCTAGGAGGACGACGGGCCCCGCTTCGGCAACCCCCACACCGAGCGTGTTCAGGCGAGCAGCACCGGCAGCACCTCGCCGATCGGCTCGCGAACGACCGCGGCGGCGACCTCGTCGTAGGGCGTCGGCGAGGCGTTGACGATCACGACCGGGACGCCGCGCTGGGCGGCCAGGCCGGTCAGGCTGGCCACCGGCTGCACCGACAGCGACGTCCCGACCGCCAGGAACAGGTCGCAGTCGCGCGCGGCCGCGACGGCCCGCCCGAGAACGTCGGGATCCAGTGGCTGGCCGAAGAAGACGGTGCCGGACTTGAGCAGCCCGCCGCACGACGAGCAGGACGGGTCGATCTCGCCGGCGTGGACGCGGGCCAGCGCCTCGCTCATCGGACGGCGCTCGCCGCAGCCGAGGCATTCGGTGTCGCGGATCGAACCGTGCACCTCGACGACCACGTCGTCCGGGACGCCGGCGCGCTGGTGCAGGCCGTCGATGTTCTGGGTGACCAACCCGCGCAACCGACCCTGCTCGTGCAGCCCGGCGAGCGCACGATGGGCCGCGTTCGGCTCGGCGCTCAGCGCGGGATGCGCGGCCCGGCGCCGCCACGACTCGCGGCGTACCTCGGGATCGCTGCGGTACAGATCGAAGTCGACGTAGCGCTGCGCGTCGGGATTGCGGGTCCACAGCCCGTCCGGACCGCGGAAGTCGGGGATACCCGAATCGGTGGACACTCCGGCGCCGGTCAGGACGGTCACCCGGCGGGCCTCGGCTACCAGCTCGCTGACCGTCACCTAGTCATTGTGCCAGGCTGAGGCGGTCAACCGCCGTGGTGATATCTTGACGTCGAGAGATTTCGTGCGAAGGAGCTCGCGGTGCCTGCAGAGAGCAAGAACAGCTTCGGATCCCGGGCGACGCTCGATGTCGCCGGCTCGTCCTACGACTACTTCCGCCTCGATCAGATCGACGGCGCCGCGCTGTTGCCGTTCAGCCTCAAGGTGCTGCTCGAGAACCTGCTGCGCACCGAGGACGGCGTGAACGTCACGACAGCGCAGATCGAGGCGCTCGCGAACTGGAAGCCGGACGCCGAACCCGATACCGAGATCCAGTTCAGCCCGTCCCGGGTGGTGATGCAGGACTTCACCGGCGTCCCGGCCGTGGTCGACCTCGCGACGATGCGCGAGGCGGTGCGCGATCTCGGTGGCGACGCGGCCCGCATCAACCCGCTCTCCCCCGCCGAGCTGGTCATCGACCACTCGGTCATCGCCGACCTGTTCGGCGCACCCGACTCGTTCGCCCGCAACGTCGAACTCGAATACCAGCGCAACCGCGAGCGCTACCAGTTCCTGCGCTGGGGCCAGACGGCGTTCGACGAGTTCAAGGTGGTGCCGCCCGGCACCGGCATCGTGCACCAGGTCAACATCGAATACCTGGCCCGGGTGATCTTCGCCCGCAACGGACTGGCCTATCCCGACACGGTCGTCGGCACCGACTCGCACACCACGATGGTCAACGGCCTGGGCGTGCTGGGTTGGGGCGTCGGCGGCATCGAGGCCGAGGCGGCGATGCTCGGCCAGCCCGTCTCGATGCTCATCCCTCGCGTCGTCGGCTTCAAGCTGACCGGCGAACTGCCCGAGGGGTCGACGGCTACCGACCTGGTGCTGACGATCACCGAGATGCTGCGCAAGCACGGCGTGGTGAGCAAGTTCGTCGAGTTCTACGGCCCCGGTGTGGCCGCCGTCCCGCTGGCCAACCGGGCCACCATCGGCAACATGAGCCCGGAGTACGGCTCGACCTGCGCGATCTTCCCGATCGACGACGAGACCATGCGCTACCTGCGTTTCACCGGCCGCGCCGACGACCAGGTCGCTCTCGTCGAGACCTACGCCAAGACGAACGGCCTGTGGCACGACGACACCGTCGAGCCGCAGTTCTCCGAGACGCTCGAGCTCGAACTGTCCACTGTGGAACCGTCGCTGGCCGGCCCGAAGCGCCCGCAGGACCGGGTGCCGCTCAAGAGCGCCAAGCCCATGTTCCGCGGGGCACTCGGCGCGTACACGTCGTCGGTGCAGGACGCGCACGACGAGGCCGAGGACGAGTCGTTCCCCGCCTCGGACGTGCCGAGCTTCAGCGAGCGCGCCACGGTGCCCTCGGCCGCCGCGGGGGCGAACGGGCGCACGTCGCGTCCGACCGAGGTCACGCTGGCCGACGGCTCGTCGTGCGTGATCGACCACGGCGCCGTCGCCATCGCCGCGATCACCTCGTGCACCAACACCTCGAACCCGTCGGTGATGGTGGCCGCGGCGCTGCTCGCGAAGAACGCCGTCGAGCGCGGGCTCACTCGCAAGCCGTGGGTCAAGACGACGCTGGCGCCCGGGTCGAAGGTCGTCATGGACTACTACGACCGGGCCGGCCTGACGCCCTACCTCGACAAGCTCGGCTTCAACCTCGTCGGCTACGGCTGCACGACCTGCATCGGCAACTCGGGACCGCTGCCCGACGAGATCTCCGCCGCGGTGAACGACGCCGACCTGGCCGTGGTCAGCGTGCTGTCGGGCAACCGCAACTTCGAGGGCCGCATCAACCCCGACGTGAAGATGAACTACCTCGCGTCTCCCCCGCTGGTCGTCGCCTACGCGCTGGCCGGTTCGATGGACATCGACATCACCACCGAACCCCTCGGTACCGGCTCCGACGGGAATCCCGTTTATTTGCACGACCTCTGGCCCTCGGCGGCCGAGGTCCAGCGGGTGGTCGACGAGGCCATCGCCAGCGAGATGTTCACCCGCGACTACGCCGACGTGTTCAAGGGCGACGACCGGTGGCGCAATCTGCCAACCCCCAGTGGCAACACATTCGAGTGGGACGCCAAGTCGACGTATGTGCGCAAGCCGCCGTACTTCGACGGGATGCCCGCCGAGCCGGAGCCGGTTACC
>DASXYE010000011.1:0-12202 GCA_036502695.1 Jatrophihabitantaceae bacterium
AGCGCCGTCGTCGGGGCGCCGGCCACCGGCACCTGCCGGTACCCCAGCGTGGCCACAGTCGGATCAGCGGCGATCTTCTGCCGGAAGTAGTAGTTCAGCCCGAGGTAGTCGGTGGGCGTGGTGATCACGTCCAGGTCGCCCGGCTGCTCCGGCAGCTCGATCCCGTACAGCGACCGTATGTCGGACGGGAAACCCTTGCCGTACAAGGGATCCAGCCACCAGCGGTTGGTGTGCCCGTCGGCCCGCCAGGCGGCGGCGACATCCTCCGCCGACGGCGTCGCCGGCTCGCACTGGCTCAGGTTGGCCACCAGCCCGATCGACGCGGGACGCGCCGCCGCCGCCCGCAGCGCCTGCGCACCGAGGCCGTGCGCCAGCAGCAGGTGGTAGGACGTCCGCACGGCGCTGCGCCAGTCGCGGATGCCGGGCGCCATCCGCCCCTCGAGATGGCCGAGCCAGGCCACGCACAGCGGCTCGTTGATCGTCGTCCAGTCGGCCACCCGGTCGCCGAGGCGGGCGCCCACCACGGCCGCGTAGTCGGCGAAGCGCTGCGCCGTGTCGCGCGCCACCCAGCCACCCGCGTGTTGCAGCGCCGACGGCAGGTCCCAGTGGTACAGCGTCACGAACGGGCGGATGCCGGCGGCGAGCAGGTCGTCGACCACCCGGTCGTAGTGATCGAGCCCGGCCGCATTCACCGCGCCGGACCCGGTCGGCTGCACGCGCGGCCACGCGATCGAGAACCGGTACGCGCCGACGCCGAGCTGGCGCAGCAGGTCGAGGTCCTCGGGCCACCGGCGGTACGAGTCGCTGACCGTCTCGACGGTGTCACCGCCGGCGATGGCGCCCGGCACGCGGGTGAAGTCGTCCCAGATCGAGGGTCCCCGGCCGTCCTCGGCGAGGGCGCCTTCGATCTGGACGGCCGCCGTCGCGACGCCCCAGACGAAGTCCGCCGGCAGCGCAAAAGGGTTGGTCATGTCGTCTCCGTACTCACTTGATCGATCCGGCGGTCAGCCCGGCAACGAGGAATCGCTGCAACAGCAGGAATCCGATGACGACCGGCGCGCTGACGGTCAGCGACGCGGCCATGATCTGGTTCCAGTACACGTTGTTCTGGGTGGCATAGCCCTGCAGGCCGACCGCCAGGGTTCGGGTGTTGTCGTCGGTGAGCACCGACGCGAACAGCACCTCGCCCCACGCCGTCATGAACGCGTAGATGAGGACGGCGATGATGCCGGGCCGGGCCGCCGGGATGACCACCCGAATGAACGCGCCCATCGGGCCGTTGCCGTCGACCTTGGCCGCCTCGTCGAGCTCGCGCGGGATCGAGTCGAGGTAGCCGACCAGCATCCAGATCGAGAACGGCAACGTGAACGTCAGGTAGGTGATGATCAGCCCGAGCCGGCTGTCGTAGAGCTGGATGCCCGTCGAGTTGCCGAGGTCGACGAAGATCACGTACAGCGGCAGCAGGAACAAGATGCCCGGGAACATCTGCGTCGACAGCACGATGAACGAGAACGCCTGCCGGCCGTGGAAGCGGTAGCGGCTCACCGCGTAGGCGGCCAGCAGCGCGATGACCACCGACGCCGCCGACGCGACGCACGACACGATCAGGCTGTTCACGAAGTAGCGGGCGAGCGGGATCGTGCTCCACATGTCGAAGAACGGCCGGATGGTGATGTGGCTGGGCCACCACCGGAAGCTGCCCTGCACGTCCCGCAGCGGCTTCAGCGACGTGGTGAGCATGACGTACACGGGCAGCAGCGAGAACAGCAGCAGCAGGGCAATCCCGATCCGGCGGGTCCACCGGAACCACGTGGGTTCACGCATAGTCGTCGCTCCTTCCCCGGAACGCGGACAGGTATCCCGCGGTCACGACGAGCAGGAATCCCAGTAGCAGCACGGACATTGCCGACCCGGTGCCGAAGTTCCAGGTCACGAACGAGCTCTGGTAGATGTGGATGGAGATCAGGTCGGCCTGGTGCGGCGCCGACTTGCCGAACAGCGTGTACGGCGTGGTGAAGTCGTTGAACGTCCACAGGAACAAGACCAGGATCAGCACCCGGTTCACCGGACGCAGCATCGGCAGCGTGACGTAGCGGATCTGGCCGATGACGCCGGCGCCGTCAAGGGCGGCCGCCTCGTACAGGTCGGTCCGAATACTCTGCAGCCCGGCTGTAATGACCAGGAACGCGAACGGCCAGTTGCGCCAGACCGCCACGATCACCAGCGACACGAAGCTGTTCGGCCCGATCAGCCAGAACGGCCGGTTGTGCGCGACGTGCAGCTGGTCCACCAGGATGTGGTTCACCGCGCCGGTGTCGCGCTGCAGCATGAAGTTCCAGGTGATCACCGCGGCGAACATCGGCAACGCGTACGGGATGAGGAATGCCGTCCGCACCAGACCGCGGCCGCGGAACGAGTGCTGGGTGAACACCGCCCCGGCCAGCCCGAACACCCACGAGATCACCAGCACCAGCAGCGTGTAGGCGACGGTGACCCAGAACGAGTGCAGCAGCGACTTGCCGATGGAGTGGTCGAAGTTCAGCGCCACCCGGTAGTTGGCCGCGCCGGCGTGCGGCGCGTGCCGCCAGTCGTGGATGTAGAACTGGGTCAGCCGCAGCAGGCTGATGTACACACCGACCGCCATCGGGACGATGTGGATCAGCAGCTCGAACAGGATCGCCGGGGCGAGCAGCAGGTACGGAAGCGCCTCACGCCTCGGACGTCGGCGCCGGGGCGGCCGCGGTTGATCGCGGGCCGCCGCCGGGGCCGATCGCTCGATCGTGTCGACCAATGTGCTGCCTCAGCTGGTGAGCTGCTGTTGGGCGGCGTCCAGCGCCTTGGCAATGTCGGCATCGGTCACGCTCTTGCCGGTTGCCGCGTCGGCGAACAGGTTGTTCATCGCGGTGCCGACGAGCGTTTCGTACTGGCTCTCCTGCGCGACGGCCGGCATCGGCGCCGCGGTGTTGCTCAGGATGTCCTTGAACGTCTTGACGGCGTCGGTCTGGAATGCCGGATCGCTGTAGGCGTCGTTGACGGTCGGCAGCGAGCCGTACGTCTTGTTCAGCGCCTGCTGCACCGGCGTGCTGGTCATGTACTTCACGAACTGCAGGTCGGCGTCCTGATGCTTGGAACCCTTGAACACCGCCAGGTTGATGCCGGCGACGATGCTGGTGACCTTCTTGCCGCCGCTGGGCATCGGGTCGGGCAGCGGCACCGGCGCGACACCGATGTCGGCGGCGTTCATGCCGAGCTGCTTCAACGATCCCGCCGACGCCTGCCAGATCACCATCGACGACTTGCCGGTGGCGTAGTCGCTGAGCGCCTCGGTGCCCTTCGAGTACTCGGCGTCACTCGGGTTGGTGATCTTGTCCTTCTGGATGAGGTCGATGTACTGCTTGATGGCGGCGACGTTCTGCGGGGTGTTGAACGTGGCCTTGCCGCTGTCGTCGAAGAACGAGCCGCCCTGCTGCTGGCTGAGCGTGAACGCCGCGTGGATGTTCTCGCTGACGCTGCCGCCTTCGATGGACAGTCCCCAGTGACCGCTCTTGGTCAGCTTCTGGCCGTCGGCGACCAGCTCGGTCCACGTCGCCGGCGGCTTGGCGATACCGGCCGCGGCGAAGTCCTTCTTGTTGTAGTACAGACCGTAAGCCAGGCTGTACAACGGCACCGCCGTCGGCGGCTTGCCGGGCGCCCCGGTGGCCGACAGGCTGCCGGACAGGAAGCGATCCTTACCGCCGATCTTGGCCATCGCGGCGTCGTCGAACTGGGTGAACGCATCCGTGGCCTGCAGTGACGCCGACCAGGTGTTGCCGATGTTCAGCACGTCCGGGCCCTTGCCGGACGTCGCCGCGCCGAGGATGCGGGTGAGCAGGTCCGACCAGGGCACGACCTCGACGTTGACCTTGATGCCGGTCTGCTTCTGGAACGCGTCCAGGTGCGGCTGCAGGATCTGCTTGTCGTTCTCCAGGCTGGTGCCCTGGTTGCTCGCCCAGTACGTCAGCGTCGGATGGTCGTCCTTACCGCCGCCGTCCTTCTTGCTGCTGCTGCAGGCCGCGAGCGTGACCGCCAGCAGAGTCGTGGTGATCGCTGCGGTGAAAAGCCTGGATCGCACGAGCGTTCCTTCCCGATGAGGGCGTCGCGGGGCCGATCGGCGGCGCGGTCGGAGACGTCAAGCAGTATGTTCACGCTTTCCTATAAGCCGTGAATAATGTCGTCGCCGGGCGACCCCGGGTCAACGCCGCAGCCACCTTCGTGTCCTTTCCGTTACCTGATCATGTCGGCGGGCGGGGATTGTGCAACTTTCGGCGGCCCCACGCCGCCGAATGTTGCACGATCGGTCACGTACGACTTTTTTCAGGGGTTGAAGTATGGTGCACTCGCACCGACGATCCGGACGGAGGGACCACCCAGCCATGGCCAGGACGCCCAAGACGACGACCGTGCGCGATCTGCGCAGCGGCAACCAGTCGCGGGCCCTGTGGGACGTCTACCTCAACGGGCCGCTGACCCGGCAGGAGATCGCCGACCACTCCGGGCTGAGCCTGGCCAGCGTCAGCAACCTGGTCGGCGCGCTGCTGCGGCAACGGGTCGTCGAAGAGGTGGGCCTCGAGGACTCCAACGGCGGGCGGCCCCGCGGGCTGTTGCAGGTCAACCCCGAGTACGGGTACGTCATCGGGGTCGACATGGGCGAGTCGGCGTTCCTGGTCGAGCTGTTCGACCTGGGCATGCAGCTGCGGGCGCGGCACGTGTCGACGGCCAGCGACGAGCACCCGACGGCGGACGAGGCGGTCGCGCACATGCTCGACGGCATCCGCGCCGTCACCGCGGAGGCCGACGTCGACCCAGACCGGATCCTCGGCGTGGGCGTCGCGGTGCCGGGCCTGGTCGAGCACAACCCGCAGGGCGAGATCGTGCATGGGCAGAGCATCGGCTGGGACGCGGTACCGCTCGAGGCGATGCTGCGGCGGGGCACCGACCTGCCCATCCTGATCGACAACGGCGCCAAGACGCTGGGCCAGGCCGAGAAGTGGTTCGGCGCGGCGCACGACGTCGACGACGCGATCATCGTGCTGCTCGGTATCGGCGCCGGCGCCTGCATCGTTAGCAACCGCGAGCTGTACCGCGGCGCGACGAGCAGCGCGGGCGAGTGGGGGCACACCACCGCGAGCATCGACGGCCGGCCGTGCCGGTGCGGTGCCCGCGGCTGCCTCGAGGCCTACGTCGGCGCCGGGGCGATCGCCGGCCGCTACGACGAGTTGCGGGGCCGCCGCCGACGGGTCCGCTCGGTCGAACTGGAACAGCGCATCGCCGACATCCTGACCGCCGGGTCGGACGACACCGCGGCCCGCACGGTGATCGCCGAGACCGTCGACTACCTCGGCGCCGGCATCGCCGACCTGGTCAACCTGTTCAATCCGCAGCGGGTGGTCGTCGGCGGCTGGCTGGGCGAGGCACTGACCGATCGGTTGCTGAGCCGCATCCGCCGGGCGGCCGGCAAGCACGCGCTGCGGTTGCCGTTCAGCCACGTCGAGATCGTCGAGGCGGCCCTGGGCAAGGACGCCGTGGCTCTCGGCGCGGCGACGCTGCCGGTGGCCAGCCTGCTCGCCGGCGGGGCAGTCACCGGCGAGGCGTACTCGCGCAGCCGGGCCACCGGCCGAGCCCGTACGCGGATCGAATCTCGTCGCGCGCGCTGATTCAGCCGCTGGCAATATCGGCTGAATGTCCCAGCGCCGCAGCGCCGTCCCGGCCCTGGTCGCGGCACTCGCTGCGGTCGCCCTGATCGCGGGGTGCACCTCGGCCCGACAGCATCCCGAGCCGTCGACCCCGACGGCAACGCCATCGCCGACGCGTCCCGCCGTGATCGCCACCGCCGTGACCGTGCCGAACCGCAATGCGGTCTACGCCCTCAACGGCGCTCGGTGGACGACGATCGCGCTGCCCCATCCCCCGGCCGATCCGACCGCCGTCGCGGCGCACGACCAGGACGTCTACGCGGCCACCGTCGACGGCACCAGCGTCGCGCTGGACACGAGCCACGACGCCGGCCGGTCGTGGCAGCACCGGCACATCACCGACGCCACGGACCTGCCCGAGATCGCCGGCGTCGACCTGGCGCTCAGCCCGGACGGCCGGCGCCTGGCGCTCATGCTCGACGCGCCGTCGTCGGCCGGCGCCGTCGCGCAGGCCAGCGTGCTGGTCGCGCCGCGGTGGGTGCCGAACCAGGCGCCGGCGTCCGGGCAGCTGTCCTGGTGGCGTGACCGCCTGGTGCTCAGCGGTGGGGCGCTGTCGTCGCGGTTCTTCGTCGGCGACGCCACCGGCGCGACGTGGACGCCGCAGCCGATCGCCGGACCGGTGGTGCCGGCCACCGACGTCAACCCCCGAGTGCCGAGTTTCGGGGCGGCGGCCACCCGGCCCGACGGGGGCCTGCTCGTCCCGGTGACCACACACGGGCGTCCACCCCGGGTCGACCTCTACGACTACGACGCGCGGACGGCCCGCCGGGTGGGCGGCGTCGCGCTCAGCGGCAACGTCGGCGCCGGCACGACGGTGGCCGTCGTCCAGCGCCCGGACGGCGCGGTCGTGATCGCCGACGCGGTCAGCCCGCGACTGCGTGTCGTCCAGGGTGGGACGGCTCGCAGCGTGTCCGCGAAGGGGCTACCGGCGCCGCCGACCACGCTGATGTTCGTCACGGCGACGGCGGGGCTGGCGCGCGTCGACGTGGCCGGCTGCACGCACGCGAAACGGGGCTGCTCGACCCGTCCCGAGGTGTTCGCGACCGGCGACGGCGGAGCCTCCTGGGTGGCCCTGACGTAGCTCCGGACCGGGCCTGCGCTAGCCTGCGCGATGTTGTTGACTTTTGTTAGAGTGTGCTGGAAAGTGCTAGGGCGGTAGTCACACGGTGCCGGATGTTCCCCGGAGGGTCGACGAATGCTCGCACGTCAGCGTCAGGCGTTGATCCTCGACGAGCTTCGCCGCACCGGGGGGGTGCGGGTCAGCGAGCTGACCGACCTGCTCGGCGTCTCGGACATGACCGTACGTCGCGACCTGGAACAGCTCGCCTCCGACGGCGTCCTGCAGAAGGTGCACGGCGGCGCGGTGCTGTCCGGCAACGTCACCGAGGAGCCCGGCTTCGAAGCCAAGCGCGCGCTCGAGCAGCCAGCCAAGCGGGCCATCGCGGCGCGGGCCGCCGCCCTCGTCAAACCCGGCACGGCGATCGCGCTCTCGGCCGGCACCACCACCTGGGCGATGGCCCAGCACCTGGCGTCGGTACGCGGGCTCACCGTCGTCACCAACTCCACCACCGTCGCCGACACCATCGCCTCGCTGGGCGATCCGACCCAGCAGACCGTCATCCTGACCGGCGGCGTGCGCACCCCGAGCGCCGCCCTGGTCGGGCCGGTGGCCGACCTGACGATCCGCTCGCTGCACGTCGACCAACTGTTCCTCGGCGCGCACGGCTTCGACGGCAACGCCGGGCTGACCACCCCGAACCTGGCCGAGGCCGAGACGAACCGGGCCCTGATCTCCAGCGCCCGGCAGGTGATCGTGCTGGCCGACTCGACGAAGTGGGGCATGGTCGGGCTGGCCGACTTCGGGCCGCTGTCCGCCGCCGACATCGTGATCACCGACGAGGCATTACCCGCCGACGCCCGCGCAACGTTGGACGACGCCGTGGACGAGCTGATCCTGGTCGCGCCCGAGCCAGCATGACCTACCGGCAATCGACGAAGCTCGCGGACGGCCGCGAGCTGTTCTATTACGACGAGCAGCCCGACGTCGATCGCAGCGCGGTCGACCGCCGCGACCTGCCCGACACCGCGACGTCCTCGCAGATCCGGTGGGATCCGCTGTTTCGCGACTGGGCCGTCGTCGCCGGGCACCGCCAGTCGCGCACCTACAAGCCGCCGACCAGCGACTGCCCGCTCGATCCGTCCCGCAACGGGCGGCTGACCGAGATCCCGGCCGACGACTACGACGTCGTCGTGTTCGAGAACCGCTTCCCGTCGTTGACGATGGCCGCTGCCGGAGCCCTGTCGGATCCGCTCATCGACGAGTTCCCGTTCCGGTCGGCGCCGGGCATCGGCCGCTGCGAGGTCGTGTGCTTCACCAGCGACCACGACCTGTCCTTCGCGCAGCTCGCCCCGTCCCGGGCCCGGACGGTGATCGACGCGCTGGCCGACCGCACCACCGAGCTCAGTCGCCTGGACGGCGTCGAGTACGTGTTCTGCTTCGAGAACCGCGGCGAGGAGATCGGCGTGACGCTGACCCACCCGCACGGGCAGATCTACGCGTACCCGTTCGTGCCGTCCCGGTTCGAGCGGGCCGCCGAGGCGGCGCAGTCGTATCAGGACGAGCACGGCGGTTGCCTGCAGTGCGCGGTCGTCGCGGCCGAGCGGGCGGCCGGCGTCCGGGTGGTCGCCGAGTCGGCGCTGTGGACGGCGCACGTGCCGTTCAGCGCGCGGTGGCCGTACGAGGTGCGGCTCGTCCCGCACCGGCACGTCCCGGACCTGCCGTCGCTGACGTCCGAGGAACGCGATGATCTCGCCGGCATCTACCTGGACGTGCTGCGGCGGTTCGACCGGCTGTTCGGCGACGGCCCCACGCCCTACATCTCGGGCTGGCAGCAGGCGCCGGTGCACTCTCACCGGGACGTCTGGCACCTCGCCGTCGAGGTGTTCACCATCCGGCGCGCGCCCGGCAAGCTGAAGTACCTGGCCGGGTCCGAGTCCGGCGCCGCGGTGTGGATCAACGACGTCACCCCGGAGGTGGCGGCCGCCCGGCTGCGCGGCGAGCCGGCCTGATCCGGTTTTGGTCACCAGTACGCGGATATGACGACTGGTGACCAAAACCGGATCAGGGCATCTCGCGGCGCAGCGTGTCCGCCCACGTCGCCGGCGTCACCTGCTGCCGCCGACCTCGCTGGTGCGCGACGCCCACTACGTCGGGCTGCTGGTCACGCCGTACACGTTCCGCAACGAGAACAGCTTCCTGCCGGCCGACTTCCGCAGCGACGCGAACCCGGCCGACTACGGCAACGCCCTCGCCGAGGACCAGCTGTACTACTCACTGGGCGTGGACGGCTTCTTCACCGACGACACCGACACGGCCGTGCTGGCCCGCCAGCTGTGGATCCAGGCCGGGCGCCCCATGAAGGCCGCCTGACCCCTGGTGGTCATTCCGGTTTTGGCCGGACGGACCGCGTAGCGCGGCTCGTCCGGCCAAAACCGGCTGAGATTCCAGGCAGAATGTGCGGGTGCACGCGACGCTGGAGATCCTCGGCCTGGTCATCACCGTGGCCGTCGTGGCCGGGGCGTCGCGCCGCTACGGGTGGCCCGCCCCCGTGCTGCTCGTCGCGGCCGGGGTGATCGCGTCCTACATCCCCGGCGTGCCGCGCGTCGAGCTCGACCCGGACCTGATCCTCGTCGGATTGCTGCCCCCGCTGCTCTACGCGGCGGCGATCCGGACGTCCCTGGTGGACTTCCGGGCCAACCGCGAATCCATCGCCTTCTTGTCGGTGGGGCTGGTCGCGTTCACCACGTTCGGGGTGGGGCTGGCCGTGTGGTGGGCGGTGCCGACGCTGTCGCTCGCCGCGGCGTTCGCGCTGGGTGCGGTGGTGGCACCGACCGACGCGGTGGCGGCCACCACCATCGCCCGGCGGGTCGGCATGCCCCGGCGCATTGTCTCGATCCTCGAAGGCGAGAGCCTCGTCAACGATGCCACCGCCCTGGTCGCGTTGACCACCGCCATCGCTGCCATCAAGGGCAAGACGATCGGTGGCACCGTCGTCGTCGACTTCGTCATCGCCGCCGGCGGCGGGGTCGCGATCGGTCTGGTGGCCGCGTTCGTGCTGGGGTTGGTCCGCAAGCACATCCGCGACCCCGTACTCGACACGACCTTGTCGTTCGTCGCCCCGTACATCGCGTTCCTGCCGGCGCAGGCCAGCCACGGGTCCGGGGCGCTGGCCGTGGTGGTCACCGGCGTGCTGCTCGGGCACAAGTCACCGAAGTTGCAGACCGCCGCGTCGCGCATCGCCGAGAACACGAACTGGCGCACCGTGCAGTTCCTGCTCGAGAACGCCGTCTTCATGCTGATCGGCTTGCAGTTACGGGGAATTCTCGACGGCATCCGGAACTGGCCGAACGCCGTACGCTGCTGTCTGGTCGCCCTGGCCGTCACCGTACTGGCGCGTATTGTTTGGACGTTCGCCATCGCCGCGATCTACCACCACGGCACCGCCCGGATGCGCGAGGTCGCCTGGAGCTGGCCGGCCAGCGCCGTCGTCTCCTGGGCCGGCATGCGCGGTGTGGTGACGCTGGCGGCCGTGTTCCTGCTGCCGGAAGAGACGCCCGCGCGCGACGCCCTGCGACTGGCGGCGTTCGCCGTGGTGGCCGGATCGCTGCTCATCCAGGGGATGACGCTGCCCTGGCTGATCCGCCGGCTCAAGCTGCCCGCGCCGAGCGCGGCCGAGGACGCCCTGCAGTACGCCGGACTGATCAGCGACGCGGCTCGCGCCGGGGCGGCCCGGCTCGACGAGATCCGCACTCCCGACGATCCGCCCGAGATCATCGAGCAGCTGCACAACCGGACGAACAAGCGCAGCAACACCGCCTGGGAGCGGCTGGGCCGTCCGGTATACGAGCTCGAGCCGCCGTCGGCCGCGTATCGCCGGCTGCGCACGCAGATGCTGCAGGCCGAGCGCGAACGCATCCTGTCCGCCCGCGACACCGGGCTGATCGACGACGAGGTGCTGCGGGCCGCCATGGCCGCCGTCGACCTCGAGGAGTCGATGCTCGACCGGGTCGAGGACGCCGACCAACGGCTCGACGCCGAACTGGTGGCTCCGCCGCAGCAGGACGGCGAGTGCGAGCACCTGCAGGCCGCGCCGCACGTCGCCGTCGCGCGCACCCCCGAAGGCTGCGAGGAATGCCTGCGCGAAGGCATGCAATGGGTGCACCTGCGGCTGTGCCTGAGCTGCGGGCACGTCGGCTGCTGCGACTCGTCGATCGGCAACCACGCGGCGAAACACTTCGCCGATGTGAGCCATCCGGTCATGCGCAGCATCGAGCCGGGCGAGGCCTGGCGCTGGTGCTACGTCGACGAACGCCTCGGCTAGGCCGAACTCGGCGCACGCTCAGCCGGCCATCCCCACGAAGGCCGCCGTGACGACCCGGTGTCGCACGAGCGCCCCTTCACCCGACGAGGCCCCGACGATGACCGTCCACTGTGGACTCGACTGGTTGATGCCACCTGTCTTGTAGTCGTTCCCCGGTCCCCAGACCGCGTCCTGGGAGCCGCACATGTAGTAGCCGACGTAGGACGGTTGCTGCTCCGGTTTGGACCAGGCCCCGCCGTCGCGGACCTTGCAGTGCTCGCCGTTGTCGAGCTCGAGCCCGAACGGCACCGCCGGCTGGTGCGTGACCGGCAGCCTCGTCACGAACTGGGCCGCGATCTGCGCGAGCTGCCGGCCGAACGGATCCCGGTAGCACAGCGCGGTCGCGTACCTGACCACCGGCCAGCACGCGACCCCGTAGAGCGCGGTGTCCCCGCACTCGATGATCCCGGCGTCGACCGCTACCGGCGATGCGTAGTGCCGATCGCACTCGACCGGGTCGCCCGATTCGGGCACGGCCGAGAACCCCGGGCTCAGCTGCCCGGCCCGATTCACCGGTCGCACGACCACCTTCGCCGTAGCCGCAGCCCCGGCCGGTGCGGACGACGGCTGCGACGTCGCGGACGTGACCGGGGCGCTCGACGATGCGCCCGGGCTGGACGCGGACGCCGTCGCAGGTGTCGAGACGGAGCTGGACGCGGCCGATGTCGTCGGCCCGGTCGGACCCGACCCAGCCGTACTAGATGTGCACCCGGCGACCACAACGGCCGTCGCGATGCCCACCGCTACCCACAAGATCCGCATGACCCCTCCTCCACATGAACGATGCACCAGGGAAGACACCCATCCTGCGTCGAGCGTTGCAGCTACCCGCGACCGGTTGCCGCCAGGGTTGTCCGCGCTTCGCGAGGTCATAACACGTCGAAGCGCGGACGACCCCGCGAACGGACGCGCAAGGGACGACGAAGGGCGGCCCCGCGAACGGGACCGCCCTTGTCTTGGTGTTCGGACTTAGAAGTCCATGTCCCCGCCGCCGGGCATGCCGCCGCCCGCAGGGGCAGCCGCCTTCTCCGGCTTGTCGGCGACAACGGC
>DASXYE010000012.1:0-1820 GCA_036502695.1 Jatrophihabitantaceae bacterium
CAGCGCGATCAAGGTCGGCGGGGTACGGGCGTATGCCCGGGTGCGGGCGGGCGAGGACGTGAAACTGGACGCCCGGAAGGTCAATGTCGAGCGGTTCGACGTGCTGGCACGGCGGGCCGACGCGCTGGACGTGATCGTCGCCTGCTCCTCAGGCACCTACATCCGCGCCCTGGCCCGTGACCTGGGCGAGCTGCTCGGCTGCGGTGGACACCTGACGGCGCTGCGCCGCACCAGGGTCGGCAGCTTCACCTTGGCCGACGCCCACACTCTCGAGGAACTCGGCCAGGAGCTGACGCTGCTGGCGCTCGGCGACGCCGTGGGGGCGATGTTCGCCCGGCGCGAGGTCGACGACGCTGGGGCGACCGACATCCGCTACGGACGTCCGTTGCCGGCCACCGGGATGCCCGACCCGGTCGGCATCTTCGATTCCGCCGGGCAGGTGCTGGCCCTTGTGCAGGATGTCGACGGGCTGGCTCGGCCACTCGTCGTGCTGCATCCCGCCCCGTGAACCTCGGCCGCATCGGCCGTCTGGCAGGCTGAACGGCGTGCAGCGCTGGCGCGGACTGTCCGCCACCCCGACCGGGTGGGGCCGCTGCGTCGTGACCATCGGGGTCTATGACGGCGTGCATCTCGGGCACCGCAAGATCATCGGCCGGGCCGTCGAACGGGCCCGCGAGGTGGGGCAGCCATCCGTCGTCGTGACGTTCGACCCGCACCCGAGCGAGGTCCTGCGCCCCGGTTCGCATCCTGCGGTGCTCTCACCGCCGGGATTCAAGGCCGATCTGCTCGAGGGCCTCGGCGTCGACGTGCTGTGCGTGCTGCCGTTCACGCTGGATTTCAGCCGGTTGGGACCCGACGAGTTCGTCCACGAGGTGCTGGTCGACGCCCTGCACGCCAGCGCGGTGGTCGTCGGAGAGAACTTCACCTACGGCCGCAAGGCCGCCGGCAACGTCGAGAGCCTGGCCCGCAGCGGGCGCACCTTCGGCTTCTCGGTCGAGGGCGTGCCACTGCTGGGTGATCATGACGGTGCCGAGTCGGCGATCAGCTCGACATACATCCGGTCCTGCGTTGCCGGGGGTGATGTGGTTGCCGCCGCCCGGGCCCTCGGCCGCCCCCACCGGGTCGAAGGGATCGTGGTTCGCGGCGATCGTCGGGGCCGTGAGCTGGGCTTTCCTACGGCAAATCTGGCAACGACCCCGTACGCCGCCGTCCCCGCTGACGGCATCTACGCCGGCCACTTCCGCGAGGAGCCGGGCGGTCCGCCGATGCCGGCGGCGATCTCCATCGGCACCAACCCGACGTTCTCGGGCCGCGAGCGCCGGGTCGAGGCGTTCGTCCTCGACTTCGACGGGGATCTGTATGGGGAGCACGTCTCGCTGGACTTCGTCGAGCGGCTACGGGCGACGGAGCGTTACACGACCTCGGAGGCACTCGTGGAGCAGATCGCGCGGGATGTCGAACGCACCCGCGAGTTGCTCGCGAGCCCTCAGGATCCCAGCGGCCCTGGCCCGGTTGTACCAGCGGGCAATTAGGCCACCTGCCGCAACGTCGATCACCCGTCCGGGTGGCCAGCCATGACCCTCATTGGGTCGATCTGTCACATGTCGGGGAATCCGACGTCTGCAGCGGAAAGGCAAGCCGGTGGCGATCAGCAAAGTTCTCGTCGTCGATGACGACACCGCGGTGCGGCGCCTGGTCTGCGACGTGCTTCAGGCTTACGGCTACACGACGGTCGCGGCGAACGACGGTTTCTCCGCCCTGCGCATGATGCAGACCGAGCATCCCGACTGCGTGATCCTGGACGTGATGATGCCGGGGCT
>DASXYE010000013.1:0-23081 GCA_036502695.1 Jatrophihabitantaceae bacterium
TGCGCGAGGACGGGGTGGCCGGAGTTCGGGTGGATCATCCGGACGGGCTGGTCGATCCGCTGGCCTACCTGCGGCGGCTGCGTGCGTGCGCGCCGGATGCGTGGCTGCTGGTCGAGAAGATCCTCGAGCCCGGCGAGACGTTGCCGAGCTCGTGGCCCGTGGCCGGTACGACCGGCTACGACGCGCTGGCCGAGGTGACGAACGTGTTGATCGATCCGGCGGCTGAACGGGCGCAGGACACGATCTACCGCGAACTCACCGGCGACGAGCGCTCGTTCGACGAGCACGTCGAGGCCGGCAAGCGGCTGGTGGCCACGACCATCCTGCGGGCCGAGGTGCTGCGGATGGCGCGGCTGGCCGACGTCGACGGCGTCGACCTGGCCGGCATCGTCCTGGACGGCATCGCGGACGCGCTCACCCAACTGCTCGTGGCGTTCCCGGTGTACCGGTCCTACCTGCCCGAGGGCGCTGATTGGTTGTCCCACGCGCTACGCCAGGTGCGCGGGCTGCGTCCCGATCTCGCGCCGGCGCTGGCCGCCCTTGCCCCGCGGCTGAGGGATCCGGCCGACGAGCTGTGCGTACGCTTCCAGCAGACCTCCGGCGCGGTGATGGCCAAGGGAGTCGAGGACACCGCGTACTACCGCTACAACCGGTTCGTCGCGCTGAACGAGGTCGGCGGCGCGCCGGGGCGGATCGGCCGCTCCGTCGACGAGTTCCATGCCGCGCAGCTGGACCGCTCACGGAACGCGCCCACGAGCATGACGACGCTGGCGACGCACGACACGAAACGGGGCGAGGACGTCCGCGCCCGGCTGGCCGTCCTCGCCGAGTTGCCGGACGAGTGGGCAGGTCTGGTCGAGCAGCTCATGCGGGCCGCCCCGGTGCCGAACCGCGCATTCGGGTACCTGCTCTGGCAGACGTTCGTCGGTGCCGGGTTCATCGCCCCTGGCCGGATGCACGCCTACGCCGAGAAGGCGATGCGCGAGGCGGCGGACGGCACCGGCTGGCGGGACCCGGACGCCGCCTTCGAGGCCGCGGTGCACGCCGCCGTGGACGGCGGCTACGACCATGCTGGGTTACGCGCCTTCGTCGAGCGGATCACGCCATATGGATGGACGAATGCCCTGTCGCAGAAGGCGGTCCAGCTGACGATGCCCGGCGTTCCGGACGTGTACCAGGGCACCGAGCTCTGGGACGACTCGCTCGTCGATCCGGACAACCGGCGGCCGGTCGACTGGGCCGCTCGGCGCGAGCAGCTCGCCGCGCTGACCGACCCGCCGGCGGTCGATACCACGGGTACAGCCAAGCTGTGGATCGTGTCGCGGGCCCTGCGCCTGCGCCGCGACCGGCCCGAGCTGTTCGACGGCTACTCCCCCATGTGGGCGGACGGTCCGGCCGCCGAGCACGTGGTGGCATTCGACCGCGGTGGCGCGATCACGGTGGCCACCCGGTTGCCGGTCGGCCTCGGGCGGATCGGCAGCTGGGGCGAAACGACGCTGGACCTGCCCGCCTGCACCGACGAGTTCACCGGCCGGACGCATTCCGGTACCACCCCAGTGGCCGACGTGCTGGCTGACCTGCCGGTGGCGCTGCTAGTACACGGCTAGCGCCAGTCGTACCAGGTCGACGTTGCCCGTGACGGACCGCCCGTCGGGCCCGACGAGCGTGTCTTCCAGCCCGATCCGGGTGTCCAGCCCAAGCTGTACAGCCCGGCTGAGCACCGGCCAACATGTCGCGTCCATACCGTGCAGCAGGATCGGAACGTCAACGTGGGTCAGCCGCGCCAGCAACGTCTCGGCCGACCGCAGCCCGGCGTCGGGGTCGTCCTCACTGACCTCGACGAGGATCCGGGCCACCCGGTTCGCCACCGGCGAGGCGAGGAACCGGTCGATGCCGTCGGCGTCGGTGAACAGCCCGGCGTGTACGGCCACCCCCTGATCGAGCAGGGCCGCCGCCACGTCGTCCGCGCCCGTCTCGTGCCAGTTCACCGAGGCGTGGTCGGGCCGAACCGACCACGCGCGGATCGCCGCCACCATCTCGGCCGGCCCGGGCGCGGCCCACTCGCCGGTGGTCACGCCGACGGTGAGCCCGGGGGCGGTCGCCCGGGCCGCCTCGACGAACGCGGCAACCCGCTCAGGGGCCACCGTGTCAGCGCCGTCTGCGTCCTTCGGATGGACGTGCACGTCGGCGATGCCGAGCCCGGCGCACGCCGCCACGTCCGCGGCCACCGCGGTCGGTGTCGTCGGCAGGCCCGGGTGCTCGGCGGGTCGACGAATGCCGTTCGGGCACAGCTGCAGCATCGGCCCAGCTTGCCAGCTACCCGAGCGGGACCAGCCGGCCGCCGCCGTCGGTCTCGATCACCGTCCCGGTCAGGTTCGGGTTCGTCGCCATCAGGACGACGCTCTCGGCCACGTCGTCGGCGGTGGCGACGCGTCGGACGGGCAGGGTGGTGCGCGCCTTCTCGAAGAAGTCGGCGCGGACGTCGGCCGGCATGCCGTCCCACCACGGCGTGTCGACGATGCCCGGCGACACGGCGTTCACCCGGATCGGGGCCAGCTCGACGGCCAGCGGGCGCACCATCGCTTCCAACGCACCGTTCACCGCGGCCAGCCCGGCCGTCCCCGGGATGCTGGCCCGCGCGCTGCCCGCGCTGATGAACGTGATCGAGCCGTCGGGCGTCAGGTGCGGCAGCGCGGCCTGGGCGCACGTCAGCTGCGGCCAGAACTTGGCGTCAAACGCGCCGCGCAGCACGTCCAGGTCGAGCCCGGCGAGCGGGCCCGCCCCGGCGCCGCCGCTCAGCGCGAGCACGACCCAGTCGATCGGGCCTACGGCGGCGAACAGGTCATCCATCGCCGCACGGGAGCTGCCGTCGACGCTGTGCACCTGAAGTTCCGGGTACTCCTGCCGCACGGCATCCAGTCGCGCCGCGCTCCGCCCGGTCACGTGCACCGTCGCGCCCCGCTGGCCGAGCTGCCGGGCCGTGGCCAGCCCGATGCCGGATGTCCCGCCAACTACAACTGCTGTCTTGTCGCTCATCGCGTGTCCTTATTTTCGAACCGATACGTCTCGTATTAATATTGCCTCGTGACTGCGGTGTCAGGCAAGGCGATCAGGCAGCGAGGTCGGCCACGTAGCGATCTGAGCCGGCAGGCGATTCTGCAGGCCGCCCATGACCTCATTCGCGAGGTCGGCTACCGCAACACGACGATCGAGGCCATCGCCGCTCGGGCCGGCGCCGGCAAGCAGACCATCTACCGGTGGTGGCCAGGTAAGCCGGACCTCGTGCTCGACGCGGTCAGCGCCGACGCGGCCCGCGAGATCCCGGTGCCGGATACCGGCGAGCTGCGCGCCGACCTGACGACGTTCCTCACCGCGACGTTCGCCGCCGCGCGACGGCCGGGCGTGCAGGACCAGCTGCGGGCGCTGATGGCCGAGGCCCAGCTCGACCCGGACTTCGGCGCGGCGTTCGACGAACGGTTCCTGCGCTCGCGGCGCGAAGCGCTGGCGTCGTTGCTACGACGGCATCCTGACGAGCTGCGCGTGCCGGTAACGACCGCGGTGCACACCGTATTCGGCCTGCTCTGGTACCGGGTGTTGACCCGGCAGGGTCGACTGGACGCGTCGCTGACGCGAGAGCTGCTGACCCTGCTCGTCAAGGACGATCAGTAAGGCGGCTCCAGCCGTTTGCGCAGCCGCGGGATGTCCAGCTCGGTCTGCGGGTACTGGGGATCGAGGTCCTCGAACGCCTCGCACAGGATCTGGCTGATCGCCCAGTTGCGGTACCACTTGCGATCGCTCGGCACGACGTACCACGGTGCGGTCTCGGTCGTGCAGTGCTCGAGCATCCCGGCGAACGCGGCCTGGTAGTCCGACCAGTACGCCCGCTCGTCGATGTCGCTCTCGTGGAACTTCCAGTGCTTGGTCGGGTCGTCCAAGCGGGCGAGCAACCGTTCGCGCTGCTCGGCGTAGGACACGTGCAGGAAGCACTTGACGACGGTGGTGCCGCCGGCCGCCAGCTCGGCCTCGAACGCGTTGATCTCGTCGTAGCGGTGCCGCCACTGCGCCTCGGGCACGAGCTCGTGCACCCGCGGCACCAGGACGTCCTCGTAGTGCGAGCGGTCGAACACGCCCACGATGCCAGGCCCGGGCAGCGCCCGGCGGATGCGCCACAGGAAGTGATGCGCCAACTCTTCGGGCGTGGGCTTCTTGAACGCAGTGACCTTGACGGCCTCGGGGCCGAGCTGCCCAACCACGTGGGTGACGACGCCACCCTTGCCGGCGGTGTCGATACCTTGCAGGACCAGCAACAGGCTGCGAGTGCCCTCGGCCCACAGCCGTTCCTGCTGGCCGGCCAGCGTCGGGCCGGCCCCGACCGTCGCGACCAGGGTCTTCGCCTTCTTGCCCGGCGCGAGCGGAGTGGCTGCCGTGTCGTAGCCGGCGAGATTCACGACCCCGGGCTGGACGCGCAGCGCCTCCCGGACCGAGCCGTTCACAGTCGACATGACCGAAGAGCGTAGGCCGTGTGGCAACCGTTGTTCGATCTTGGTCGGGCTGCGGCGCCACCGACCGTCCAGTTTCGTTCGAAATCGTCAGCCCGGTGATCGCCGCCCTTAGCTTCGTCGCGACCGGCGCCGGCGTCGCGGCGCTCTCGACGAACGGAGATCAACCGTGAAACGTTGGCAGGCAATTACCTCCGGGATGACGGCCGCGGTGCTGCTCGGCAGCAGCGGCATCGCCTGGGCCACCACCCACGAACCGGCCCGGGCGACGCCTCGTCCGCAGCTGGCCGTCGACAACCCCGACACGGCGATCGAGTCGAAGTACACGCCGATCACGCCGTGCCGGATCGTCGACACGCGTCAGGCCGTCGGGCGGCTCGCCGCCAATGCGACCCGCAGCTACTACGCCACCGGAACGTTCGGCTTCTCTCCGCAGGGCGGCGTCTCCGGTGGTTGCGGCATCCCGACCGCGGCAACGGCAATCCAGGTCACGGTCACCGCGGTATCCGCGACCGGCCCGGGCTACCTGCGGGCCTACCCGGCCAACGCGTCGGCACCGAACGCGACGTTCCTGAACTACACGAACGCCTTCAACACCAGCGGATCCGGCTCGGTGACGCTCGGCACCGGCGGCGGCTACCACTTCAAGGTCACCAACTACGCGCGCGCCACCCACCTGGTCGTCGACGTGCAGGGGTACTACATCAAGCCGATGTGGGCACTCATCGCCCCGGACGGACACCTGATCAAGGGGTCGCGGGCCACGCAGCTGCCCAAGTCCAGCGCCGGCTTCTATTCGGTCGCCTTCGACCGCGACATCAGCGGTTGCGCGCTGACCGCGACGTCGTACTACGTCGGCTACAGCGCACAGGCCGATCCGAACGGATCCGGCTCGACCAGGACGGTCAACGTGACCACGACGCAGGGCACGACCCTGGCTGACGCCCAGGTGTTCGTCGGCGCGACCTGCTGAGTCCCGACGAGAGGCGGGGCCGTCCGGACCGGGCGGTCCCGTTCACCGGCAATTGCTGGCAAGCTGGCGTGACGTGACGTCATTCCGGCTCTGGGCACCCCGGCCGACCCGGGTTCGGCTGCGCATCGACGCCGAGACGATCGACTTGCAGCCGGCCGGCAACGGCTGGTGGCGGGGCGATGTCGAGGCCCCGCCCGGCACCGATTACGCCTATCTGCTGGACGATTCCGATCGGCCGCTGCCGGATCCGCGCTCGCGATGGCAACCGTTCGGGGTGCACGGGCCGAGCCGGGTCTATGACGGCGCCGCGTTCGGCTGGACCGATCAGGGCTGGCCCGGCCGCGACCTGACCGCCGCCGTGATCTACGAGCTGCACATCGGTACGTTCACGCCGGGGGCGACGTTCGACTCGGCGATCGAGCGGCTGGATCACCTCGTCCGGCTGGGCATCACGCACGTCGAGGTGCTGCCGATCAACGCGTTCAACGGCGTCTGGAACTGGGGCTACGACGGCGTGGGTTGGTACGCCGTGCACGAACCGTACGGCGGTCCGGACGGGTTCAAGCGGTTCGTCGACGCCTGCCACGCCCGCGGCCTGGCCGTGGTGCTCGACGTCGTCTACAACCACCTCGGGCCCAGCGGCAACTACCTGCCCGAGTTCGGACCGTATCTCAAGTCGGGACGCAGCACGTGGGGTGACCTGGTCAACCTCGAGCAGACGCCGGTCCGCCGGTTCATCGTCGAGAACGTCCTGATGTGGCTGCGGGATTACCACGTCGACGGGCTGCGCCTGGACGCCGTGCACGCCCTGGTCGACACCTCCGTCCCGCACCTGCTGGCCGAGCTGTCGACGACGGTGAGCGCCTTGTCGGCCGACCTCGGCCGGCCGCTGACGCTGATCGCCGAGTCCGACCTGAACGATCCGGTGATGATCACCCCGGTGGCGTCCGGGGGTTACGGCATGGACGCCCAGTGGGACGACGACGTCCACCACGCCCTGCACGCGATGCTGACCGGCGAGCGGCAGGGCTACTACGTCGACTTCGGGTCGCTGGCGGTGTTCGCCAAGGTATGGACGTCGGCGTTCGAGCACGACGGCAGCTACTCGACGTTCCGCGAGAAGGTGCACGGCCACCCGGTCGACCGAGACCATACGCCGGGGTATCGATTCGTCGCGTTCCTGCAGGATCACGATCAGGTCGGCAACCGGGCGGCCGGCGATCGGCTGCCGGCACTGACCTCGCGGGGGCTGCTCGAGGTCGGCGCCGTCCTGCTGCTCACCGCGCCGTTCACGCCCATGCTCTGGATGGGCGAGGAGTGGGCGGCGTCCACCCCCTGGCCGTTCTTCACGTCCCATCCCGAACCGCACCTGGCGGCGGTCACCGGTCCGGGGCGGATCGAGGAGTTCCGCCAGCACGGGTGGGACGCCTCGGGCATGGTCGATCCGCAGGACCCGCGGGCGTACCGGTCGGCCGTTCTCGACTGGCACGAGGCCGACTCCCCCGGTCATCGCGACCTGCTCGACCTCTACCGGCGGCTGATCGCGCTGCGCGCCGCCGAGCCCGACCTGCGCGACCCCAACCTGGCGGCGGTGCGTGTCGATTTCGACGAGGACGCCCGCTGGCTGGTCGTGCACCGCGGGGCCTTCCGGGTGGTCGCCAACCTGGCCGACCAACCACGGACGCTCGATGTCGACGGCGAGATCGGCGACGTCGTCCTCGCCACGGGCGAGGCGTCGCGCGGACCGGGCGGGCTGACGGTCGGCGCCGAGTCGGCGGCGATTCTTTCCGCCGAGTGACGGATTTTCCGGCGAGTGACGCCCCAGATGAGCGTCACTCGGCGCGAGATCCGTCACTCGGCGTCGGGTGGGCGGCCCTCGATCTCCTTCGGCGGGGCGACGTCGCCGTCGATGACCCGGGGCGGCAGCTTGTCCGGCGGACCGCCGAAGATCCGCCGCGCGGCCACCACGGCGCCCCGACCGAACGCGATGTTGCCGGCCGCCCCGATGCCGGCGCCGATGCCCAGCGGCAGCGCCCGGCCCAGGGCCAGCGCCCCCTGCTTGCTGCCGAAGCGGGTCAGCAGATGGCGAGCCAGGGTGTGGTTGACCCGCTTGATCGTCTCGTCCGGGGCGCGCCGGGCCAGGATCTGCCCCCATCGCGATCCGGCGTCGGCCGCCGCGATCTCGGCCGCTTCGACGCCGGCGTCGCCGATCAGGACGGCCAGCACGAGCGCGCGCCGGACCTGGGGGTCGTCGATGCGCAGGCCGTGCACCTCGGCCATCGCCAGGGCGAACAGCGCCGTCGCCTCGACGAACGCCGTGATCTCCAGGGCGGCCGACGCGAGCGAGGCCGCGGTGCCGGCGCCGGGCACGGCGGCCGCTCCCCCGGACGCTGCCCCGACGGCGGTGACCGCGCCGAGGTAGCGCCGTTCGAGCAGCCGCACCACCTCTTCGGGGGTGGCGTCGCGGCGGCGATCGCGCACCCGGTTCAGGTAGGCGATGATCACCGGACGCTGCACGCGCAGTGCCTTGTCGAGGGCGACGTCGAGCAGGTCCTCGACGTAACCCGGCAACGGCACGACCCGGCGCTTGGCCATCGCCCGGAGCCTACGTGAGCGAACGTGCTGAGATGATCGGCATGCGCGCACTGCTGCCCGAGCCCCGGTCCGAAGTGGACCTGCACCAGCACTACGCCCGGCACTGGCTGGATCGCGGCGGCATCCGGGCCAACTTCATCAGCAGCGTGGACGGCGCGGTGGAGGTGGCCGGGCTGTCCCGCGGGCTGCAGACGCCGGGCGACAACCGGGTGTTCGCCGTGCTGCGCGACCTGGCCGACGTGATCCTCGTCGGGGCCGGCACCGCCCGGCTGGAGGGCTATGCCGTCGTGGCGCTCAACGCCGAGCGGCGCGCCGTCCGGCAGGACTTCGGCCTGGCCCCCGAACTGCCCACCGCCATCGTCAGCCGATCGCTGCAGGTCGACCCGGCCGGCCCGCTGTTCGCCGAGGGCGGTCCGCGCACGATCGTGTTCACCGCCGCGGCGGCCGACCCGGCGATGCGAGCCCAGCTCGAGTCCCGGGCCGACGTGGTCATCTGCGGCGACGACGTCGTGGACCTGGGCGCGGCCCGGGCGGCGCTCGCCGACCGTGGACTGACCCGGGTGCTGTGCGAAGGCGGTCCGACCCTGTTCGCCGACCTGGCGGCGGGCGGCCAGATGGACGAGCTGTGCCTGACGCTCAGCCCGCTGCTGGCGGGGCCGGGCGCCGGGCGCATCACGTCCGGCGCGAGCTGGCCACTCGACCGGGTCGGGCGGTCCGGGCTGTCGCTCGACGGGCTGCTCGAGGAGGACGGAGCGCTGTTCGGCCGCTACCTGCTGGGGTCGCGTGCCGGCTGACCCGGACGACATCGTGCGTGCCAGGATGGCGTCGGACTCGGCACAGGCGGATGCATGGGCTACGCAAACTGGCTACGCGACAAGCACCTGAGCGCGACCCGGTCCAGGGCACGCTGCAGGTGACCGGTGGTGATCGGCCCGCCGGGTCGCGATCGACACCTCGAAGCTGCCCTGATCAGCGCGCGGTGCCCAGGCCGGGCACGATGTCGTCGAGCTTGAACGTGGCCGGCTGTTCGAGCTGCTCGTAGGTGCACGACTGCGGCGTGCGGTCGTCGCGCCACCGGACGAAGTGCGCGAGGTGCCGGAACCGGTTGCCCTCCATGTGCTCGTACTTCACCTCGACGACCCGTTCGGGTCGCAGCGGCACGAACGACAGGTCCTTGGACGCGTTCCACCGGCTGACCGCACCGGGCAGTCGCCGCCCGCCGGCGTGCGCCTCGGAGTTCGCCCATTCCCGCCACGGGTGATCGTCGCCGTCGGCCAGCCGCAGCGGCGCGAGCTCGTCGACCAGCTCGGCCCGCCGCTTCGCCGGGAACGCGCCGATGACCCCGACGTGCTGCAGGTGCGCACCCTCGTAGAGGCCGAGCAGCATCGACCCGAGCAGTGGCTGCTCGTCGGTGGACGTCTTGTGCCACCGGAACCCGGCCAGCACGCAGTCGGCAGTGCGCACGTGCTTGATCTTGAACATGACCCGCTTGTCCGGCACGTAGGTGCCGTCCAGCGGCTTGGCGATCACCCCGTCCAGCCCGGCGCCCTCGAACTCGGTGAACCACCGCTGCGCCACCTCGTGGTCGGTGGTCGTCGGCGTCAGGTGCACCGAGCGGCCGGCCCCGGCCAGGGCGTCCACCAAGGCCGCGCGGCGCTCGGTGAACGGCCGGTCGGTGTAGTCGTCGTCGCCCAGGGCGAGCAGGTCGAAGGCGATGAACGAGGCCGGCGTCTTCTCGCTCAGCATGTTCACCCGCGAGGCGGCCGGATGGATGCGCTGCTGCAGCGCGTCGAAATCCAGCCCGTCGCCGGTCGCGACGACGATCTCGCCGTCGATGACGCAGCGTTCGGGCAGCTCGGCCTGCACGGCGGCGACCAGCTCCGGGAAGTACCGGGTCATCGGCCGCTCATTGCGGCTGCCCAGCTCGACCTCGTCGCCGTCCCGGAAACAGATCGACCGGAAGCCGTCCCACTTGGGCTCGTAGCTTGCGCCGGGCGGGATGGTCGGGACGGCCTTGGCCAGCATCGGCGCGACCGGCGGCATCACGGGCAGCTGCATGGCCCCACCGTAGAGGGACAGGGTGACGTGGGGGTTCGGGCCACGGCCGCACCGATGAGCGGGCGGACCGAGGCCGCGGGACTACGACCCGCCTGGTGCGTTCTTCGGCGCAGCCTTCCGGGCCGCCTTCTTGGCCGGCGACTTCGCCACCTTCTTCGCGCTTCGGGCCACGGTCTTGCTGGTCGATCCTTCGTCGACGGGTCGATGCCCCTTGAGCCGCACCCACAGCTGCCCGCGACCCCCGGGCCCGGTGACGGTCTTCGACTCGATGAACGACTGGGCCTTGACCAGGTCGCTGAGCTTGCCGAATCCATAACTGCGAGCGTCGAAGGAGGGATCGGTGCGATTGAGGTGGTTTCCCAGCGCGCTGAGCGAGGCCCAGTTCTCGTCGTCGGTATCGACCTTGTTCAGCGCTCTGGTCAGCACGCTCTGGACCGGCCGTGGTTGGTCATCTTTGGCTGCCTCGGGTGCCGGCTCGGTTGCCTCGCTGTCGCCGCCGAGTACCTCGAGGAAGACGAACCTCTCGCACGCCTCGACGAAGGCCTTCGGCGTGGTGCGTCGCCCGACGCCGATCACCCGCCGTCCCGATTCACGCAGTCGGGTGGCCAGCGGGGTGAAGTCGCTGTCGCTGGAGACGATCGCGAATCCTTCGACGTTGCCGGAGTACAGCAGGTCCATGGCGTCGATGATCAGCGCCGAGTCGGTGGCGTTCTTGCCGTAGGTGTAGGCGAACTGCTGCTGCGGGGAGATGGCGTTGGCCAGGAGAATGGAGCGCCATCCGCTCAGATTCGGCGTCGTCCAGTCCCCGTAGGCGCGCTTGACGGTGATGGTCCCGTAGCTGGCCAGCTCGTCGAACATCTCCTTGATCAGCTTCGGGGAGGTGTTGTCGGCATCGATCAGGACGGCGAGTCGGGTGCTGTCATCGCTCATGGACGCTCAGGCTCCTCCATCGGTGCACCGCCAGTCTCCGGCACGCTGTCATCGCGTCACTCGAACGGGGAAGGATCGCCGGCGCCGATGCGGACGACCTCGGGGTATCCCTGGGACAGGTCGACGACGGTGGTCGGCACGGTCCCGCACGGGCCGGAGTCGATGACGGCGTCGATCTCGTGGTCGAAGCGCTCCTTGATGGTCCACCCGTCGATCATCGGCTCGTCCTCGCCGGGGAGCAGGAGCGTGCTCGACACCAGCGGCTTGCCCAGCTCGCGGAGCAGGGCATGCACCACCGGGTGATCGGGGATGCGCACGCCGACCGTGCGCTTGCGCGGATGCGCGAGGCGCTTGGGCACCTCGCGGGTCGCGGCGAGAATGAAGGTGTATGCCCCGGGAGTAGCCGCCTTGATGGTGCGGAACTCGGCGTTGCTCAGGTGGACGAATTCACCGAGTTGCGCGAAGTCCGAGCACACCAGGGTGAAGTGGTGGTGATCGTCGAGGTGGCGGATTCTGCGGATCCGATCGGCGCCGGTGCGACTGTCCAGTTCGAACCCCAGCGCGTAGCAGGAATCGGTGGGATAGGCGATCAACGCGTCATCGCGGAGCATGGCGACGACCTGGGCCACCAAACGTCGCTGCGGATCGCGGGGATGCACGTCGAAATACCGCGCCATGATCACAACCCTAGGCCTTCCGAATCCCGACCCCGCAGTCAAGATCGCGCGTCGGACGGCCCAGTCGGCTCGATGTCTTCTGACCGGTCCGGCCTACGGCCGACCCAGGGCGCGTCTGTACCGTGCTCTGCGTGCTGACTCGCCACCGCCGGAGCCTGGTCCCTGGCCTGATCGCCGCCGCCGTCGCTGTCGGCGTGGTGGCCGGCTGCACGAGCAGCAGCAGCGGGCACCCTGAAGGCCTGACGACGCCCCCGTCGACGTCGTCGGCAACCACCTCGTCGACCAACGTCGCGTCCAGTCCGCCGGCGGCGCCGCCGAGCAAGATCACGTTCAGCGACTGCTCGAACCTGTTCAACCTCTCGGCGGCAGGCATCCCGGAAGCACGCCGGCAGAAACTACAGTTCAGCTGTGGACAAATGCCGGTACCGGTCGACTACGCCCACCCCGACGCCGGCCAGCTGAACATCGAGGTCATCCGCATCCACTACAACGCGCAGCCGAAGCGCGTGGGGTCGCTGCTGGTGAACCCGGGCGGGCCGGGCGGGTCCGGGCTGTTCCTGGCGATCAGCCTGGCCGGATCGCTGTCCGACGACGTGCTGCAGCACTTCGACCTCATCGGCTTCGACCCGCGCGGGGTCGGCCTGTCCGCGCCGATCAAGTGCCAGACCGATGCGGACGAGACGAAGGCCCTGGCCCTGGACACCGACGTGCGCACCGCCCACGGACGCCAGGTGGCCGAGCAGGGCGCGGCGGCGTTTGCGCAGAGCTGCGTCAAGAAGTACGGCAGCAAGCTCGCGCACTTCAACACGGTCGAGACGGCGCAGGACATGGACCGCATCCGCGCCGCCGTCGGTGACGACCAGTTGAACTATCTCGGCTTCTCCTACGGCACCGAGCTCGGCGCGGTGTATGCCCACCTGTTCCCGACGCGGATCCGGGTGGCTGTGCTCGACGGCGCCGTCGACCCGTTGACCACGGGCAACGCGATCACCTCCAACGAGCAGCAGATCGCCGGCTTCGAGGACGCGTTCGACCAGTTCGCCGCCGACTGCAAGACGCGCGCGGCGTGCAAGGCGCTCGGCAACCCCCGCTCCGCGGTGGCCGCGCTCGAGCGCAAGGCCAACGCCAAGCCGATCCCGACCTCGAAGCACGGCGACAAGCGTCGGGCCACCGGCGGCAACGTGCTGTACGCGGTGGTCTCGGCCCTGTACAGCCAGCAGGCGTGGCCACAACTCGGCACGGCACTGATCCAGGCCCAGCACGGCGACGCGCAAGGACTGTTGGCCCTCAACGACCAGTACAGCGAGCGCGGCGACGACGGTCACTACTCGAACCTGCTGGACGTGTTCCAGGTGGTCAGCTGCAATGACCAGAAGGCCGATCCGAGCGATGCCGCCATCGCGGCGGCGGCGACCCGCTGGGCCAAGAAGTACCCGCTGTTCGGGTTGTGGTCGGCCGCATCGCTGGTCCAGTGCCAGCCCTGGCCGAAGCAGCGACACCCGGTTCCCGCGGAGACGGCCGCCGGCTCCGCCCCGATCCTGGTGGTCGGGAACCTGCACGATCCGGCCACTCCGTACAGCGGGGCTGTACATCTGGCGTCGACCCTGGGCACCGGCGTGTTGCTGACCTGTGACGGGCAGGGCCACACGTCCTACGGCCAGAGCTCGTGCATCGACGCCAAGGTGAACGCCTACCTCATCGAGAAGACGCTTCCCAGCGCGCACACAACGTGCCCGCGCTGACGGTTCGGCGACCGGCAACCCCGCCGCGGGCGGTGGTGCTGCTACTGCACGGCGGCCAGGCCCGCAGCCACCGTCCGACTCGGCCGTGGAACGCAGCGGCGCTGCGCATGATCCCGTTCGAGCGGGCGCTGGCCCGCTACGACGGGCTGGTGATCGCCCGGTTGCGGTACCGGGTTCGCGGCTGGAACGGCCGCGAGCAGTCGCCGGTGACCGACGCGCGCTGGGCGTTGGCCGACCTACGCGCCCGGTTCCCCGAGCAGCCGATGGTGCTGGTCGGGCACTCCATGGGCGGACGCACGGCGCTGGCCATCGCCGACGAGCCCCGCGTCCGGGCCGTCGTCGCGCTGGCGCCCTGGATCGAGCAGTACGACCCGATTGCCCCGCTCGCCCGGCGGCGCCTGCTGATCGTGCACGGTGACCACGACCGGATCACCGACCCCGCGGCGTCGGCTGCCTTCGCGGCGCGGGCCCGGACGGTGGCCGACGTCAGCTACGTCAGCGTGGGCGGGACCGAGCACGCCATGCTGCGCCGAGCCGCCGTGTGGCACGAGCTGGCCGCGACCTTCACCGCCGCCGCCGTGCTCGACGAGACTCCGACGGGCACGGCCGACGTGAGGAATGTCGTGGCCCGGGTACTTGCCGGGGAGGCGTCCCTCGTCGTCTGATGTCACCAGACGATCGAGAGGGGCCCTGCGATGACGATTACCGAGACCGCGCCATCGCACGAAGTCGACTCCGCGCGCTGGCCCGACGTGGCCACCGTGCCGAGCTCGCCGGGCCGGGCGATGCTCGCACGACGGCTGTTCCGGCACGCGGTGAGCCGGCTACCGCTGCGGGTCGTCGAATCCGGCGGACGTAGCTACGGCGGCGGCACCGGCGCCGATCCGGTGATGCAACTGGTGCGGCCGAGCTCGTTCTTCCGCCGGCTGGGGGCCGCCGGCACGATCGGATTCGGCGAGGCCTACATGGCCGGTGACTGGACCGCCGAGGACCTCACCGGTGTGCTGACCGCGTTCGCGGCCCACGTCCGTGAGCTGGTGCCGGCCATGTTGCAGCGGCTGCGCGGCGTCGTGCTGCGCCGCCAGCCCGCCGACGAGGACAACACCGTCGACGGCGCCCGGTGCAACATCCACCGACACTACGACCTGTCCAACGACCTGTTCCGGCTGTTCCTCGATCCGTCCATGACGTACTCGTCCGCGCTGTACGCGGGCGATCCGGCCGCATCGGACGAGGAGCTGGAGACCGCGCAGCATCGCAAGATCGACCGCCTGCTCGACAGCGCCGGCGTCCGGGCGGGCACCCGGCTGCTCGAGATCGGGACGGGCTGGGGCGAGCTGGCCGTCCGCGCGGCGCAGCGCGGGGCGACCGTCACCTCGCTGACCATCTCCACCGAGCAGGCCGAACTGGCCCGCACACGCATCGCCGACGCCGGCCTGAGCCAGCGCGTGGACGTCCGGCTGCAGGACTACCGCGCGACGACCGGCAAGTACGACGCCGTTGTCAGCGTCGAGATGATCGAGGCGGTGGGCGTCAAACACTGGCCGGACTACTTCCGCACGGTCGACGGCGCGCTGGTGCCCGGCGGGCGGTTCGGCCTGCAGGCCATCCTGCAAGACGACGCCAACGTGCGCCGCGTCGGCGAGACCTACACCTGGATCCGCAAGTACATCTTCCCGGGCGGGCAGCTGTCCTCGGTCGAGTCGATCGAGGAGAGCGTGCAGCAGCACACGTCGCTGCGCATCACCGACCGGCTCAGCTTCGGACGGCACTACGCCGAGACGCTGCGCCGCTGGCGGTCCCGGTTCGAGGCTCGCGCCGCCGAGATCGCCCGGCTCGGGTTCGACGAGACGTTCCGCCGCATGTGGTCGCTGTATCTGGCCTACTCCGAGGCGGGGTTCCGCACCGGCTACCTCGACGTGAATCAGCTGACCTTGGCCAAGCCGGCAACCTGACGCGCCGCGCCGCCCGTCTTGATAGGTGTCCGGACGAGAGGCGAGACGATGACGGTTGTGGCCGAGATCGATCACCAACGCACCCGTCGGGCGCAGTTCGAGGCTTTCGTCAGCGCGCACGGCGATCGGTTGCTGCACACCGCCTACGGGCTGTGCGGCGACTGGCAGCACGCCGAGGATCTCGTCCAGCAGGCGCTGCTGAAGACGGCGTCGCGCTGGGACCGGATCGCGGGCAACCCGCTGGGGTATGCCTACCGGTGCCTGGCGCGGGCCAACATCGACCGGTGGCGGGTGCTACGGCACCGGCCTGAGGTGTTGACCGATCCGACCGCGCTCACCGACGGCTCGTCCCCGACGGCCGCTCGCTCGACGGCCGCTCGCTCGACGGCCGACGTCGACGAGCGCCTCGCCCTGCTGTCGGCCCTGCAAGCGCTGCCCGCCCGGCAGCGCGCCATCGTCGTGCTGCGATACCTGCAGGACCTGAGCGAGGCGGACACCGCCGACGTGCTCGGCATCAGCGTCGGCGCGGTCAAGAGCGGCGCGTCACGCGGGCTGGCCCGGCTGCGGGCCGGCACCTCCATTACATCGCAGGAAGGTGACTCATGATCCGCGAGGACGAAGACGCCGTTCGCGCCCTGCGCGGCGCCCTGGCCACGGCGGTTCGTGGTCACCACCTCGACCCGGCCGTCGCCGAGCCCGCCGTGGCGCGCCTCGAGGCCGACCCGCCGCGGCGTGGGTCGGCTCGCGAATACCTCGCGGTGGCGGCCGCGTGCGTCGTCGTCGCCGGCACCGCCACCGGCATCTACGCAGCGACCAGCTCCCGCTCGCACCCAGGGACCGCGGCGGCCCCGCCGCCCGGATCGGCCTGCGACGGCGCGGTCGTGACGGGCCCGTTGCCCGAGTGGGCCCGCGCCGGGTTCTCCGACCCGAACCCGACGATGCCGCACGTCATGAGCGCGAGCGGCCAGGTCGTCGCCATCCTGTTCGCCAACCCGCTGCGCGCGCCGGCACGGCCCGATCCGAACAACAAGATCCTCTGGGTGACGCACGACGGCTCCGGCGGTTCGCTCACCATCCGCGCGCGCCTCGAGGGCTCGAACCGGACCGCGGTCCAGAGCGTCCCGGACGGCCCAGGCCCGTCGATCATCGACATGCCCGTTGCCGGCTGCTGGCAGATGACGCTGACCTGGCCCGGGCACACCGACACGATCGCCATCCCCTACGCGCCCTGATCGTCCTCGGGGAAACCGAACGTCGTCACCGGAGCGAGCGTCCCCGCGGCCAGCTGTTCGAGGACGCACCGCTCGTGTGGCACGACCGGATCGGGCAGCGCATCGATCTCGAACCACGCCAGGCCGGCGGCCTTGTTCGGCTCGACGATCCGCGGCTCGCCGGACCAGCGCCGGCAGGCGAAGAAGAAGTCGACCCGCTCGTCGATCGCCTGGCCGGCGCCCGTTCGGTGCATGACCGTGACCGGCGCCAGGTCGCGCGCAGCGATCGTCAGTCCGATCTCTTCGGAGGCTTCGCGGACGGCGGCGGCGAACACCGTCTCGCCCTGCTCGACATGCCCGGCCGCGGCGGCCGCCCAGTGCCCGTCCAGGTACCCGGTGCCCGAACGCAGCTGCAGCAGCACCTGATCCTGGCGGCGGAACAGCACGTAGGCGGCCGGCACTACCCGGAATCGATCCACGCACCGAAACCTACGGCGCAGCGCCGAGACCCGTTCTGCCCCATCGGGCATTCTCGCGAACTCGGGCAACCCCCACCTGGGCCGGCACGTCTTTCCCTCGACTGGCAACGAGGCCAGTCACAGAAAGCCCAGGGGGGCCACGTCATGTTGTTGAACAAGTGGGTTCTGGCCGGTGGTGCGGCGATCGTCGTCGGCGGCGTTGCTGCAGTCTCGGCGGCCACGCTCAGCCAATCCAAGCACTCGGCCGAGCGGGACGGCGCGCCGGCCCCCACCACGATCGCGGCGGCTCCGGCCACGCCCCGCCCGCACGTGGCCGGCCCGCAGGCGGCCGACCCGAACGGTGCCCAGCCCGGCGGGGCCACGGCCGGTGGCGACCAGCCCGGGCCGGTCCAGCCGATCGCCGACAAGCCGTTCGCGACGAAGACGGTCACCGTGCAGGGCGTCACCTTCGAGGTGCCCACGACCTGGGGCGTCGCGCCCGTCCAGACCGGCGCGACGGACTGCCTGACGATCGGCGGCCTCCCGGTCAAGTCCGTGGACGCGGCGAGCACCTGCCAGCTGGCCATCCGCGTCGTGTCCGCTCAGGGCGCGGCCGAGGGCGGCTTCGAGCCGGACAAGCCGTACGTGGTCGGCGACGGCAACATGTGCGGCTCGGCCGGCGCCCTGCCCCGGACCGTCAAGACCGTGCAGGCCAGCGACGCGACGGTGGGTGGCTACGCCGCCGAGTTCCGGGCCTTCACCGGCGGCTGCTTCAAGGGCACCTGGGAGCAGTGGACGGTGCCGACCGCGCCGGGCGTCATCCTGACGCGTAGCTACGCCGACCCGGCCACCGAGCAGGCGGCGCGCTACGTCGTGGCGCACGCGCAGCTGCCCGGCGCACGGTCGGCCCTGCCCCTGACCGACCGCGGCATCATCCGGTCGGTCACGAACGCGGCCGACGGCGTGCACATCACCCTGGACCGGGTCACCCGCCTCGAGCAGGGCGGCATCCAGAACGTCAACCCGGCCACGTACCCCTACATCCTGCCGGCCAACCTGAAGATCAACTCGCCGATGGCGAACCAGGGTTCGCTGACCGTGGCGCAGCTGCTGCAGCTCGCGGCCGGGCACACCGTGAACGGCGTGACCCCGCCGCTGTCGACCCTCGGCGCGTACCTGCACACCAACGGCACGACCGTCACGTCCATGGACCTGTTCGTCATCTGACGGTCCACCCAGCCGGCGGGCCGCGTTCAACCGAACGCGGCCCGCTGCGCTGTGCGTGCGACAGTCAGAGCAGCCCGATCGGGACGGCATCGGCCATGACCCGGTAGCCGGCATCGTTCGGGTGGATGTGATCGCCGGAGTCATACGTGGGATCGAGGCGGTGCGCGTCGGCCGGATCGCGCAGCAGCCGATCGAAGTCGACGACGCCGTCGAAGCAGCCCGCGGTGCGGATCCAGGCGTTGAGCGCCTCGCGTACCGCCTCCCGCTCGGGCGTGTAGGCGGCGGTATCGCCCCAGGGCAGCACCGTGCCGACCACCACCCGCAGCCCGGACAGGTGCGCGCGCTCGGCGAGCTGGCGCAGGCCCGCCGCCAGGGCGGCCGGATCCGTCTCGTAGGGCACCGCGCCGATGTCATTGATACCGCCGAGCACGATCAGGCTGCGGACGCCGGCCCGGGCCAGCACGTCGGTGTCCACCCGCTGCAGCATGCTGGTGCCACCGCTGGGGAACGACGGCCCCGAGTCGATCAGGATCCGGTTCGAGCCGATGCCGGCGTTCAGCACGCCGCGCTGCAGCCGGCGCGGCAACCGCTCCAGGCGGGCGGCCAGCCAGTCGGGATAACGGTGGTTGGCACTCGTCGTCGACTGGTATCCGTCGGTGATCGAGTCGCCGAAGGCCACCACCGAGCCGGGCACCTCGGGCGCCCGGACGTCCACCTCGTCGACGTAGTACCAGGCCGTCGTGGTGCTGCTGAACGCGGCGCCGTCGGTATCGGCGGCGTGGTCGGTGCCGTCGTTGGCGAAGTAGGAGACCTGGGTGGCCAGCGGATGGTCGGTGGCCGGCCCCGCCCCGAGCGGTGTGAACACGCTGACGAGCAGATCCGTACCGGACGGTACGGAGAGTGCGACCGGGTCGCTGACCGCCACGGCACCGCGTGCGATCGTCGGGTTGAGCCGGCCGCCGAACCGAAGATCGCGCATCGTGCCGGCCACCGGAAGCGGGGACCCCGCCGCCGAGGCGACGGCCACCGACGCGTGGCCGACCACCAGCGGCTTCGTGCCGAACAGGTTCGACAGCCGGATCCGCACCTGCGCTCCCCCGACGGACAGGTGCAGCTCGTTGCGCAGCGTGAAGCCGGGGTAGCCGTCGTTGTCGTACCCGGGCTCGCCCCACGCGGCGGCGGCCTGCCAGCTTCCGGTCCAGCCGGCGCGGGCCTGCGTCGCGCTGCCGTAGAGGGCGGCGAGCGGCACGGCGTCGGCCATCGCCTGGTAGCCGGCGTCGTTGGGATGCAGGTGGTCGTCGCTGTCGAAGCGGGCGGCCAACCGGTGCGGATCGTGCGGGTCGCGCAGGGCCCGGTCGAAGTCCGCGACGGCGTCGAAGTCGCTGCTGTGCCGGATCCAGGTATTGACGGCCAGCCGGGTGCTCTCCCGGTCGCCCACGTAGTCCGGCGCCGGCGACAACGTCCCGCCGACCACCTGCAGGCCGGCCGCGTGCGCCCGCACAGCGAGCTGGTGCAGGCCGGCGATCAGGGCCGCCGGATCGCTCTGCTGCGGCACCTGGCCCAGGTCGTTGATGCCCTCGGCGATCACCACGGCGCGCACACCCGATCGGGAAAGCACGTCGCGGTCGAAGCGGGCGCCCGCGTTCACGCCGGCCCAGGTGCCCGGCCCCTGCGGCGCGTCCCCGTCGAGCAGCACCCGGTTGGCGCTGATGCCGGCGTTGAGCACGCCGAGTTGGGCCGGCGACGGGGCGGTGTCCAGCCGCCGGGCCAGCGCGTCCGGCCAGCGGCGGTTCGCGTTCTCGGTCGAGCGGAATCCGTCGGTGATCGAGTCGCCGAGCGCGACGACCGCCCCGGCGGCGTGGCTATGCACGTCGACCTCGTCGACGTAGTACCAGGACTCGGTGGGCTGGGTGAACGCGGCGCCGCCGGCATCCGAGCTGTGGTCGCCGCCGGTGCTGAAGTAGGAACGCTGGTTGGCGTTGGGGTGGAACGTGACCGGTCCGGAGCGGCCGGCGACGTAGACGCTCACCAGCAGGTCGGCGCCGGCCCGGACGGACAGTGCCACCGGGTCGCTGACCGCCTCGGCGCCCCGCGCGATCGTTGGCCGGGTGCGGCCCGAGACGGTCAGCGAGCGCACCGTCCCGGGCTTGGCCGCGGCGGACGCGGGTCCCGCCGCGAGCGCCACCGTGGCGTGGTCGATCACCAGCGGCGCGCTGCCGAAGGCGTTGCTCAGCCGGACGCGCAGCGCATCGCCGCCCACCGACAGGTGGATCTCGTTGCGGAACGTGTAGTCGGTGTATCCGCTGCCGTCCGGGCCGCCGTCGGCGTTCGCGGGGGCGGCCGCCCAACTGCCCAGCCAGTCGGCCGACGCCGCTCGGGCCGGGACGGGTGGTGCCGCGCTGTACGGGATCACGTCGTGTCGGATCGCGTCGTGTCGGATCACGTCGTGTCGGATCGCGCCGCGCGGGGTCGCGGCCACGACGCCGCCGGCCGTCGCAATCGGCAGGGCCAGCCCCATCGCTCCTGCCAGGATGACGACGACGGGTGGGCGTCGGAAGCGGTGGGACACGGCATCCCCCTCGGAGTGATGGCGGAGATTCCCTCCATACAAACCGTTTCGGGGCCACTCCGGCGAAACTGCGCTAGACCAGTTCGAGCCGCCGTGCAGATAACCGCTCGGTATCCGGACCGTAGTCCGGTACGGTCGGCTCGTGGTCGTCGTCTTCGCGCTGCTCGCCGCCGTGATCTACGGGACGAGCGACTTCGCGGGCGGGTTCGCGTCCCGGCACCGACCGGCGATCGCCATCCTGCTCTACGAGTACCCGATCGGCGCGGCGCTGATGCTGGCCCTGCTGCCGGTGTTTCCCGGCACGCTGGATCTGCGGACGACCTTGCTGGGCATTGGCGGCGGCATCGGCGGAATGGTCGGCGTCATCGTCATGTACAGCCTGATGGCCCGCGCGCCGATGAACATCATCTCGCCCGTGACCGCCGTGCTCGCGGCCGTCGTCCCGGTCGGGTTCGGGGTTTTCGTCGGCGAGCGACCGCACGTCAACGCCTGGTTCGGCATCGTGCTGGGCCTGCTGGGCGTAGTGCTGGTGAGCCGTACCGCCGACGACCACCCGCACGGCCCGGTGGGCCTGCGCATCCTGGCCCTGGCCTGCCTGTCCGGGCTCGGCTTCGGCGTCTACTTCATCTGCCTGGCGCGGGCCGACCACGACTCGGGGCTGTGGCCGTTGCTCATCTCGCGGCTCACCGACGCCGCGCTCATCGTGCCGCTGGCCCGGCGCCGAAAGGTGGCCCAGGTTCTCACCGGACGAGTGCTGGGACTGGCCGTCCTGGCCGGCGTCTTCGACGCGAGCGCCAACCTGTTCTTCCTGCTGGCGTCGCGGCACGGGTTGCTGTCGCTGGCCAGTGTGATCACCTCGCTGTATCCCGCGATGACCGTGCTGCTGGCGGTGCTGTTGCTGCACGAGCACACCGGACGGCTGCAGCGCGTCGGGCTGGCGATGGCCGCGGCGTCGATCGTGCTGATCACGTACTGACCAGCCGCCGCCTTCTTGATCAAGACGGGAAAGTGGCTGCTGGAGCGACCACTTTTCCCTCTTGATCAAGGTCGACGGGCGATCGAGCGACCGTCACCTAGCGTCTCGCGCTCGTTGCGCAGGAAGATCTCCGACCGATCGCGATCTTCCTGCGGCTACAGCCCGGGAGGGCAGCCAGCGCAGGAAGGTCCGCCCGACCGAGCGATCTTCCTGCAGTTGGCGTTGCCGAGGCTGGGGGTCGCGCGTCAGCGCAAGTTGCCTCGCACTCGCTTCCCGACCGAGCTGACCACAGTTCGGCGGCGATCTGGTGTTTCGGCCGGGAAGCGGGCCCGAGTGAGTCGGTGGGCGATCCGGCGGGCAAGTACCAGTGGCCGGATCTGGTCGTTGACAGCCGGATTCGGGGCAGCGTAGGTTTCCGACAACGTTGTCACCCCCACTGGATTGCTGGGGATTTTCGGCTGCCCCGGCGTCCACGACGACCCGTCATGCGAGGCGCCCAGATGTCACCCCAGTCGCACCGCCGTGCTCTCATCGGAACGATTTGCACAGTTGTGCTGTGCTTCGCGGCCTGGATGGTCGCGGCCCCGGCGCACGCCGCTCCCCCCGGTCCGAGCAGTTCCGCCGCCCCGAGCGCCCCGTCCACGTCCGGGTCCAACGGTGGGACGGCCGGGCCACCCGCGACGTGCACCGAGGGCTCGGACGGGCTGCCGGTGAACTGCCCCGGTGAGGTGCCCACGGCCAAGCTGCCGGCGGCCGCGCGCAACAAGGCGCAGACCTCGCCGACCGTGACCGCCCCGGCGACCACCGTCGACACCCGCACCTGGACCACCGGCGGCGGCAACACCTTCCCCGGCGCCGAGGCCCCCTTCGGGATGGTCCAGTGGAGCCCCGACACGGTGCCCAACCGCAACGCCGGCGGCGGCTACAACTTCGGCGACACGTCGATCACCGGCTACTCGCTGACCCACATCAGCGGTCCGGGCTGCGGCGCCGGCGGCGACGTGCCGATCCTGCCGGTGACCGGGGCGCTGCCCAGCGGCAACCCCAATAGCGTCACCACGAAGTTCACCAACACCGGCGAGATCGCGCAGGCCGGCTACTACTCGGCGCAGACCAACCAGCCCGACACGATCACCTCGGAGTTCACGGCCACCCCGCACAGCTCGATGGGCCGGTTCACCTACCCGTCCACCGCGACGGCCGGGCTGATC
>DASXYE010000014.1:0-5442 GCA_036502695.1 Jatrophihabitantaceae bacterium
GTCATGGTCGCCAACGACGGCATGGCCAACGCGGTCATCGGCCAGCTGACCAACCAGCACCGCAACGGCCAGGTCGCGGTGTCCGGTCAGGACGCCACCGCCCAGGGCCTGCAGCACATCATGGACAAGGACCAGTGCTTCACGATCTACAAGCCGTCGACGCAGGAGGCCATCCCGGCCATCGACGCGATCACCAACATCGTGAACGGCAGCGTGCCGCAGACGACCACCACGGTCACCGACACGCAGACCAAGAAGCCGGTGCCGGCCATCCTGGCGAAGCCGATCCCGATCACCCTGGCCAACGTCGCGCAGCCGATCAACGACGGCTACACGCCGAAGTCGCAGGTGTGCATCGGCAAGTACGCCGCGAAGTGCACGGCTAACGGCGTCAAGTAGTCCTGCGGGCGGTCGCGGCGGAGTCCCGATCCGGGAATCCGTCGCGGCCGCCTTGCGTCCTGATTGATCAAGAGGAGTAGCGGCTCCATGGACGACGAACCGATCCTTCAAATGCGGGGCGTGAACAAGAGCTTCGGCCCGGTTCACGTGCTCCGGGACGTCGATTTCGAGGCCCGGGCCGGCGAGGTCACCGCGCTGGTCGGGGATAACGGTGCGGGCAAGTCGACACTCGTCAAGTGCATCGGCGGCACCTACACCCTCGACAGCGGCAATTACGACTACCAGGGCAAGCCGGTGCACGTGCGCAGCCCGCGCGACGCGTCGGCGCTGGGCATCGAGATCGTGTACCAGGATCTCGCTCTGGCCGACAATCTCGACATCGTCCAGAACATGTTCCTCGGCCGGGAACGGACCAACGGCCTCCTGCTGGACGAGATCTCCATGGAGAAGGCCGCGCAGGAGACCCTCGCCTCGCTGTCGGTGCGCACGGTCGCATCCGTGCGGCAACGCGTGTCGAGCCTCTCCGGCGGACAGCGCCAGACGGTGGCCATCGCCAAGTCCGTGCTGTGGCAGTCGAAAGTCGTGCTGCTCGACGAGCCGACCGCCGCCCTGGGCGTGGCCCAGACCGCTCAGGTGCTCGACCTGGTGCGCCGGCTGGCCGACCAAGGCGTGGCCGTCGTGCTGATCTCGCACAACATGACCGACGTGTTGCAGGTGGCCGACCGCATCGCGGTGCTGTACCTCGGCCAGATGGCGGCGATCGTCGAGCGCTCGACCGTCGACCAACAGCAGCTGGTTGAACTGATCACGACCGGACACTCTGGCGACCGGGGCCTCGGTCGGCCGGTGGGGAGCTCGCACTAATGGCGGACATCGAGGTCCACGAGAACAACTCGGACGAGCCGAACGGCGACGTCATCGCCGCGGCCGTACCGGTCGAGGGCGGCATCGCCGAGCACGCCCGCACCTACCTGCAGCGGGTCCGCGGTGGCGACATGGGGTCGCTGCCGGCCATCATCGGCCTGGTCGCCCTGTCGATCTTCTTCTGGGCGGTCCATCCCTCGTTCGGCTCGCTGGGCAACTTCGCCAACCTGATGCAGCAGGCCGCGTCGTCCATCTTCATCGCGATGGGCCTGGTGTTCGTGCTGCTGCTGGGCGAGATCGACCTGGCGGCCGGCACCGCGGCGGGCGTGTGCGCGGCGGTCATGGCCCGGCTCTCGGTCGGGTACGACTGGCCCTGGCCGGCCAGCATCGGCGCGGCGATGGTCACCGGCCTGGTGATCGGGTTCGTCACCGGCTGGTTGTGCGCCAAGATCCGCATCCCCTCGTTCGTCGTGACGCTGGCCCTGTTCCTCGCCTTCCAGGGCGTCGTGCTCTACGTCGTCAACAACGGCAAGGGAACGCACGGCAACCTCAGCATCACCGACAACTTCATCAACAGCCTGGACAACGGGCAGATGGCCAACTGGGGTGGCTGGCTGCTCGTCGCGATCATGGTGCTCGGCTACGGCGCGGTGAAGATCAGTGCCAGCCGGGCGCGCGCCAAGGCCAAGCTGCTCGCCGAGCCGTACTCGCTGGTCGCGATCAAGGTCGTGGTGCTCGCCGCCGTCTCGATTCTCGCGGTCTACCTGCTCAACAAGAACCGGGCCACCAATCGCCAGCCCACCCTCGTCAACCAGGGCGGCAAGCTGGTGCAGGTGCAGCCGCCCGCCCTGGACGGCGTGCCCTGGGTCGTGCCGCTCATCCTCGCGTTCTTCGTGATCACCACGTTCGTGTTGACGCGCACCCGGTACGGCCGGCACGTGTACGCCGTCGGCGGCAACGCCGAGGCGGCCCGCCGCGCCGGTATCCCCGTCGACCGCATCCGCATCTCGGTCTTCGTCATCAACTCGTTCCTGGCCTCCATCGGCGGCGTCCTGCTCGCCTCGCAGGTGCGCTCGGTCGATCAGAACGAGGGCGGCGGCAACGTGCTGCTGCTCGCCGTGGGCGCGGCCGTCATCGGTGGCACGAGCCTGTTCGGCGGCAAGGGCCGCACGTTCGACGCCATCATCGGTGGTCTGGTCGTGGCGGTCATCGCCAACGGCATGTCCGACCTCGTGCAGGGCAACAACAGCGCGGCGGTGCAGTACATCGTCACCGGTGCGGTGCTGATGCTCGCGGCCGCCATCGACGCCCTGGCCCGACGACGAGCCGGTTCGTCGGGGCTCGGCTAAGGCAGACAACACCGTGGCACGCGCAGGCGCCGCTCGCCCGGAGGAGATCCGGCGGCACAACCTGGGCCTGCTGCTGGAGCAGGTCCACCGCGACGGTGAGCTCACCCGGGCTGAGCTCACCCAGCGGCTGGGATTGAATCGATCCACGATCGGGGCGCTCGTCGCCGAGCTGACCGACCTCGGGTTGATCGACGAGCACGTGCCGACCAGCAACGAGCGGGCCGGGCGCCCGTCGCACGTGGTCAGCCCGCGGGCCGACGGGCCGTTCGCCATCGCGGTCGAGGTCGATGTCGACAGCGTCGTCACCGCAGCGGTCAGCCTCGGCGGCGACGTGCTGGTGCGCTACGACCACACGTTGCCCGCCGCCGGCAACACGCCCGACGACATCGCCGACCGCATCGCCGCCGACGTCGACTCCGTGGTGGACGCGCTGCCGTCCGGCGCCCGTGCCGTGGGCATCGGGGTGAGCACTCCGGGCACGGTCGCGCCCAGCGGCGGACGGGTCGAGCACGCGCCCAACCTGGAATGGCGCGACGAGCCGTTCGGCGCCATCCTCACCCGGCGGCTGGCACCCGGCGTGGACCTGGTGTTCGGCAACGACGCCAACCTGGGCGCGCTGGCCGAGCACCTGCGCGGCGCGGCTCGCGGGTTTCACGACGCGGTCTACCTCACCGGCAAGATCGGCGTCGGCGGCGGTCTGATCGTCGACGGCAAGCTGCTCAGCGGCGCGGGTGGATTCGCCGGCGAGGTCGGGCACATGTTGCTCGACCCGGCCGGGCCGCCGTGCCACTGCGGCAGCCGCGGTTGTGTCGAGACCTACGTCGGCGAGGCGGCCCTGCTGCGGCTGGCCGGACGCTCGGACCCGCCCTCGCGCGACGCGGTCGCAGGGGTGCTGCAGGCGGCGCGGGGCGGCGAGGCGGCCGCGCTGCGCGGGGTCCGCGGCGTGGCAGTCGCGCTCGGACGCACGGTGGCCAACCTGGTCAACCTGCTGAACCCGCAGGCCGTGATCATGGGCGGTTCGCTGGCCACCGTCCTCGAGCTGTGCTGGGACGAGGTCGAGACCGAGCTGGACATCCGCGCGATGTCCGAGGCCCGCCGCGGCGTGCAGCTGCGCACCGCCGGACTGGGCGACGACTCGTCGCTGATGGGGGCCGCCGAGCTGGCCTTCGGTCCGCTGCTGGCCGACCCGGTCGGCACCGCCGGCCTCGGCGAATCCGCTTAACTTATCCCGCCTTTCGCGGATCTGCTTGTGGACCCGCTCGCTGCGCTCGGGGCCCAACGCGGATCCGCACCGCTCCTTCGTCGCGGGCCGCGTCGCGGCGGCGGGCTCTTCGCGCAAGCGCTCATCGCGTCGTGCGCACCTCTACTTGAGTCACCCACCCTCGTCGCGTCAGCTGGCTACTTCTTCGATGCCCAGGGCCTGCTTCTCGAACTGGGTGCGGTAGAGCTCGGCGTACAGGCCGTCGGCGGCCAGCAGCTCGGCGTGCGTACCGGTCTCGACGACGCGGCCCTCGTCCACCACCAGGATCTGGTCCGCGCCGAGCACGGTCGACAGGCGATGCGCGATCACCAGCGACGTGCGGCCGGTCAGCGCCTCGGCCAGCGCCGCCTGCACGGCCACCTCGCTCTCGCTGTCGAGGTGGGCGGTGGCCTCGTCCAGGATCACGATCTCCGGCGTCTTGAGCAGCAGCCGAGCGATGGCCAGCCGCTGCTTCTCACCGCCGGACAGCCGGTAACCCCGGTCGCCGACCACCGTCTCCAGCCCGTCCGGCAGGGACGCGACCAGGTCGGCGATCTGCGCGGCTTCGATGGCGGCCCACAGCTCGCTCTCGCGGGCGCCGGGCTTGGCGTAGGTCAGGTTGGCCCGGATGGTGTCGTGGAACATGTGCGCGTCCTGGCTGACCACGCCGATGTGCTCACGCAGCGACTGCTGGGTCACCTCGCGCACGTCGTGCCCGCCCACCAGCACCCGACCGGACCGGACGTCGTAGATGCGCGGCACGAGCTGGCTGATCGTCGTCTTGCCCGACCCGGACGGTCCGACCAGGGCCACCAGCTGACCCGGCTCGGCCCGGAACGACACGCCGCGCAACACCTCCTGGGCCGGCGCCTTATCGAGCACGGCGACGTCCTCGAGCGAGGCCAGCGACACCTCGGCCGCGGTCGGGTAGGAGAACCGCACGTCGTCGAACTCGATGCTGCGCGCGTCGGCCGGCAGCGGCACGGCGTCCGGCGCGTCGTCGATCATCGGCGGCAGGTCGAGCACCTCGAAGACCCGGTCGAAGCTGACCAGGGCGCTCATGACGTCCACCCGAGCGTTCGAGAGCGCGGTCAGCGGTCCGTACAGCCGCGACAGCAGCAACGCCAGCGTGACGACCGTGCCGGTGTCCAGCGTGCCGTTCAGCGCGTAGTAGCCGCCCAGCCCGTACACGAGAGCCTGGGCCAGTGCCGCGACGAGCGTGAGGGCCACGAAGAAGGCCCGCGCGTACATGGCGGACGTGATGCCGATGTCGCGCACCCGGGCGGCTCGGTCGCGGAACGACGCGTCCTCGTCGGCCGGGCGTCCGAACAGCTTCACCAGCAGCGCGCCGGCGACGTTGAACCGCTCGGTCATGGTCGCGTTCATCGACGCGTTGAGCGTGTACGACTCGCGGGTGATCGCCTGCAACCGTCGCCCGATGCGCCGCGCCGGCAGCACGAACAGGGGCAGCATCACCAGCGCCAGCGCGGTGATCTGCCAGGACAGCGAGAACATCACGCCGCCGGTCAGCACCAGGCTCACCGCGTTGGACACCAGCCCGGACAGCGTCGAGGTGAATGCCTGCTGGGC
>DASXYE010000015.1:0-3697 GCA_036502695.1 Jatrophihabitantaceae bacterium
TCGGTGGCTCGACCGTCGGCGGCAACAGTGCGGCAGCCAAGGCCATCGCTGCCCTCGGCGTGCGGTAGTTCACGGTCAGTTGCGCGGTACGCCAACTGCCGGGTACGAGCGGATCGAGCACCTGCGCCCACGAGTCCGCACCGCCGGCCGCCCCGGTCTGCGCCAGGTCGCCCACCACCGTCATCGACCGGCTCGGGCAGCGCCGCAACAGCATCCGCCAGGCCATCGCCGACAGCTCCTGCGCCTCGTCCACAATGACGTGTCCATACGCCCAGGTACGGTCGGCCAGCGCGCGCTCGGCCAGCGAACCGGACGCCGCGACCCGCGTGTTGCGGCCGGCGACCCACTGCACGAACGTCTCGGTTTCCAGGTGGGGAACGACGATCGCCTCGCTCTCGACCAGGTCGCCGACCAACTGCGCGGCGAGCTCGGCCGCTTGGGCCTGCTCAGCCGCGGCCGCGGCCCGCCGACGACGAGCCCTGCGCTCGGATGCCTCGACCGGACCGAGCAGCTCGGCCAGCTCGTCGAGCAGCGGGACGTCGGCCGGCGTCCACGGACCGGGTTCGTCTCGCCGGATCGCGGCCCGCTCGTCGTCGGCGAGATCGAGCACCTGCGGCTGGGCGTAGAGCTGCGCGAGCAGCTGCTGCGGGGTGAACTCGGGCCACAGCACGTCGATGGCGCGACGGATCGCCGGCTCGTTCGCCAGCTCGTCCCGCGCGTCGTCGAGGTCGCTGGGCAGACGTAGCAGCTGATCCTGCAAGGACTGCTCGGCCAGCTCGCCGAGCAGCGCGTGGACGAACGTCCGCCGCGCCACGTTGTGCGGCAGTGGCGCGCCGGTCTCCGGATCGCGCCGCCGTCGCGCCTGCCCGCGGGCCGTGCGTCCAACCTCCGGGGTAAGCCGGTAGATCGTGCCGTCGACCTTGATCTCGACGGTGGCCTGCGGCACGCGTTGCAAGTCGGCGACGGCCCGTTCCAGGACACCGGCCATCCCGGCCTGGCCCTTGATCCGCGCGGCCTGCGGCGACTCGGACGTCTCGGCGTCGACCCCCGGATACAGCGAGCCGATCGTCGTGAGAACCACGTCGTTCTCGCCGAGCGCGGGCAACACCTGGTCGATGTACTGCATGAATGTGTCGTTCGGACCGATGACCAGAATTCCGCGACGCGACAATTGCTGACGGTACGTGTACAGCAGATAGGCGGCGCGATGCAGTGCCACCACGGTCTTGCCGGTACCGGGCCCGCCTTCGACGACGAGAATTCCCTTCAGAACGTCACGGATAATGCGATCCTGGTCGCCCTGAATAGTGGCGACGATATCGCCCATCCGCCCGGTGCGGTGTCGCTGCAACGACGCCAGCAGGGCCGCCTCACCGGTCAGCTGCGTCTGATCGACGGCACCCAGATCGAGGACGTCGTCGTCGAACCGCACGACCCGGCGACGCACTGTGTGCAGGTACCGGCGCCGGGTCACCCCGTAGCGCTGCACCGGCGTGGCCCGGTAGAACGGCTGCGCCGCCGGGGCCCGCCAGTCGACCAGCAGCTGATCGTGCTCGTCGTTGCGCAGGCCGAGACGCCCGATGTACAAGCGATCCTCGTCGTCGAGATCCAGTCGACCGAAGCACAGGTTGCGCTCGGCGGCGTCCAGCTCGGCGCTGCGATCCTGGTACAGCTGCACGAACGACTCGCGTTCGGAGGCCGCCTGGTCGTTCTCGGCGGTCGGGTCCAGCCAGACCGCCGTGAGCCGCTGCGAGGTCGCGGCGCGCAGTGCGTCCAGCCGTTCGTACAGAACCGTCACATACGCCTGTTCACGCGCCAGCTCGGCGGCATTGCCGGGCAAGATCTCGCTTGACGACATTTCCTCAGCCGTGCTAATCTTCGAATGAGTCAAAGAAACGCCAGCCTTTCTTACGGTGGAGACAGAGAATTTCCACTGTACCAAAGGTTGGCGATTTTTATTGTCCGAATGTTGGTCGGCCCGTGAACCGCAGGAGGACCATACCCCGAGCGGGATCTTCCCGCGGCCGGGCCCGGCTCTTGATCGACGTCCCGGCCGCCCGAGCGCGGCGCTGATCCCCAAATCGAGGTTCATCTGCCACCGTATGCGGAGCAAATGCACCTCGATCTGGGCGAAGGGGCAGGAGTGATCCGTCGACTGCGCGCCGAGATCGTCGCGGTGCAACAAGCCATGCGGCAGACGGCGTTGTGGGCGTTGCGCTTGAGCGGTGCCGCCACGGCGGCGTACCTGGTGGCCGACGCGATCCTGCCCGAGTCCCGGCCGTTGCTCGCCCCGCTGACCGCGTTGCTGATCGTGCAGGCCACCCTGTTCGGCACGCTGGCCGACAGCGTTCGCCGGGTGGCGAGCGTGCTGGCCGGGGTGGCCCTGGCCCTGGTGTTCTCGCGGTTCGTCGGCTTCTCGTGGTGGAGCCTGGCATTGTTGGTCGCGGCATCCATCCTGATCGGCGTGGTGCTGCGGCTCGGCCCGCACCTGCTGGAGGTTCCGATCAGCGCCATGCTGATCCTCAGCGTGGGCAGTGCCGGTTCGGCGGCCGACGTCCGGATCCGCGAGACACTGGTCGGTGCCGCCGTCGGCGCCCTGATCAACGTGCTGCTGCCACCCGCCCTGCAGACGCAGACCGCCGGGACGGCCGTCGAGAAGTTCACCGGCGACCTGGGTCGGCTGCTCGAACGGGTCGCGCGCGACCTGCAGCGCCGGGTCACCGCCGAGGACGCCCGCTCCTGGCTGGACGAGTCCCGGCGGTTGACCCAGGAGCTGGAGGGCCTGGACGACCTGGTGGACCGGGCCGTGGAGAGCCGGCGACTCAACCCGCGAGCGGTGGGCACCCTCGACGTCGGCACCGACCTGCACGAGAGCGTCGACGCGCTGGAGTACACGGCGCTGTCGGTACGCACGCTGTTCCGCGCCCTGGTCGATCGGTTACGGGACCAGCCCGCCGACAGCCAGTTCTACGAGGAGGACGTCCGGCAGGCCTTCGCGGTTCTGGTCGACGACCTCGCGCAGGCGGTGCGCGCGTTCGGGGCGCTGGTCCGGGTCGAGGCCGACGAGGACGGGATACCGCACCCGGAGGAGCTCACCCAGGCGCTGGCGGCCGTGTCCGAGGCGCGCGTGCGGCTGACCGAGCTGCTGCTGGTGGACCCGAAGGAGCAGCCGCAGGTCTGGGCCCTGCACGGCGCGCTGCTCGCGTCGATCGAGCGCATCCTGCGCGAGCTGGACGTCCAGGAACGGGTGCGTGAGCGCGAGCGGATCGGGGTGCAGTCGCGGGCCGCTCGGCTGCGCGAACAGTCGGTCGATGCGCTGCGCAGCGCGGTGGATCAGGTCAGCGAGGTGACCCGGCAGGTGGCCGAGGCGACGCGGCAGCCACGGCGATGGCAGCGTCGGCGTCGTCCCCCGACGATCTGATTCAGAAGTGGACGGGGCGGGGCCGGCTGGTGGCCGGCCCCGCCCCCGGGGTGATCAGGACAGGTTCAGTGCGGTGTCGTCGATGAAGAAGGAGGTGGCTAGTGAACTGTCTTCGGTGCCGGTCCATTTCAGGGTGAGGGTCTGTCCGGCGTAGCTGGACAGGTTGACGGTGCGGGCGAGGTAGCCGGTTCCCTTGTTCACGTTGGAGAAGGACTGCACCGACGTGCCGTTGGCGGTCAGGGTCAGCTTGTCGTAGGCGGTGCCGGTGCCCTCGCT
>DASXYE010000016.1:0-6496 GCA_036502695.1 Jatrophihabitantaceae bacterium
GTGCACCGCCTCGACCTCGTAGCGGATCGCCATGATCGAGCGCTGGGTCAGCGACACGAGCCGGGTGGAGCGCACCCGCACGACCTGCCCGGCCGGCGATTCCCACTCGACGACCCGGCGCAGCACCCCGGCCCGCAGGTCGAGGATGCGCTCGTGGTGCATCAGCGTGCCGTACCGCAGGTCGAACGGCTCGTCGTCGACCATCAGCCGGATGAGCTTGCCGTCGGTGACGTTGATGATCGTCTGCCCGGTCTCGGGGAAGCCGTAGCCGGCCTCGGCGTACGGCAGCGGCCGGGTCTCGTAGAACGAGTTCAGGTAGGTGCCGGGCAGCCCGTGCGGATCGCCCTCGTCGAGGTTGCCGCGCACGCCGATGTGCCCGTTGGACAAGGCGAAAACCGATTCGGACTGGGCCAGCTGCTCGAGGTTGAGCCCGAGCTCGCGGACCGCCCAGGGCTCGACCGGGAACCGCGTCTGGGGGATCACAGCAGCTCTCCCAGGTCGTTCACGACGACGTCGGCGCCGTGCTCGCGCAAACCCGTCGCGTGGTCGTCGTCCAGCCGATTGACGCCGACCACGTAGCCGAACCGCCCGGCCCGGCCGGCCTCGACCCCGGCCAGCGCGTCCTCGAACACGGCCGCCGCGGAGGGTTCGACGCGCAGCCGTTCGGCGCCGGCGCGGAACGAGTCCGGCGCGGGCTTGCCGGACAGGTGCTGCTCGGTGATGGTGTGCCCGTCGACCACGGCCTGGATGTAGGTGTCCAGGCCGGTGATCTGCAAGACGGTGGTGGCATTGGCGCTGGACGACACGACGGCCCGGGCGAGCCCGGCATCGCGCGCGGCAGCGAGGTAGCGGCGGGAGCCCTCGTACACCGTCACCCCGTCGGTGTGCAGGCGCTCGGTGAGCAGCTCGTTCTTGCGGTTGCCGACGCCGTTGACGGTGTCATGGTCGGGTGGGTCGTCCGGGTCGCCCTCGGGCAGGTGGATGCCGCGAGAGGCCAGGAAGTCGCGCACCCCGTCGGCCCGCGGCTTGCCGTCGACGTAGTCGTTGTAGTCGTTCTCGGTGAACGGTTCGCCGCCGTGCGCTGCGAGGTAGGCGTCGAACGTCTGCTTCCACGCTGCTCGGTGGACGCTCGCGGTGTCGGTCAGCACGCCGTCCAGATCGAACAGGCACGCCGTCACATGATCGGGCAGACCCAACATGTCTGCATCATGCCGGTCCGGCGCCCGCCGTGCGTCGCCGGGTTTGGATCATGGCCGCCCGGGTAGACCCTTCGATGGAGGGCAACCGAGAACGATGAGGGGAGTACCGATGAGTGGCTTGGACAAGGCGAAGAACAAGCTCGAAGACCTTGAAGGTAAGGCCAAGGAGGGCATGGGCAAGTTGACCGGCGACAAGGACACCGAGGTCGAAGGTCGTGGCGACCAGGCCAAGTCGGACCTCAAGGGCGCGGGCGAGAAGGTCAAGGACGCGTTCGACCACTGAGGGGTGAGTCCTGCGGTCCCTGGACAGCAGCGTCCGGGGGCCGTGGCGTGTCCGCGACCGGACAGCTGGGTCGGGCACAATCTGCGGATGGGTAGTGGCGAGCCGTTGGGGGTGGCTTGGATCCACGGTTCGCCATCGGCCAAGCACAACACCGACCCTGATCTGCAGGTGTACTGGTACGACGAGCACACCGTGCTGCTCCGGCAGAACAAGGCGATCCACTACGAGGCGCCGTTCCTGTACCTGTTGTTCGGCGGGCAGCGCGCGGTCCTGCTCGACACCGGAGCCACGGCCTCACCGGATCTCTTCCCGCTGCGGCAGACCGTCGACGAGCTGGTCCGGACGTGGTTGGTGCGCAATCCCCGTCCGGGCTACGGCTTGGTGGTGCTGCACACGCACTCGCACGGAGACCACGTAGCGGGCGACGGGCAGTTCCGCGACCGGCGGGACACGATCGTCGTCGGCGCCGATAGGGATGCGGCGTGGGCATATCTCGGGTTCGCGTCCGATCCGGACGGGGTACGGCACCTCGATCTCGGTGGGCGGGTGCTGGAGGCGCTCGCGACGCCCGGCCACAACACGGCGGCCATCACGTTCTACGACCCGCGAACCGAGTTCTTGCTGACCGGGGACACCGTCTACCGGGGCCGCCTCTACATCGAGGACTGGGCCGAGTTCTCCCGGAGCATCGACCGGCTCATCGCATTCGCCGACGACCGGCCCGTCACCCACGTGCTGGGTTGTCACATCGAGATGACCCGCGAACCCGGCATCGATTACCCGGTCCGCACCACCTATCAGCCCGACGAACCGCCGCTGGAGATGACGCCCACCCACCTGCGGGCCGTGCGGGCCGCCCTGGACGAGGTCGGACCGCACCCCGAACGCCGCGCGTTCGCCGACTTCATCCTCTGGCCGGTGTAGGGCGCACCACTCAACGTGGGACGCGAGGGGATGCGGCAACATCAACCCGGATCAGATCGCTGCGCCGACCTTGTGGGCGAGGTCTCGTAGAGCTGGGGTCGCCCGGCGGGCCCCGACCAGGCCCAGCAGGTCCTCGACCGCCCCTCGGGCCAGGGCATTGGTCTGCAGCTGTTCCGGGGCGAGGCGCTCGGCGTCCAGGAGCGCGGCGATCGCCTCGTCCACCCGTCGGCGCTGCACGTGGGCGCGCGCCAGATCGACGGCCAGGCGCGACTGGCGTTCGGGCGAGAGCCAGCTGGCGTCGATGGCCGCGGCGAGCTCGATCGCCTCGCCGGCATCGCCGAGTTCGACCGCGGTGGACACGGCCCGTAGCTCGACATCGGTGGGGCCGAATCCCGTGTCGTAGTCGTTGCGATCCGTCCCGATGATCGCGGCGACACTTCGCGCACCGGCGAGCGACGTTCGCACCGCCGGGCGATCGCCCAGGCGCGCGTACACATCGGCGAGCAGGAGGTGCATACCGCCGTACAGGGCTAGTGCCTGCGGTGGGCAATCGTTCGCGTCCACCAGTGGCTTGAGTGCCGCTACCGCGGTCGTTGCGATGTACTCAGCTTGGCTGAATACCTCCAGGGCGAGGAACACCTGGCCCATCTGCAGCGCACTCGCGACTACGGCCAACGGATCGCCGGTCTCCTCGGCCCAGCGGTTCGCCCGATCGGCCGCGATCCACGCAGCGTCGGGGGCGTCCTGACGGGCAAACGCCGCGGCCGCCGCCTGATAGGCGCTCGCGAGCAGCCCGGCGATCTGCACCCGCCGGCGCCCGCGCGCCTCGCGCACGGCGGTCTCGAGGTCCGTGAGCAGCGGAGCGAGCAGTGCGTCCAACCGGGTGAGGGTCGGCGCGGAGGTGAGCCGCCAGGCCTCGTCCACCGTGGTTCGCAGCTCGTCCAGGGCGCGAGTATCGGCGTCGGCCGGGCTGAGCCGGGCGGCCAGCCCAGCGGGTCCGGTGACGGCCCGGGTGAGGGCATCGAGCTCGCGCGGTGCCTGGGTTGCGGACCGGGTCGGTGCTCCCGCCGCATCGGGGCGGAGATCTCGCACCGAGGTACCCAGCGCGTCGGCCAGCAGCTGCAGCACCGAGACTCGTTCCACCGGCCGTACGTCTCGCTCGACCTGCGAGACCCAGCTCTCGGATCGGCTCACGGCGGTGGCCAGGTCCTTCTGCGACATGCCCGAGCGACGACGCAGCTCAGCTACCCGTTCGCCGAGCGTCTGACCGCGGAACGCAGGCGTTGTCACTTGGCGGGTCGGCCTTTGGGTGCCACGTCCACCATGCGCTCAACTATGACCTAACACCGATTGTGCTAGCCCGTACAAAAAATGTGTATAGTGTTGCTCCCGAGATTGCTCACGGAGGGAGAGGGATACCGATGTATCGGCTGGTTGCCGCGCTCATCGCCCGCGTTCGGCGGCGTGGGGGAGGTCGGTGAGCGTCCTCGTATTGCGCGCCTACGTGTTCGTGTGCAACGCGGCCGGCTGCAGCGCGGACACCGGCAAGATCGATCCGTCCAGCGTGAGCAGTCCGGCCCGCAGCGCCTGGGCCGTCGCGCGGCGGGAGGGCTGGACGAGCCCGACTCCCGGGTCACATCTGTGCCCCGAGCATCAACAGCATGAGGGCCGGCGCTGAGGCGACCGCGCTACTCCGGGTCGGGTAGCGTCCCGGTGCTGACGACCTCGGCGGCGACGTCGCGCAGCTTGACGTGCAGTGTCTGACTGGCCTGGCGCAGCAGGGCGAACGCGGCGTCCTGGGTGACTTTGTGGTGGGCCATCAAGACGCCGACGGCGGCGCCGATCTCGCGACTGTTCTCCAGGGCGATCTGCAGGTGCGCGGCGTTGTCCTCGGATTCGTGCAACGCGACGAGGCTGGTCGCGTGCGCGGCGAACACCGTCGCCCGGTCGACGTCCTCGTCCGAGAACGCCGCCGGACGTTCGGCGAACAGGTTCAGCGCGGCCGCGTCCTGGGCCTCGAGCTGGAACGACAGTACGCACCGGTACGGCGTGTGCTCGAGCAGCGCGGCGCTGAAGCGCGGCCACCGAACATCGTCGGCCACGTCGTACAGCTCGTAGTTCTGGTCGCGCTCGGCCGAGCGCAGGCACGGTCCCTCGTCCAGCTCGTACTGCAGGGCGTCGGCGCGCGCGGCGACACTGTCCGAGGTCGCCAGGCTGTGCCCCGAGTTGCCGCGCACGACAGTGATGCTGGCGCCGGCGCACGGCTCGATGTACTTGACCGCGAGCTGCACCATGCGTTGCAGCGCCGCGTGGTTGTCGCCCTCGCCGCGAAGCTCGCGGCCGAGTTGGGCGAATTCCTGCGACAGCTGCACGACGTCGTTCGTCTCCACGCCGCACAGTATGGCCCGACCGTGGCCCTGGTGGTCAGGATCCCGCGACCGCAGCGCTGATGTCGGCGACGGTGATGGCTCGCAATTCGGCGAGTTCGGGCATCCGGCCGAGTGCGCGCAGCCGGTGCGACTGCGTCTTGCGTGTTGCCTCGAACAGCCGGCGGGCGTCGCGGGCGTTGCCGAAGTCGGCCGCCGGCGCGATGCGCGCGAAGTGTTCGGCCAGCACCGGCTCGGCGGCCGGGTCCAGGTCGTAGTCGGCGGCGCGCACCATCCGGCGGGTGATCAACACGAGCTCGTCCACGGCGTAGTCCTCGAACTGGATCGTCTTGGAGAACCGTGACGCCAGACCGGGATTCGCGTCGGTGAACCGGGCCATCTCGTTGGTGTAGCCGGCGGCAATGACGGCGATCTCGTCGCGGTGGTCCTCCATGAGCTTGACCAGGGTGTCGATCGCTTCCTGGCCGAAGTCGCCGCCGGCCGCGCCGGACCGGGCCAGCGTGTACGCCTCGTCGATGAACAGCACGCCGCCCATGGCTCGCTCGACGACGACCGAGGTCTTCTCGGCGGTGTGGCCGATGTACTGGCCCACCAGGTCGCGGCGCGCCACTTCGGTGAAGTGCCCGCGGGGCAGCAGTCCGAGCGCGGCGAGCAATCGGCCGTAGATCCGCGCGACGGTGGTCTTGCCGGTACCGGGCGACCCGGCGAACACGAGGTGGTGGCTGACCGGGCCGGTACCGAGGCCCGCGCGGCGCCGCCACTCGTTCACCTGGATCTCGTCGATCAGCGCGCGGACCTCGGCCTTCACGCCGGGCAGGCCGACCATGGCGTCCAGCTCGGCGAGCAGCCCTTCCAAGTCGGCTTCTTCAGCCGAGCTGTGTATTGCGGCTGAGCCTGAGGCGTCCTCGACGATCGTCGGGGTCGCACCGTCGGCGACCAGGATGGCCGGCTCGGCGGTATTGTCCAGCCGGCACTGCTCGACCCGCCCGGTGCAGCCGCGGGCGAACGCGATGCCGACTCCCTGCACGTCGTGCACCCGGCACCGGGTCAGGATCGGGGCGCTCTCGTGCGCCACGGCGATGCCCTCGCCGGCGACCTGCGAGATGTCGCAGCCCTCGATGACCGGCCGGCCGGCCTGGTAGACGTAGATCCCCCGCCCGCCGCACGAGACGATCTCGCAGTTGCGGATGGTCGGATCGCCGCCGAGCCGCACGATGATGCCGTCGCCGTCGACCTGTTCGATGTGCACGTCCTCGATCACGCCGCCGGCGTCCTCGATGATCAGGCCGTCCTGGGCGCCGGTGACGGTGCTGCGCACGACGGTGCAGGTGGCGCGGGCGCCGACCCGCAGGCCCGGCCCGTACGGCGCGGACACCTCACACCGCTCGACCACGAGCTCGCCACCGTCCATCTCGACGGCCGCGCCCTCGCCGCCCCGCAGCGTCAGCTCCTTCAGCCCGAGGTAGCCGCCGGTGGCCTGCACGACCGGGCGCATCGAACCCGTCGCGTCCAGCACCACCGTGCCGGTGCCGCGCAGGGTCAGTCGCCGGTCGGCGATGGCCAGCGTCTCGGCGTACTCGCCGGCGTCGATCGAGATGACTGCATCGTCCGGGGCGGCCAGCAGGGCTTCGCCGATCGTGCGGTACGCGCCGTGCTGGTCGGCACTGACCCGCAGCTGCCGACTCGCCACGGCGGACATCAGC
>DASXYE010000017.1:0-6171 GCA_036502695.1 Jatrophihabitantaceae bacterium
TCCGGACACGCGGCCAGGCCATGGACCGCGCCACCCAGCTGGCCGAGATCTGGCGGCTGATGTCCAGCCCGGACGTCATCGTGGGCAGCGTCCACGCGGTGACCGAAACCGGATCCCTGGTGATCGCCTCGGCCAGCGGCAGCCAGTTACCCGGGTACGCCGGCGGCGCCCTCCGTGCGATCTGGGTCGTCGGGGCGCAGAAGGTGGTGCCGGACCTGGCTACCGCACTGCGCCGCGTCGACGAGCACTGCCTGCCGTTGGAGAGCGACCGCGCGATGACGGCCTACGGCGTGCCCAGCGCCGTCAACCGCCTGCTCGTCCTCAACGCCGAAACCGAGCCCGGGCGGGGCACCGTCTTGCTGCTGCGCGAAGCCATCGGATTCTGAACCGTCTCACGACCCGAAAGTGACCCACGGCGGCCCGCCTAGACTGCGGCGGCATGAGTCCTGCTGATCCCGGCCCGTCCGGTAACCGCCGAACGTGGTGGGTAGTGGCTGTTGTCGGGGTCGTGCTGGCGCTGGGTGCCGGGCTCGGCACCTGGGCCGTGACGCGGGACAGCGGCCACGACGATGCTCCGCGGTCGCGGGTCCGGACCGAGCTGCTCGCCCAGGCGCATCCCCGGCCGAGCTGCCCGAACGCGCCGGTGCCGCCGGCCGTCCCGTCCGGGCAGACGCTGATCAGCGTCGTGCGGGTCGTCGATCACTGCCTCGCGTTCGGCAGCGAGGTCGTCCCGTCGCTGACACTGCAGTCGCGGCTGGCGACGCTGCGCGCCGACCGGACCGTCGTGGCGGCCGACCGCCCGGCCAAGGTTGCGCCGACGAGCGTCGCGCCGACGAGCGTCGGGTCGACCGGCGCGGCGGCCGCCGCCAAACCGCAGAAGCAATGGGCGCTGGACGACCTGCGCGCCGATCAGGTGCGCAAGCTGTGGCCGGCCGGGGCCGATGTCCGGGTGGCGATCATCGACACCGGCGTGGACGACCGCAATCCCGATCTGGCCGGGCAGGTGGCCGAGAAGGCGCCGTGGTCGCACCTCTATCACGGCGAGGACGACTTTCACGGCACGCACGTCGCCGGCATCGTCGCGGCGAAGGATGACGGCAACGGCGTGCTCGGCCTTACGCCGCAGGCGAAACTGCTCGACGTCCGGTACTACGACCCGGACCGCACCGCCGACTCCGAGATTCCGGTGGACCCGGGCGAGGATGTCCGCTGGGCGGTCGACCACGGCGCCGATGTGATCAACATGTCCTTCGGTGGCCCGGACCGATCCGACACGCTGGAGGCGGCGCTGCTCTACGCCGAGCAGGCCGGGGTCGTCGCGATCGCCAGCGCCGGCAACTGCGGCGACCCCGATCCCGACAGTCTGAAGCTCAACAACTGCACATCGCCGAGCGAGCTCTTCTACCCGGCCGGGTACGAGGCGACGGTCATATCGGCCGCGAACTACACCAAGGGCCACGATCGCGACGGCGGTTCGACCGCCAACAGCAGCGTCGACGTCGCCGCGCCGGGGGCGGACATCCTCTCGACCTGCCTCGCCGGTGAGTATCGGTGCACGAACGTCCCCCACTGCAAGCAGTGGGTACCACCGAATCTCCGGCACAACTGCACGGAGGGCGACTGCCGCAGAAGTAGCAAGCTGACCTGCGTGGCGTCGGGTACGTCGATGGCCGCGCCGTACGTGTCGGCGTCGGCGGCGTTGCTGCGGGCCCGCCACCCGGACGCGACGCCGGCGGCGATCCGCGAGGCGATCGTTCGCTCGAGCCGGGCCGCGCCCGGTCATCTCGCGGGTGTGCACTCCGACGAGTTCGGTACCGGGCTGCTCGATCCCGTTGCCGCGGCGGCCTATCTGGATCAGCACCCGGGTGGCACGATCCCGCGGCGGACCGGGTCGAGCGGCACCGTTGGGCCGGACACGATCGTCGCGGGCTACGTCGGCGCCGACCACAAGATCATGCTGGCGACCGCCTCGGGCGGCAAGATCCCGGTCGCCGGGGTGACATCGGCGGACCGGCCGGCCGCGCGGGTGGCGTTCAGTCGCGACGGCGCGTGGTTCGCCGCCGCGGACGGCCGCCACCTGGCGATCGTGAACGTGCAATCCCGCCGGCAGGAGGCGCTGCCGTGCACCTGTCACGGCGTCGCGTTCAACGACAAGGGCCAGCTGCTCACCGCCGACGGCAACGTGCTCGCGGTGTACGAGCCGGCCACCGCCAGCCGCCTGCGCGGCACCGCGGTGCGTAACACCAGCGGCGTCGGAGTGCCGTCGTTCATGGAGCTGAGCGTCGAGGGGGTGAGCGGCGAGCTGACCATCGTGAACGGGCGGTTCGCCTCGGCCGGCTACGGCGCGTTCGCCATCCGGCCGGACGGCACGACGGTCCTGCTCGGCCGCGGTCCCGACCCGGGCGTGACGACGATCGCTGTCTCCGACGACGGCCGCTGGGTCGCGTGGAGCATGTACGGGGTGTGCAATCAGCAGAGCCAGCTGGGCATTGCCGACCTGAGCCACCTGGGCGCGTCGGCCGACATCACCGGGGCGAGCGCTCAGGGCGAAGCACTTCAGATCCAGTTCGACGGCGACAACGTCCTGGCCGCCTGGGCGCCGATGCAGCACGGCCGGTACGGATGCACCGACCCGGCCTGGCCGCCGGCGCAATGGCAGCTGGCCCGGCCGGCCATGGGTACCGGCACGGACGTGCAACCGGCCACCGCCAGGTGGTCCAAGGTCGCCGACCCGCGCACGGTGCTGCACCGCTGGCCTTCGGGCGAGGGGCTCTACCTCCAGCCGGCCAAGGCGGTGCGGCAGTACGAGCTGACGTTCGGTCCCGCGCCGGGTGGTGCCGGGCCGGTGCCGCTGGGCTCGCAGGTGGTCGACGCGGTCGCCCGGCCGGACGGCTCGGCCCCGACGCAACCGCCCGCCACGACGCAACCTCGCGCACCGCCGGCGACGACCTCGTCGGCCCCGACGACGTCGTCCGGATCGCCGGTCTCGGTCGATGCGGCGATCGCGCGCTACGAGAAGTTCCTGCACGCACTCGGCAACAGCGACGCCACCACGATCTGCGAGATCGCCGGCCCCGCGATGAAGAAGGCCGAGGCGGAAGGCATCGGCCCCTGCCCGAGCGCCTGGCACGTCGTCTTCCAGATGATCTCGCCGGCGCAGAAGGCGGCCCTGCGAACGGCGACCGTCGACCGTGCCCGCATCGCCACGCGAACGGCCACCAAGATCGACATCCCGGCCGCCGCAATCAAGGCCTCCGTCACCTTCACCAGCGGCGACCTCGGCGATTCCACCCTGGAGTACCAGCACGGCCAGTGGTACATCACCGACTAGACGGGGCCTTGGTACGCCGATGGCGGCGCCGGGCCGCTTCCAGCCCGTCGACGATGGTGTCGAGGCCGGCGGTGAACCGTTCGTCGCTGTTGTCGGTCCAGACGGAGTCGCCGAGGCCGACGAGGGTGGGGAAGCGGTCGGCCGGTAGCGATCGGAGGAACGCGTGCAGCCGCTTCCGGGTAGCGGGGTCACGGACGCGCTGTTCGTTGACCGAGGTCGGACTGCTCAGCGCGAACCCGAGCGTGTAGTCGTAGACCAGCGAGAACGCCAGGCCCGTCTCGTGTCCGGGCAGGCCGGCTTCACGCAGGGCCGCGAGGAACGCTTCGGCCAGGGCGAGGGTGTGCGGCCCGAGGGGGTCGCGGGTCTTGAGCAGGCCGGCGATGCCCGGCCGGCCCTCGAGGACGGTCCGTATCCGGCTCGCGAGGAGCCTGACTCGTTCGGCCCATGGCAGCGACTGGTCGAGCGTGCGGTCGACTTCGGCCAGCACGCCGTCGAGCACGAGATCGTGGAGCTGTTCCAGGTTGCGCACGTGGCGATACAGCGCGCTGGGCACGACGCCGAGCCGGGTGGCCAACGCGCGCATGCTCAACGCGTCCACGCCGTCGGCGCTGATGATCGTCAGCGCCTCGGCCACGACCCGCTCGCGGGTGAGCGTGCGGCGACGGTCCCGATCGTCGGCCGGCGGGGCGAACCACAGGGGCCGCGCCGCGGCTTCGTCGACGGCATCGCTCGGTGGTCGCCTGGCCACAGTCGCCTCCAGGTGGAGCGGTTGCTTGTGAACGGCGTTCACCGTACAGTGAACAGTGTTCTCGCGCGAGCGGGATCGCAGTGAGCACCTCGACCACGTCCGAGGACGCGTCCGCGTCGCCGGATCCCGCTAGGAAAGGATCTCGCGATGACCAGTGGAAACCGGATCGCACGCAGCCTCAACAAGCTCTTCGGACGCAAGCCCGCCACGCCGGCCGAGCCCTACCAGTCGTGGGCCATGTCGAGCCCGCCGAAGGCGACCGAGCCGGCCGGCAAAGACGCCCCGGATGCTGTCGACCACTGAGCAGGAACCTGCTGGCGGTTCGCTGGCGGCCGAACTCGCCTGGACGGCTAGCGGGCTTCGCGTCCGACGTTGCTGAGGTAGCGCAGTGTCTGGGCGTAAGAGCCCAGCAGGCTGTCCTCGCGGTAGGACACGTCGTTGCTTTGGCAGTAGCTGCGGATGAGCGCCTGCGCCCGCCGCAGGTTGGGCCGCGGCATGGACGGGAACAGATGGTGCTCGATCTGGTAGTTCAGTCCGCCGAGGACGAAGTCGGTGATCCGGCCGCCGCGGACGTTGCGCGAAGTGAGGACCTGGCGCCGCAGGAAGTCGGTCTTGGTTCCGGCCGTGATGACGGGCATTCCCTTGTGGTTCGGCGCGAACGAGATGCCCATGTAGAGGCCGAACAACCCTTGCTGGATCGCGAGGAACGCCAGCGCCTGGCCCGGCGAGAGCACGAGAAACAGCGCGGTGAGATACGCCGCGGCATGCCCGGCGAGCAAGGCGGCCTCAACCCCTCGCGAGTGCCGGCGCGGTGACCGATCCAGGAGTGCTCGGACGCTGGCCACGTGCAGGTTGAAACCCTCCAGCAGCAGCAGCGGGAAGAACAGCCACGCCTGGCCGCGGGTGAATACCCGGCTCAGGACCGTCGAGCGACCGCGGGCCTGCTCGACCGTGAACGCGAGCGCTCCAGCGCCTATGTCGGGGTCGGCGTCCTCGGTGTTGGGGTTCGCGTGGTGCCGGTTGTGCTTGTCGAGCCACCAGCCGAAGGACAGCCCGACGAGGACGTTGCCGTACAGGAATCCGAGCAGGTCGTTCGCCCGGCGGCTGGCGAAGATCTGCCGGTGCCCGGCGTCGTGGCCGAGGAAGGCGAGCTGGGTGAACGCGATCGCGAGGAACGCCGCGATCAGCAACTGATACCAGGACCGCCCGAGCAGCCAGAACCCCACCCAGCCGGCGACGAACAAGCCGACCGTCGCGGCGATCTTCACCGTGTAGTAGCCGGGCCGGCGCCGCATGAGCCCGGCCTGCCGGACCTGTTTGCACAGCCGCGCGTAGTCGCTGCCGCGCTCAGTTGAAACCGTGGTCATGGAAGTGCGGTCCTGACAGGACGAGTCCCCGGACGGGCTCCTGAGCGGTGAGCGTGACGCTCACGAGATCGCGGCCGTGCACGCGGCGAACCCGGTCTCAGGCCGGCAAGGTCTCAGCAACGACCATGGTACGCAACGCAGCGGCCCGCAGCCGCGATCTCAGCGCACTGATCTAGAAGTTCATTCCTGGGCCACTGGCCGGAGCACCGGCGGTGTTCGGCTTGTCGGCGACGACCGCCTCGATGGTGAGGAACAGCGCGGCGATCGATGCGGCGTTCTGCAGTGCCGAGCGGGTGACCTTCGCCGGCTCGATGATGCCCGCGGCGAACATGTCGACGTACTCGCCGGCCGCCGCGTCCAGGCCGTGCCCGGCCGGCAGGTTCGTGACCTTGTCGGCGACGACGCCGCCTTCCAGGCCGGCGTTGATGGCGATCTGCTTGAGCGGCGCGGTCAGTGCTATGCGCACGATGCTCGCCCCGGTGGCCTCGTCGCCGGTCAGGTCCAGCTTGTCGAAGGCGGTGTCGGCGGCATTGGCCAAGGCGACGCCACCGCCGGCGAGCAGGCCGTCTTCCACGGCGGCCTTGGCGTTGCGGACGGCGTCCTCGATGCGGTGCTTGCGCTCCTTGAGCTCGACCTCGGTGGCCGCGCCGACCTTGATGACCGCAACGCCGCCGGCCAGCTTGGCCAGCCGCTCCTGCAGCTTCTCGCGGTCGTAGTCGGAGTCG
>DASXYE010000018.1:0-2855 GCA_036502695.1 Jatrophihabitantaceae bacterium
GACAGCGCCGCGTACACGACCAGCGTGACGAGGTTGGCGCCGGTGAACTGGCGGATGCGGAACAGCGACATCGGCAGCATCGGGTTCGGCGCGCGCATCTCGTGGCCGACGAACGCCGCCAGCACGGCAAGTCCGATGACCAGGCTTGCGACGACGGCCACCGGCCAGTGCTGCGCGGGACCCTCGGTAAGCGCGTAGATGACCAGTGCGAGGCCGGCCGCCGCGGTGCCTGCTCCGACCACGTCCAGCCGTCCGGTCGCCTCGTCGTCGCGGGTCTCGGGGACGTGGCGTGCAGCCACGAGGACGACCGCGGCGGCCATCGGCAGGTTGATCAGGAAGGCGAGCCGCCACCCCCACGACGCGACGCTCACCAGCACGCCGCCGAGCACCGGTCCGATCGCGGAGGCGACCCCGCCGAGGCCGGACCAGGCACCGACTGCCTCGGCGCGGTCCTCCTTGCGGAACACCGCTTGCATGATCGCCAACGAGCCGGGCGTGAGGAGAGCTGCGCCGATGCCCTGCAGCGCGCGGGTCGCGATCAACACCCCCGCGCTCGGCGCGAGTGCGCAGCCGGCCGATGCCACGGCGAACCACACCGTGCCGAACAAGAAGATCCGCCGCCGGCCCAGCCGGTCGCCCAGGCTGCCGCCGAGCAACAGCAGGCCGGACAGGGTCAGCGTGTAGGCGTTCAGCGTCCACTGCAACGCGGTGAGCCCGGCATGCAGATCCTCACCGATCCGCGGCAGCGCGACGTTGACCACGGTGCCGTCCAGTTGGGCCATGCCGCTGCCCAGGATCGTCGCGAGCAGCACCCAACGGCCCTGGGCGGAGCGGTAGACGACGTCCGGTACGGCCAACGGAACCTTCTCCCCGAGTCTGTGGTTGGGTCAGTGGATCAGATCGGCGAGCCGATCAACAACGTAAGGACGAGCGGCGATGGCTGATTCCGAGATCTCGGTTCGCGACGACCCGGCGCAGAGCCGGTACGAGATCTACGTCGACGGTGATCGTGCGGGATTCTCCGTATACCGGGACGAACCCGGACGGCGCGTCTTCACGCACACCGTCGTGGACGACGACTACGAGGGCCAGGGCCTCGGCAGCAGGCTCGCCGCCGAGGCGTTGGACGACACGCGCAGCCGCGGACTTTCGGTCGTGCCACGCTGCCCGTTCATCAGGGCCTACATCGAACGGCACCCGGCCTACGCCGACCTGCTGGCCTGAGGGGGTCACCGGGCCGCTGGCCAGCCCCCCGCGAAGCCAGCGGTCCGGCAACCTGAGCGGAAGGTACCTGTCGGGCCGGGCATGCACAATCGACGCACCGGCCTGGTTACCGCACCGAGATCCGGGTCAACTCAACTTGCGGCACCCGCCGGAACCGGCGCTTCGACCTGCGGCTCGGCGTGCACGTAGCGCCGGCCACGGGCCAACGAGGCCACAGCACCGATCACCGACATCACGATCGCCGCGAGGAACACGATCACCAGGCCATGGTGGAAGGGCTGCGAGATCAGGTTCGGGAAGAAGTCGTGGCCGGTGAGCGTGGCACGATCGCCTGCCGGCAATGCGTGCACGGCCTTGGGACCGAGCAGCGTCTGCACCGGGTTGTAGCCGAGGAACGCGGCGAACAGGCTGCCGACGGGCGGCGCGCCGGCGATGCCGTGCGCGAGGTGCTGGGGAACGTGGTGCGCGGTGAGGCCCGAGTACAGCGTGGACGGCAGGCTGGCGGCGAGGCCGGCGATCATCAGCGAGAAGAAGATGCCGATCGACAGCGACGAGCCGGCGTTGAAGAACGTGCCGCGCATGCCGGATGCCGCACCTCGTTCGTTCGAGGGGACGCTGTTCATGATCGCGGTCGTGTTCGGCGCCGAGAACAGACCCGAGCCGATGCCGTTGAGCACGAGCAGTCCGGCGAAGGCCCAGTAATTGAAGTCGACGGGCAACAGCATCAGTCCGAGGAAGCTCGCCGCGACGATGAGCAGCCCACCGGTGGCGAACGTCCGCGCGCCGAACCGGTCCGAGAGCGCACCCGAGATCGGCCCGACAACGAGGAACGCGACTGTCAACGGCAGCAGGTAGATGCCGGCCCAGAGCGGGGTGTCCGCGAACTTGTAGCCGTGCAGAGGGAGCCAGATCCCCTGCAGCCAGATAATCAGCATGAACTGCAGGCCGCCGCGCGAGATCGAGGCGAGCAGACCGGCCAGGTTGCCCGCCCAGAACGCGCGGATCTTGAACAGCGACATGGTGAACATGGGCTGCTCGACCTTGTTCTCGACCACGCAGAACACGACGAGCAGCACGACGCCGCCGATCAGGCCGGTCAGCACCCACGGGTTCGTCCAACCCATGGTGTGGCCGCCGTAGGGCTGGATGCCGTACGTGATCGCGGCGAGCAGCCCGGTGAGACCGACGGCGAACAGGATGTTTCCCCACCAGTCGATACGCGCGTTGGACTGACGTTGGCTCAGTTCGTGCAGGCTCAGGTACGACCAGATCGTCCCCACCACGCCGAACGGGACGGACACGAAGAACACCAGCCGCCAGTCGACCTCGGAGAGCAGGCCGCCCACGATCAGGCCGATGAACGACCCGGCGATCGCGGCGACCTGGTTGATGCCCAGCGCCATGCCGCGGCGCTCGACCGGGAACGCGTCGGTGAGGATCGCAGTCGAGTTGGCGAACAACATCGCGGCCCCGACGCCTTGCACCAGTCGCCATAGGATCAGCCAGAGGGCACCGTCCGCACCGCGCAGCGGGTCGAAGGCCAGCGCTATCGAGCCGAGGGTGAACACGACGAAGCCGGCGTTGTAGATGCGCACCCGGCCGAACATGTCGCCGAGCCGGCCCAGCGTCAC
>DASXYE010000019.1:0-4528 GCA_036502695.1 Jatrophihabitantaceae bacterium
CGTCTCGGTCACCGCTCAGGCGGCCACCCGCCACGACTTCGGGCTGAGCGCGCAGTCGTCGGTCGCGCTGACCGGGCGGGTCACGGACGGATCCGGCCACGGCTGGCCGGTCTACGCGAAGGTCACCGTGCGCGGACGGCCCGGCAGCGCCGTCTACACCGACCCGGCCACCGGCCACTACGAGGTGGACGTACCTCGGGGTACGGACGAGACCGTGACGATCACGCCGGTGTACCCGGGCTATTCGTCGCGGGTCGAGTCGGTGCACGTCGGCAGTGGGGACACGATTGCCGACTACCGGCTGAGCGTCGACGCTACGACGTGCACGGCGCCGGGCTACGCGTACCGGTACGACGGGCTGTACCAGCCGTTCGACGGCGCGGTGGCCCCGAGTGGCTGGACCGTGCAGGACGGCAACGGCTCCGGCGTCACGTGGCGATTCGACGACGCCGACCATCGCGGCAACCACACCGGTGGCTCCGGCGGATTCGCGATCATCGACGGTGAGCAGAGCAGTGTCGTCAAGGACACCACGCTCGTCTCGGCGCCGGCCGACCTGTCGCAGAATGCCGCCCCGACGCTCGGATTCAGTACCGACCTGGCCAACTTCAGCGATGCGACCGCGTCCGTCGACGTGTCGATCGACGGCGGTACGAGCTGGCAGAACGTCTGGCAGCACGACGACAACCTGCGCGGCCCGCGCGTCGAGCAGATCCCGCTGCCGCAGGCCGCCAAGCACGGTGACGTGCAGGTCCGCTTCCACTACACCGGGCAGTTCGACCAGTGGTGGCAGGTGGACGACGTCTGGCTCGGCACCCGCAGCTGCGCGCCGACATCCGGCGGGCTCGTCGTCGGCCGGGTGATCGACGCCAACACCGGCTCCGGGCAGGTCGACGGCACCGTCGCCGGCCCGTCCGGGGATGCGACCACGGTTGCCACGCCGGACGACAAGCGCACGGGCGACGGCGCCTACTGGCTGTTCGCGCCGTCGGGGCGGCACCCGTTCACCGCGACGTCCGGCCGCTTCTTCCAGCCGGGCCAGGCCACCGTCAACGTCGCCACCAACTACACCACCCGCCACGACTTCCGGCTGGCCGCGGGCCGGTTGGCGTTCAGCACCACGAAGGTGTCCAGCACGGCTGTGCTCGGCTCCAGCGCGACCCGGCACGTCACGATCACCAACACCGGCAGCGCACCGGCGACGGTGCGCCTGGCCGAGCAGCCGCCCGTCTTGCCCCTGTCCGCCGCGGCCGAGGGCGCGAGCACCAGCCCGGCAGTCACCGTCGCGGGCGACTACAGCCCGCTGCGCACCGGCGCCCGGTCGGCCGCCGCCGCGGCCACACCCAGCGCGGTGCCGGACGACGCGGCGTGGCAACCCATCCCGCACTACCCGCTGGCGATCATGGACAACGCGGCCGCCTACAGCGACGGCACGATCTACTCCGTCGGGGGCGTCACGCCGACCGGGCAGGTCGTCGCCGACGGGTACGCGTACCACCCGGGTACCCAGACGTGGACGCCGATCGCGCCGATGCCGCACGCCCGGCAGCGGCCGGCCCTGGCGTTCGTCGGCGGCGTGCTCGTCGCCACCGGCGGCTGGGACCAGAGCGGCGGCACCGTCGCGTCGACCGACGTCTACGACCCGGCGACGAACACCTGGACGGCCGGCCGCCCGGTCCCCCGCGCGTACGCCGGTTCCGGTGTGGCCGTGCTCGACGGGTTGATGTACGTCCTCGGCGGCTGCACCGTCGACTGCGGCACCACCGACGTCTTCGTCTACGACCCGTCGACGGATCGGTGGACCGCCGGTACGCCCTACCCCAAGCCGGTGGCCTGGCAGGGGTGTGGCGGCATCGCCGGCAAGCTGGTCTGTGCCGGCGGCATCGCCGGTATCAGCGAGTTCGCCACGACCTACTCCTACGACCCGGCAAGCCACCACTGGGCGCACGCCGCCGACCTGCCGATGCAGCTGTGGGGCGGCGCCTACGCCGCTGTCGGCGGCCAGCTCGTGATCTCCGGCGGTATCACCCCGGGCACGCGCGGGCAGGTGCTGACCGCGCAGAGCTTCCGCTACGACCCGGCCACCGACGCCTGGACCCCGCTGGCCGACGCGACCTATCCGGTGTATCGCGGCGGCAGCGCGTGCGGCTTCGTCAAGGTCGGCGGCTCGTACGGCAGCTTCAACCCGGTGGCCAACTCCGAGCAGCTGACCGGCTTCGACCAGTGCGGCGGTGCGGCCGACGTGCCGTGGGTGCGCGAGAGCGCGAACCGCGTGACGCTTCGTCCGGGCCAGTCGGCGACCGTCTCGATCGGCCTGGACGCCGGCGCCGAGGGCATCACCCAACCCGGTGCGCTGTCCACCACCATCGTGGCCGTCGACGACACCCCGTACGACGTGCCGAACCTGGCCGCGACGCTCACCGTCACCCCGCCGAGCACGTGGGGCCGGATCGCCGGCGTGGTCACCGGCGTGAACTGTGACGGCACGAGCAGCCCCCTGGGCGGGGCCGTGGTGCAGCTCGACTCGTCGGCGCAGGACGTCAGCGTCGTCACCGACTCGACCGGTCACTACAGCTACTGGCTGGACCGCCGCGACAACCCGCTCACCGCCATCGTCGCCGCCGACCCGTGGCGCCCGCAGACCCGCACGGTACGGGTCACGCCCGGCAAGACCACCACGTCCGACTTCGCGCTTCAGCCGGTGCGCGCCTGCCACTGACCGGCTGCACGAACGGCTGTACTGAACAGTTGCGCCACGGGAAACGCACATCCCCGGCCGCGACGATACGATCTTTCGAGTCGCCTCGGCGTCCAGACGGAGGATGCCGGGAGACGCCCCAGGAGGTACGACGCGTATGAGGGCAGCGTGGCGCTGCACTGTGGTGCTGGCCGCGCTCGTCGTCGTGTGCGCCGTCGGGAACACGGCGCCGAAGGCCTACACGTCGTCGTCATCGGCGCACGCCGGTTCATCGGCGCACGCCGGCCCATCGGCGCACGCCGGCTCAGCTCAGCACAGTGCCTTGTCCGACAGCGGTCCGCATCCGATCGTGGCCCTCGGCGACTCGGTGCCGTCCGGAGCGGCCTGCGGCTGCACGCCGTACCCGCAGCTGAGCGGATCGGGCCTGACCGCGCTCGGGGTTCGCGACGTCTCGGTCGACAACCACGCGGTCGGTGGCTACACGACCGAGGACGTCGTCGAGCAGCTCACCGACGACACCGAGGTCATCAGCGACCTCAAGCGGTCGGACCTGACCGAGGTGGAGATCGGCGCCAACGACATCGGGCATTCGGTCAAGTGCGGCACCAGCGCGCCGTGCTACGCGCCGATGATTCCCGAAGTCGAGAACAACCTGCGAACCATCGTGCAGCGGGTCCACCAACTCACCGCTGGGCACTCGTCGCTGGTCGTGCTGTTGGACTACTGGAACGTGTGGCTCGGTGGGCGGTACGCCCAGGCGAAAGGCCAGGCCTACGTGGCGGCGGCGGCCGCTGTCACGAACGACGTCAGCAACGCGATCAAGACCGTTGCCGAGCAGACCGGGTCGGCCTACGTGGACCTGCGCGCGGCGTTCAAGGGCCCGGACTACACCGAGGACGAGACGGCGTTTCTGGCCAGCGACGGCGACCATCCCAACGCCGCCGGGCACCGGCTGATCGCCTCGGCGGTCGAGCAAGTCGTGCAGGCGCAGCTGCATCTCGCATCGCCGCCCTGACCGGACCCGTCCGTTCGCGTTGACAGGACCGTTACCGGTGAGTAACTTCGGGGCCCTTCCGAACTGGCACGTACGTCCCAAGGAGCCCACATGCGACGTACCCGGTCTGCCCTGCGCGGCGTCGGCGCCATCGTGGCCGGCGGCGCCCTCGTCCTGAGCACGGTGAGTTCGGCGGCCAGCGCTGCGCCCGCCGCGTCCGACTCCTTCTACACCTACAGCGGGTCGACGCCGCTCGCCGACCTCGCGCCGGGCACCGTGCTCAAGACGCGGACGCTGCCCTATCACCTGCTCGGCATCCCGCTGCCGCTGAAGGTGGTGCAGCTGCTCTATCGCGGCACGACGCAGGTGGGCACGGCGTCGGCCAACACGACGTCGATCATCGAGCCGCCGGTCCAGCTCGGACCGGCCAAGCAGGTCGTCGCCTACCAGTCGTTCTACGACTCGCTCAATCCGGCGGACAGCCCGTCCCGCACGATCGCCGGCGACCTGAGCCTGGGCGGGCTGATCCCGGACGTCGAGACCGCGCTGCTCGTGCCCGAACTGCTGCAGGGCCGTCCGGTCGTGGTGGCCGACACCGAGGGTCCGGACGCCGACTTCGCCAGCGGCCCCGAGTACGGCCGCTACACCCTCGACTCGCTGCGCGCCGCACTCCAGTCGCCGGCCGCGGGGTTGAGCCCGAACGCCAAGATCGCGATGTTCGGCTACTCGGGCGGCGCGATCGCGACCGAGTGGGCCGCCGAGCTGGCCCCGACCTACGCCCCCGACGTGAACCGGCACCTGGTCGGCGCGTCGGCCGGCGGCGTGCTCGCCGATCC
>DASXYE010000020.1:0-8321 GCA_036502695.1 Jatrophihabitantaceae bacterium
CGATCGTCTGCCCGTTCGCGTCCTGCAACAAGTACGAGCGGGCGCCGTGCAGCACACCCGGCACGCCCTCGCTGATCGTCGCCGCGTGCCGGCCGGTCTCCACGCCGTCGCCGCCGGCCTCGTAGCCGATCAGCCGTACGCGGGCGTCCGGAACGAACGCGGTGAAGATGCCGATCGCGTTGGAACCACCGCCCACGCAGGCCGCCACCGCATCGGGCAGCCGCCCGATCCGCTCGAGCACCTGGGCGCGCGCCTCGTCGCCGATGATCCGCTGCAGTTCGCGCACCATTGCCGGGAACGGGTGCGGTCCGGCCACCGTGCCGAACACGTAGTTCGTCGTGCCCACGTTGGTGACCCAGTCGCGCATCGCCTCGTTGATCGCGTCCTTGAGGGTGCGCGACCCGGTCGTGACCGGCACGACCTCGGTGCCGAGCAGCTGCATCCGGGCGACGTTCAGCGCCTGCCGCCGCGTGTCTTCCTCGCCCATGTAGACCGTGCACTCCAGCCCCATCAGCGCCGCCGCCGTCGCGGTGGCCACGCCGTGCTGGCCGGCGCCGGTCTCGGCGATCACCCGCGGCTTGCCGATCCGCTTGGTCAGCAGGGCCTGGCCCAGCACGTTGTTGATCTTGTGCGAACCGGTGTGGTTGAGGTCCTCGCGCTTGAGCAGGATGCGCGCACCGCCGGCATGTTCGGCGAACCGCGGTACCTCGGTAAGCGGCGAGGGCCGCCCGGTGTAGTCGCGCAGCAGCCCACCGAGCTCGGCAGCGAAGGCCGGATCGGCCTGCGCGGCGGCGAAGGCCTCGGTCAGCTCGTCCAGGGCGGCGACCAGTGCTTCGGGGACGAACCGCCCCCCGTATTGGCCGAAGTGGCCGGTCAGATCAGGAACGACAGCAGTCATGAGGGATGACTCCGATTTCGGAAAGGATGGGTCAGGGCGAACGTGCCGGGCGCCGCGACATCCCGATCGGGGTCGTTCAGGCGCACCGCGTACGGGGGCGACGCCATCGCCCGAGCTGTCCGCGCGTCCGATCCATGCCGAGCACTCTACCGGGACGCGCGCGGGGTGGCCGGGTGCGCGCCGGCCGTGACGAGCTCGGCGACGGCCGCGCGCGGGTCGGCGGTACGCACCAAGCCCTCGCCGACGAGGACGGCATCCGCGCCCGCGGCGGCGTACTCGATCAGGTCGAGCGGACCACGCACTCCCGACTCGGCGATCTTGACGACGTCGTTGGGCAGCCCCGGTGCGATGCGCTCGAACGTCGAACGATCGACTTCCAGGGTCTGCAGGTTGCGGGCGTTCACCCCGATGACGCGCGCGCCGGCATCCAGGGCCCGGCTGGCCTCGTCCTCGGTGTGCACCTCGACCAGAGCCGTCATGCCCAGCGACTCGACCCGCTCGCGCAGCCCGGTCAGCGTGTTCTGGTCGAGGGCCGCGACGATCAGCAGCACGACGTCCGCGCCGTGCGCCCGCGCCTCGTGCACCTGGTACGACCCGACGACAAAGTCCTTGCGCAGCAAGGGAACTGTCACCGATGCCCGCACCGATGCCAGGTCCTCGAGCGAACCACCGAAGCGGCGCTGCTCGGTCAGCACGCTGATGATGCACGCGCCGCCGGACTGGTATTCGCGGGCCAGCGCCGCGGGATCGTCGATGTCGGCGAGAGTTCCGGCCGACGGGCTGCGCCGCTTCACCTCGGCGATGACGCCGACCTCGGGCGCCAGCAGCGTGGTCAGCGCATCCTTCGGCTGGGCCATCGCGGCGACGCGTTCCTTCAGCTCGTCCAGGGGGATGATCGCCTCGCGGGCGGCGACGTCCTCGCGAACGCCGACGACGATCTCGTCGAGGACGCTCCGGCCGCTGGTCACGTCCGCGATGCTAGCCAGCCGCGTGGCGACCGCAACGGTCGGGTCCGGTCACCGCCCGCTATCAGGCGTTGACGAGCGCGATTCGCCGGTCGGGTCGTGGCCGCGATCAAGGTCATTCCACAGGGCGGTGGACGTGCGCTGCGCGTCGGCGCTCGCGCGGGCCGCCGGCGCCTCGTATCGGCTGGACAGGGCCACCCCGCGATGCCCCCACACGGCGATCGCCGCGCCGCCGAGCAACACCGCCAGCGCGCAGATCAGCACCAGTAGCGGCCACACGGCGTGCACGGTGACGTGCGGCGCGCGGGTCGGGTCGAGGCCGGCAGCCGTCCGCGCATCCGCGACGAGCGACCGCGCCCGATGCGCCGACACCGACTGCATCCCGGCGACCGCCGCCCCGGTCAGACCGATCGCCGCGGCGACCAGCAGCCCACCGACGATGCGCCGCACGATCCCCCGGGTGGCGAGCGCAGCCACGACGCCGGCCAGGGCCACCACGCCCAGCGCGGCGACTGCTGGCTCCAGCGTCCGGCCACTCACATCCACCACGGCGTCACCGAACGGCCGCGGACGGGGCGCCGTCACCGTCTGCCAGGCCCGCCCGGACGCGAGCAACGCCCCGGCGCCGCCGAGCGCCAGCAGCCCGAGCGCCGCACCGAACCGAGCCCGGTCGTTCACAGCGGACGCAGCGTCTCGGCGGTGGCGATGGCCTGCAGGACGGCGCGCGCCTTGGTGCGCGTCTCCTTGTCCTCCAGGGCCGGGACGCTGTCGGCGACGATGCCGGCGCCGGCCTGCACGTAGGCCACGCCGTCGCGCATGATCGCCGTGCGGAACGCGATCGCCATGTCCAGGTCGCCGGCCGGGTCGAGGTAGCCCAGCGCGCCGGCGTAGATACCCCGGCGTACGGGCTCGAGCTCCTCGATCAGCTCCATCGCGCGCACCTTGGGCGCGCCACTGACCGTGCCGTGCGGGAACGCCGCGGTGAATACGTCCAGCGCGTCGTAGCCGTCGGCGACCTCGCCGGTCACGGTCGACACGATGTGCCACAAGTGGCTGTACCGCTCGACGATGCCGAAGTCGACGACCTTCACGGTGCCCGGCCGGCACACCCGGCCGAGGTCGTTGCGGGCCAGGTCGACGAGCATCACGTGCTCGGCGCGCTCCTTCGGATCGTTGACCAGCTCGTTGACCAGCTCGGCGTCCCGCTCGGGGGTGTCGCCGCGCTTGCGAGTACCCGCGATCGGGTGGATCGTCGCCAGTCCACTGTGGACGGTCACCAACGCCTCGGGACTCGACCCGACGATGTCGAAGCCGTCCAGCCGCACGATGTACATGTACGGCGAGGGGTTCAGCGTGCGCAGCACCCGGTAGACGTCGAACGGGTCGGCGTCGGTCCGCGCCTCGAACCGCTGACCGAGCACGACCTGGAACACCTCCCCCGCGCGGATCGCCTCGATTCCGAGCTCGACGGCGCGCTCGTACTCGCCGGGCGGCGTGCGCGACTCGGCATCCTTGGGCGGCGCCTCCCCCATCCGGGCCACCGTCGACGGCGCCGGGGTGGCCAGCGCCTTCTGCATACCGTCGAGTCGAGCCTCGGCGTCGGCGTAGGCCGCGTCCAGCTCGGCGGCGTCCATGTCCGGATGCACGATCGCGTTGGCGATCAGGATCACCTTGCACTCGTGATGGTCGAACGCGGCGACGTCGGTCACGAACAGCATGGACAGCTCGGGGAAGCCCAGGTCGTCGACGGCCTTCTCGGGCAAGCGCTCGATGCGGCGCACCACGTCGTAGGCCAGGTACCCGACGAATCCCCCGGTCAGCGAGGGCAATCCGTCCAGGCGTGGCCCACGAAGGGTGCGCCAGGCCGCGCCCAGCACCTCGAGCGGATCGCCGCTCTGCGGTACGCCGTCGGGCACCCGCCCCGTCCAGACCGCCTCACCGTCCACTGTGGACAATGACGCGCCCGCGTTCACGCCGACGAACGACCAGCGGGAGAACGACCGACCCGGCTCGGCCGATTCGAGCAGGAACGTGCCCGGCCGCCCGTCGGCCAGCTTGCGGTACACGCCCACCGGCGTCTCACCGTCGGCGAACAGGGTGCGGGTGATCGGCACGAGCCGGTAGCTCTTGGCCAGCTCGCCCAGCTCGGCTCGGGTTGTCATGCCTGCACCGCCAGCGCCCCGGCGTCGAAGCAGGAGCGGTCGCCGGTGTGGCAGGCCACGCCGACCTGGTCGACCTTGACGAGCAGCGCGTCCCCGTCGCAGTCCAGCGCCACCGACTTGATCAGCTGCGCGTTGCCCGACGTCTCGCCCTTCACCCAGTACTGCTGCCGCGAGCGCGACCAGTACGTCGCCCGGCCGGTGGTCAGCGTGCGGTGCAACGCCTCGTCGTCCATCCAACCGACCATGAGCACCTCGTCGGTGTCGTACTGCTGGACGACGGCGACGACCAGCCCGGCGGCGTCTCGCTTCAACCGGGCGGCAACTGTGGGATCGAGCATGGATCGATTGTGCCCTGTGCACCGAACGGCTATTGCGGTTGGACGCCCGGTCCGAACGCCTCGCCCGGGCCGTCGGGACCGAATGCCTCGGCCGGGCCGTCCGGACCGTACGCCGGCAGGCGCAGCGTCACGGTGCTGCCGCCGGGCACCGTGCTCTGGAAGTCGACGGTGCCACCGTGCGCGCCGACGATCTGCGCGACGATCGCCAGCCCCAGGCCGCTGCCGCCGCGGGCCCGGGTGCGCGCCTTGTCGGCCCGCCAGAACCTTTCGAACACGTGCTGGGCCTGCTCGGGCGGCAACCCCGGTCCGGAGTCGACCACCCGCACCACGACCTCAGGCCCCTCGGCGTGGGCGCTCACCCGGATCGGACCCGCCGGGTCGGTGTGCACCGCGGCGTTGGTGATCAGGTTGCGCAGCACACGCAGTAGCTGATCGTGATCGCCGACCAGCTGCAGCTCCGGCGGCGCCGCCACGTCGATGCGCCGCTGCGGGAACATCGCCCGGGCGCTTTGGACGGCGTCCTCGATCAGGTCGCTGACATCGACCAGTTCGCGCTGCGGCGGGGATCCCTGATCGCCGCGGGCCAGCAACAGCAGGTCGTCGACCAGCCGCGACATGCGGGTGCCCTCGGACTCGATGCGCTCCATCGTGTCGGCCTGCTCGGGCTCACCGTTGGACCGGCGCATCCGGGACAGCTCGGCGTACCCGCGAATCGACGTCAACGGGGTGCGCAGCTCGTGCGACGCGTCGGCCAGGAACTGCCGCATCCGCTGCTCGTTCTCCAAGCGCGCCGCGAACTGCGTCTCGACGGTACCCATCAGCGAGTTGAACGAGTCGGCCAGCTGGCCCACCTCGGTTTCCGGATCACCCTGCGGGACGCGGCGATCCAGGCCCGCCCCGTCCGGCGACAGCTCGGCCGTGACTTCGCGGGCGGTGCGGGTGACCCGGTTCAGCGGCCGCAGACTCAGGTGCACACCCCACGATGTGAGCGCCAAGGCGACAGCGACCGCCAACGCTCCGATAGCAATCTCCAGCAGCACCAGCCGATGCAGCGTGCGGTCCATCTCGCTGGTGGACAAGCCCGCGACTTCGAGGACCGGCGCGCCCTCGTAGATCGTCGCGCGAGCGGCCACTCGCAGGTGCTCGCCGCTCGCCGTGGTCACGCCGCGGATTGCCGAGACGTCACTCGCGATCGCCGAACGCTGGCTCGAGGAGAGGTCTAGGGTTGGCACACCGGACGCGACGCTCGGCGTGGCGTAGACCGTGCCGTTGGGGTCAAGGAGGACTAGCCAGATCTGCTGTGGGCCGTGGTAGGGCTGACCGGGCATCGGGCTACTGGATGCGATGAGCGCGCGGGGATCCTGGCTCACGGTGGATCGCAGCTGCTGGTTCAGCCGATCCCCAAGGAACGAATGCAACGCGATATACGTAGCGGTGCCTGCGGCGGCAACCACTACCACCACCAGCGCGACGACGAAGACGACCAGGCGGCTGGACAGCGACCTCGGCACGAATCGCCAGCGCCGGGGCGCTCGGGGTTCCTCGGTCGGCGGCTGGGGTGGCATCCATTCCGCGGGCGGCGGTCCGGCCGGAGGCGGAGGCGCCGACGGCGGTGGAGCGGCCGACGACGGCCCGGCTAGCGGCAGTTCGGGCGGCGGCACCGCAGCGTTGGGGTCCAGCGGCTCGGCGTGATCGTCCCAGGGCGCGGCCCGACGCGGCGGCTCGCTCTCGGCCACCTCGACGTCCAGCCCACGATCATCTGTCATAGCGCGTCCAGCGTGACACGAGCCGCTGTGCACAACCTATAGCGGCCAAACACGCGAGGCGGGCGGGCCGGCGCGACGTCGGCAGACCCCGCAGAGGCCCCACTTACTTGATCAACAGCCCCTCGGTATACGAACTCGCTATCTGAATGGCTGTTGATCATGGAGTGGCGCGCTCGGCCAACCCGGCCGGACAAGCCGACGCGGCCCGGCGACCGACAGAGCCGTAACGTCAAACGCGGGGGGCCTTGATCACGTAGCCGGCGCCGCGGACGGTGTGGATGAGCTTGGGCTCGGCGGCGTCGACCTTCTTGCGCAGGTAGCCGATGTAGAGCTCGACGATGTTCGACTGGCCCTGGAAGTCGTACTTCCACACCCGGTCGAGGATCTGCGCCTTGGACAGGACCACCCGCTCGTTGCGCATCAGGTAGCGCAGCAGCTCGAACTCGGTGGCGGTCAGGTGCACCTCGATGCCGCCGCGGGTGACCTCGTGGCTGTTCTCGTCCAGCTCCAGGTCGGCGACGTGCAGCACGCCCTCGCGACCCTCCTCGGGGGCCGAGCGGCGCAGCACGGCGTGCACGCGGGCCAGCAGTTCCTCGACGCTGAACGGCTTGACGACGTAGTCGTCGGCGCCGGCCCGCAGCCCGCCGATGCGGTCCTGGGCGGCGTCGCGGGCGGTCAGGAAGATCACCGGCACCTGGGACCCGGCGGCGCGCAGGTTCTGCAGCACGCCCAGGCCGTCCATGCCGGGCATCATGACGTCGAGCACGACCAGATCGGGATCGGCCTCGGCGACCGCCGCCAGGGCGGACGGCCCGTTGTCCGCCGTGATGGTCTCGAATCCGTCGAACCGTAGTGCGGACGAGACGAGGTGCGTGACGTTCTCCTCGTCGTCAACGACCAGTACCCGGCGCTTCGCTATTGCCGGTGCGGCCATGGCGTTCACTCCTTGCGGCAGATGAGGCCCGACTGTGCCTTCCCTGGGACTTACAGTGGGCATCTGCCATGAGGTTTTCCTGGGGACCACCTAGGAACAGGCTATGCGCTGGGCTGCGAGCCTGTCGCGTTCGGGTCGATCATTCCGGTTACCGACTCGGTCGGCGGCAGGATCGCCAGGCCCGTGTCGGCCAGCTCGACCATGGGCGTCGGAATCGGGGTGTCTGCTTCCGAGCGTTCCCGGGCCGTCCAGGCCCAGGACGGGGGCACGCAGCCGAGCACGACGGCCAGGCCGCTGGCGATGATCAGCACGATCGGCACCTCGGGCTGGCCGGACGTCGAGTCCAGCACGAAGTTGATGCAGGTGCCGAGGACGGCCAGCTGACCGGCCAGGAACAGCCAGCGCGTGCGCCCGGACAGGAACCACGCCAGGCTGACGACAAGCACCACGAGGCAGGCCAGCGCGACCAGTCCGGCCAGCGCCTCGCCGCCCTGGGAGCCGGTGATGTCCGGCGGATCCACCGGGAACACCGTGCCGTGCAGGATGAACAGCACGGCGTAGGTCAGCAGGAACGGTGCCGGAGCCACCCCAGCCGCGATCGCGCCGATGACGGTCGGCGGCGTGTCACGGTCGTCGTCGGGCATGCCCCTCCTCGCCGGCTGCGCTCAGGACGCGCACTCAGCCTAAACGAGAGTTGCCGGATTCGCGCCCTGTCTTGTGGAGGTACGCCAAAGATCAGCGGACCTCGACGCCCCCGGCGCGCAGCGCGTCCTTGACCGCCCCGACGGTGAAATCGCCGAAGTGGAACACGCTGGCGGCGAGGACGGCATCGGCGCCGGCTCGCACCGCGGGCAGGAAGTGCTCGACGGCGCCGGCTCCCCCGCTGGCGATCACCGGGACGTCGACGCACGCGCGGACCCGCTCGATCAGCGGCAGGTCGAAGCCGTTCTGGGTGCCGTCGGCGTCCATGGAGTTCAGCAGGATCTCGCCGGCGCCGAGTTCGGCCCCCCGGACCGCCCATTCCACGGCGTCGATGCCGGTACCGCGCCGGCCGCCGTGCGTCGTCACCTCGTAGCCGCTCGGGGTCGCGCCCGGCTGTCCGGTACGGCGCGCGTCGACCGACAGCACGATGCACTGCCGCCCGAACCGCTCGGCGCACTCGGTGAGCAGCTCCGGCCGAGCGATGGCGGCGGTGTTGATGCCCACCTTGTCGGCCCCAGCGCGCAGCAGCCGGTTGACGTCGTCCGGGCTGCGCACG
>DASXYE010000021.1:0-4683 GCA_036502695.1 Jatrophihabitantaceae bacterium
GATCTCGCGGGCGGTCGCCGGTGAAAGGTAACCAGCCTCGACGTCGGCCACGACCGCTTCGGCATCGCGCTCGAGGACGTCGCCGTAGCCGCCGCCCGACCCCTGGCTGATCAGGTACACCTCGCCCTCGTCGACGAGCTCGAAGCCCATGCCCATGTGGTGCGTGGAGTAGCGGGCGTCCGGGAACGGCCGGTCGTTCAGGAGTGTCTCGACGTCGAACGACCACTTGCCCGGGTCGTCGCGCAGGTAGTCGAGCACGTTGACGCCCTTGATCTTGGCCAGCGGGTAGGTGGCGCAGCCGTAGCCGCCGAACAAGCCAGGCACGGCCGGGAACTTGGAGCCGCTGGACACCGTGGCGAACCCCCACAGCGGGGTGCCCTTGGCGATGACCGCCATCTCGTAACCCATACCGCCGCGGTACTTGCCGAAGCCCTGGTTGTCCCGCTTGATCTTCTTCGAGGTGAGCTGCAGGAACGGCACGTCCTCCTCGATGATCTCCTGCTCGGCGAGGTCGGCCATCGCGGCGAAGATCGGCGCCATGGAGTTCTCGCCGTCGCGGTGCGCCCGCGCCCCGCCACCCATGCCGTTCAGGTCGGCGCAGACGTTGCCGACGAACTCGCCGTGCTGAGTGATGCCGCCGAACAGGAACGTGTTGATCTGGTTGAACCACGGCGCGATCACCGAGGAGTACTTCTCCGGGCACGAGTACTGCATCTTCGCGAACAGCGCCTGGGTCACGCCGAACGTCTTGAACGCGCCCTGCAGGCTCTGCCCGAGCGGAGCGTCCAGGCCCGGGTCGACGCAGCTGCCCGCGTCGGTCAGCACCTCGATCGGGTTCATCATGCTGATGCCGCGCGGCAGGTCGGGCCACAGGAACCCGAGCATCGCCTGGTTCAGCCCGCACTTCGCGGTGCCGAGCGTGGCGTTGAACGCACGGTTCATGATCTGCGGCGCGGCACCTCGCCAGTCGACGGTCAGCTCGTCGCCCTTGACGGTGATGGCGCACGGGTACTTGAGCAGGACGTTCTCGCGCAGCGTCGAATCGGAGAAGAAGTTGACCCGGTAGGTGCCGTCGGGCAGTTCGCGGATGCGGCGCCGCGCCTCGACCTCGACGTCCTCCAGCGACTTGCGCAGCGAGACGAGGAACGCGTCACGCCCGACCTCCTCGACGAGGGTCAGCAGCCGCTCCTTGATCCGGAGAGCTGAATACAGCTTCACCTTGAGGTCCTGGTACTGCAGCTTCGGCTCGCGCACCGAGTTCTGCAGGAAGGTGAGCAGGTCGCGGCGGATCTCGCCGTTCTCGACGATCTTGAACGGGCTCATCCGAATGCCGTCGTCGTAGGCCGACTCCGAGCTGGACGGCATGCCACCCGGTTCCTTGGCGCCGTTCTCCCCCTCGTGGATGATCGTCGCCACCCAGGCGATGAGCTGCCCGTCGTGGAAGACCGGCAAGATCATGCTCTGGTCGGTGTTGTGGATGTTGCCGTAGCGGGCGTCGTTGTGGATGAACGCGTCGCCGTCGCGCACCCCGACGGTGGGGTCGTTGATCCAGTACTTGTTGATGAATCGCACCGGGTAGTGCAGCACCGACGCGAACGCCAGCACGCCGCCGGTGCTGATGTGGATCAGGTCGCCGGACGCCGAGTACACCGCGCTGGTGAGATCGCCCCACTTGGCGCCCGGTGCGGCACCGGTCTGCTCCATCATCTCGAACGCCTCGTCCAGGCCGGCGACGATGCGTTTGCGCACCCGGTCCAGCGCGTTGGCGTCGATCGGGCCGGCGAGCAGGCGTTCCTCCTCGGCGGTGCGCGGTGCCATCCGATGGTCGGTCATGATCTCCGGATCCGGTCCGAGGAACAGCGTGGTCTGGGCCAGGAAGCGGTCGACCCAGGCCTGGTCCTCGGCGGAGAACTCCTGCCTGGTGAGGTCGGTCATCGCGGCGACCCTCCGTTCTTGAGGAACCAGATCGCGCCGTGGGCGCCGGTCTCCAGGCGCCAGGACGGCTCGACGAGGTAGGTGGTGGTTGGCGTGGTGACGACGGCCGGACCGGTGACGACGGCGCCGGGCTGCAACGCCTTCTCGTCGTACACCGGGGTGTCGACGCCGCCGTCGACGCCGACGAAGTGGCAGCGGCGTTGCCCGGCGGCGATGGCGGCCTGGGCCGGGCCGGCCGGCGGCGCGGCGTCGAACTCGACCGTCTCACCGTCCACATAGGACGCGACGCGGATCGTGGTGATGCGGATGCCGGCCTCGGGCGACTGGCTGCCCTCGCCGAAGCGGTGCCCGTAGTCCTTACCGAACAGGTCGATGAGGGCGATCACGTCGCGCACCCCGCCCAGCCGGTTCCGGTCGGCCACCACCGCCATCGTCACGAGCTGGTTGCCGTAGCGCATGTCGAGTTCCAGGCGGTGCCGTACCGCGTCACCAGGCAGCCCCTGGCGCAGCAGGTCGGTCCGCCCCTTCGCCTCCAGGTCGGCGACGATCGCGTTGAACGAGTCGAAGTCGTCGAACAGTTTGCGGCTGGTGGCGTCGAACAGCGGCACCGGCGCGGTGCGCTCGTGGATATGCAGCTGGGGTGTATTACCGGCGCCGAGGGCAGAGAACACCGAGCTGTACGGCGGCGCCAGCACCCGGTCGATCCCAAGGTGGTTCGCGATGCCGCAGCAGTGCAGCGGGCCGTTGCCGCCGTAGGCGAGCATGGTGAACTCCTGCGGCAGGTAGCCACGCACGCGCAGTTCCTTGGCCATGCCGTTGGCCATCTGCTCGTCCACTTCGGCCTTGATCAGCTTCGCGACATCGACGGGGTCGAGGTCCAGGTGGTCACCGAACTCCTCCTCGATCGCGAAGCTGGCGCGCTTGACGTTGAGCGGGATGCGCCCGCCGGCGTACTGCGCCGGGTCGAGGTAGCCGAGCAGCACGTCGGCATCAGTGACCGTCGGTCGCATGCCACCGCGGTCGTAGCAGGCCGGTCCGGGATCCGAGCCGGCGCTCAGCGGCCCGACCGCGATCGACTGGTACAGCCGGTTATAGCTGGCGATCGATCCGCCACCGGCGCCGAGCGTGACCAGGTGGATCATGGGCACGCTGACCAGCCACCGGTCGATCACCGGCATGAAGTCGTAGTGCTTGACGCCGTCGGCCGGCACCAGGCCGATGTCGAAGCTGGTGCCGCCCATGTCGGTGGCGACGACGTTGCCCAGTCCGGCCTGCTGGGCCAGGTGCTCGCTGGCCGAGACGCCCGAGACCGGCCCGGAGTGGATCGTCTGCAGCGCGTCGGTGGAGTTCAGCTGAGCCATGCCGCCCGAGTTGTGGTTCACCAGCATCGGCTGCCGGTAACCGTGGTCACGCAGGTTCTGCTCGAGCTCGGACAGCGCGTGATACATCGTCGAGTGCAGGAATCCGTCGACGATGCACGACGTCGCCCGCACGTACTCGCCCTTGCGCCCGGAGAGCTGGTGCGACAGCAACATCGGCAACGCGCCGAGCTGATGCGCCGGGTACTCGTCGAGGAAGATCTCCTGGATGCGCAGCTCGTGCGCCGGGTTCTCCACCGCATTGGTCAGGCAGACGACCAGGGCCTGGGCGCCCGCGTCGACCAGCTCGCGCAGCTGGTGGCGGACGTCGTCCTCGTCGATGACGAGCAGGATCTGGCCGGCGTAGTCAATACGCTCGCGTATGGACCGGATGAGCCGCTGCGGCACCAGTGGGTCGGGGCGGGTACCGCTGGACAGGTCGTTGCGGGCCAGCTCGTCGAGGCCTTCGCCGTAGCCGCGTCCACGCGCGAGCGGGATCGTCGCCTCGAAACCAGCCGTGACGATCGCGCCCACCTGCGGCCCCTTGCGCTCGATCAGCGCGTTGGTGCCGAGCGTCGTCGCGTAGCGCACGGAGTCCACGCCGGCCAGCACCGCCTCGCGGCTCAGGCCGAGCTGGCCGCAGGCGTGGTCGAGGGCCTCGTTGAACCCCTGGGCCAGGTTGTGGTGCGTCGTGAGTGCCTTGGCCTGGATGTACTGGCCGTCCCACGCGAAGAAGCAGTCGGTGAAGGTGCCGCCGATGTCGACCGAGATCCGTTTCATGGCTGGTCTCCTTCCTCAGCGCACGTCGGTGTGGACGTCTCGGCCGAGCGGGATCGCCGTGTGCGCCGGGCGAGCGGCCCACTGCGCTTTCAGCGCGTCGACGTCGATCTCCAGGTCGAACACGGGTGGATGCCCGGGCGGCAGGTACTCGGTCTCGATCTGGGTGCCGCAGCCGGGGCAGTAGTACTCGAGGATGCGGCACCACGCCGGGTCGGGCGCGAACGTGAACTCGTAGCGCTCCGGGTCGATCAGCGGACGGTGGATCTCTTGCGGATCGCGGTCGTGGACCAGGGTGCCTTCCTTGTAGTTTCCACGGGCCGAGGAGAGATCCTGCGCGCAGCGCCGGCACATCCACCGCTCGGTGTCGAGGTCGATCTCCAGGTACTCCGTCATGGGAACGCGCATCACCGGCTCCGCTCGTCGGTCAGCAGCAGGTCGCCCGCCGCGGTGGTGTCGAAGCGCCAGCCGGCCGGCAGCCGCATCGTGAAGAACGGTCCCTCGATCACGGCGGGGCCCACCGCACGAGCCCCGGCGCGTTGATCGACCAGGTCGTACACCGGCAATGCCGCCGACCCGCCCGTACCGTCCAGTACGGTGCGCGTCCCGGTCG
>DASXYE010000022.1:0-4587 GCA_036502695.1 Jatrophihabitantaceae bacterium
AACTACGCCGGGAACGGCTACCGCCCGCCCGGCTCGTCCTTCAAGCCGTACACGCTGGCCACCGTCCTGACCCAGACGCTGCACCAGGCCATCGGCAAGGCGCACTACGCGGTCGACAGCAAGGTCAACGGCAGTCAGTGCGTGACGATCGAGGGCACGAAGATCTGCAACGACCCCGGTGACCGGTCCGTCAGCGCCCCGCTCGTCACGATCCTCACCGCGATGAAGTACTCGCTCAACACGACCTTCGACCTGCTCGCCTCCCAGGCCGGCCCGGACAACGTGGCGGCCATTGCGCACAAGATGGGCATCGCCGAGACGGACTTCCACGGGAACAAGACGCTCGAGGACGAGAACGGCGTGACGAACTTCGGCATCGGCATCGGCGACTACCCGGTCTCGCCGCTGGACCAGGCCGTCGGCTTCGCCACGCTGGCGAACAAGGGCACGCGCAACGACCCGTACCTCGTCGCGAAGGCGACCGCCTCGGACGGCGAGGTGCTCTACGAGCACAAGGCCGAGCCGCAGCACGCGCTCAGCCCCAAGGTCGCCAACGACGTCACGCTCTCGCTCGAGCCGGTCGCCGCCGCGTCCGGCACCGGCCTGCAACTCGCCGGCGGGCGGGTGTCGGCCGCGAAGACCGGCACCGAGGGCATCGGCCTGAAGACGACGGACAACAGCGACGCGTGGATGGTCGGCTACACGCCCCAGGTCAGCACCGCGGTGTGGTTCGGCACCGGCTACTCGCGGCCGATCTACAACTCGGCCGGCGCGCCGATGTACGGCGCGGACGAGCCGGGCAAGACCTGGCAGATGTTCATGGACATCTACCTCGACGGCACGCCGAAACTGCCCATGGCCAAGTACCCGATGATCAGCCCGGACGGGTCGATCCGCGGGCCGGAGCCGACCCGGTCCCCGACGCCGACCTACTCTGCCCCGTCGAGCAGCGAGCGGCCGGTTCCCACCTTCAGCATCACCACCGGGTTCCCGTCGCCGAGCAGCCCCCCGGTGAGCTCGTTGCCGCCCCCGCCGTCGTCGTCCGCGCCGCCCTCGTCGCCGTCCGTGCCGTCATCGCCCACCGGCACCTGTACCGGGTTGATCCGGTTCGGTTGCCACACCCCCGGCGGATAGAGCTCGGCATGCCAGGATGACGCGGTGACGCGCGCGGTCGACGACACAGCCGAGGCGTCCCCGCCCGTCGCCGCAGTGCTGCCGAGTCGCTCCGACCCGATGGCCTGGCGGGCCACCCGGGCGCTCGGCGGCTCGTGGGGCCGGCACGCGGCGATCTCGCGGCGGGCCTGGTGGACGCCGGTCCGCTGGCTGCTGGCGATGACGCTGTTCACGCTGCTGCTCGGCTTCGCGCAGAAGGCGCCGTGCTCGACCGGCAACTGGAGCGGCAACAAGCAGTACACCCACTTCTGCTATTCCGACGTCGTCCCGCTGTGGAGCGACGAGCGGCTGGCCGACGGCGCAGTGCCGTACCGCGACACCACGGTCGAGTACCCCGTCCTGACCGGCGCGTTCTTGTGGGCGACGGCCGAACTCACCCGCGGCGTGCACGCGATCGCCGACCACCTGCCCGAACTCGTGGTGTTCGGTTCGGTAACCGCGATCCTGCTCGCGCTGTGCGGGCTCGTGGTCACCGCGGCGACCGCGCAGACCGCCCGCGGCCGGCCGTACGACGCGGCGATCTTCGCGCTGTCACCACTGCTCGTGTTCCACGCGTTCTCCAACTGGGACCTGCTCGCGATGGCCCTGCTCGCCTGTGCGATGTGGGCGTGGTCGCGACGAAGACCCGTGCTGTCCGGGGCGCTGGTCGGGCTCGGGACGGCGGCCAAGCTCTACCCGGTGTTCTTCCTCGTCGCGGTGTGGATCCTCGCGATCCGCACCCGCAAGCTCGCCGATGCGGCGTGGGCGTCGGCAAGCGCCGCGGTGGCGTGGTTGGCCGTGAACGGCCCGGTGGCGCTGGCCTACCACGACGGCTGGTGGCAGTTCTACAAGTTCAGCGAGGAGCGGGCGACCGAGCGCTCGACATTTTGGGCGATGGGACGCACGCTCGCCAAGAGCTCGCTCGGCGCGGCGGACGCGCCGTACTGGGTGCCGTCGGGCACCGCGGTCGCGCTGGCGCTGATCGGCTCGCTCGTGCTCGTCGTCCTGCTCGGCCTGTTCGCGCCGGTGCGGCCGCGGCTGGCGCAGCTCGCGTTCCTCTGCGTGCTCGCCTTCCTGCTCTCGACCAAGGTGTGGAGCCCGCAGTACTCGCTGTGGCTGGTGCCGCTGCTCGCCCTGGCCCGGCCGCGCTGGCGGCTCAACCTGGTCTGGCAGTTCACCGAGGTTGCCGTCTGGATGCTGACGCTCACCCTGCTGCTCGGCGAGCTCAGCTACACCGACCACAAGGGCGCGGTCCACTCGCTCGCCGACCGCGGCATCAGCTACGGCTGGCTGATGCTCGTGCTGGTCGCGCGCGACATCCTGCTGCTCGTGCTGGCCGCGCTGGTGGTGCGCGAGATGTGGTGCCCGTGGCTCGACGTCGTCCGGGTCGACGGCGCGGACGACCCGGGTGGCGGCGTGTTCGACGGAGCGGAGGACTACTTCACCCGCGAGCTCCTCGACGACGCCCCGCTCGTCGACGTGACCGCTGCGGACGATCCGGTGGATCAGACGGACGCGCGCAGGTAGCCGATGTCCTCGCCCTGGCCCTCGGCCGGGGTCTCGACGATCACGTCGCTGCCGGCGGCCCGGCACACGTCCGCGATGGCCGACGGGTCGATCTGGCCGGTGCCGAACGTCGCGTGCCGGTCGGCGCCGGAGTCGAACGCGTCGCGGCTGTCGTTGGCGTGGACGAGATCGATGCGGCCGGTGATCGCCAGCACGCGGTCGACCACGCCGTCCAGGTCCTCGCCGCCGGCGTGCGCGTGACAGGTGTCCAGGCAGAAGCCGACGCCGTACTCGCCGATCGCGTCCCACAGCTGGGCGAGCCGGTCGAATCGGCGGGCCATCGCGTTCGTCCCGCCCGCGGTGTTCTCGATGAGCACCGGCACCGCGAACCCGCCGTCGTTCTCCTGGTAGGCGAACGTCTTGCGCCAGTTGTCGACACCGATCGCGGGGTCGTCGCCCTCACCGAGGTGCCCGCCGTGGACGATGATCGCCTTCGCCCCGATCGCGGCGGCGCCCTCGGCGTGCTGGGCGAGCAGCTTGCGGCTCGGGACGCGGATGCGGTTGTTCGTGGTGGCCACGTTGATCCGGTACGGCGCATGGATGTAGACGGCGAGGTCGCTGGCCCGGATCGCGTCCTGGAAGGGCAGCTCCTTCGGTTTCTCCCAGGCCTGCGGTTCGGTCAGGAAGAACTGCACCGCGGCCGCGCCGGTGCGCTCGGCGTGCCCCAGTGGATCCGCGGAATGGACGTGGGCCCCGATAACCGGCATGCCTTGGAGGGTACGACTGGTTCAGGTGGCGTCCCTGGGCCGCGTATCCCACACTGAGAGCAAATCGTTGGACCCAGGACGGCTCGGTATCCTGGGCCGTCATCTGCCGGTTACCGAGCGATGCTCGCGGAGCGAACGACAAGCTTAGGGAGACTCGATGCAGGGTCGTCATCAGCGGTCCGGCGTGGGCGCCGGGCTGCGCTGGGCCGTGGGCGCTGCCGGCGCCGGCCTGGTCGGGGCGATCCTGCTCGCCATCGCACCGGCGAACGCGAGCCCGACGACCGTCAAGGCACAGCTGGCGCTCAGCGGCGTCACCACGAAGTCGAACCCCACCGGTGGCTCGGTCATCGGCATCCACCCGGGCGACAAGGTCAGCTTCGCGGCCTCTCCGGTTCCGACCCAAGGTCTCGAGCAGCTCGGCCTCGACGGCCTGCTCGGCGGCCTGGTCAACGGCATCGTCGGTTACCGGGTGAAGATCGACTTCTCACACCTGCCCGGCGGGGCCAAGGACACCGTGCTGTCCGGCAGCAACACCAAGACGTTCGCGTTCCCGAACGCCGGCACCTACACCTTCACCTGGTCGGCCGAGCGGCTCGACCTGTTGCGGGGGGTCGTCCCGATCGCCCTCGACGGCAACGAACTGGCCGCCGCGGGCGTCAAGCTCAACGCCAGCAACGAATACATCGGCAAGGTCGTCGTGGCCGCCAACCCGCCGAAGGGCGGCATCTCGGTGCAGCTGCCCGGCGTCTCGGTCGCACCCAGCCTGCCGGTCGTGGGCCAGCTGCCCACCATCGGCGTCCCCGGCGTGAACCTGCCCACGATCGGCGTCCCGTCCGTGGGGAACCTGGTGCCCACCAAGTCCAACAGCAGCCACGGCGACGGCGGCGGCAAGCACAACACGCACCACGGCAACGGCGGCAGCCACCACGGCTCGCAGGGCGGCGGCCTGACCATCCCCGAGCAGATCGTGCCGAAGGGCTACACCGGCCCCGACGTCGGCGGCGGCTACTTCCCGGGTGTTCTGCCGACCATCGCCCCGCTGCACATCGGTGACAGCCAGCCGACGCACACCGCCGCCGGCAGCAGTGCCGCGCACGCGCCGGACCTCTCGAAGAAGGCCAAGCACGCCAGGGCCGTCGACCTCGCGACCAACGCATCGCCG
>DASXYE010000023.1:0-2037 GCA_036502695.1 Jatrophihabitantaceae bacterium
TCCGGATGCGGCGCCCGGCCGATCAGCCCCTTGGCCTCGAGGGCGCGCAGCACCTGCGAGGTCATCATCGGATCGGTGCCCGCGTGCTCGGCCACCCGGCGCTGGCTGGGCGTCTCGCCGGCCACGCTGGTCAGCCACCAGCTGCTGGCCAGCAGCACGAACTGCACGTGGGTCAGGTCCAGCGGCCTGAGCGCCGCCGTGATGGCCCGCTGCCACCGCAGGGTGGCCCGCCACAGCAACAACCCCAGGGAGTCCCCGGGCTCGAGGGCAGCCCCTTCGCTCACCACCGGCCACTCCCACTTTGCCCCTCGAGAGCACCTTTTCGATCGCGGTCAGCGACCCGTCGAGGGGCAAAGTCGGCCATCAGCCGACCGACTCGGCCTGGGCGGCGGCCTCGATGGCCTCCGTGCGGGCGGCTCGCTTGCTCAGGGCGGCGATCACGTCGGGGAAGTCGCCGCTGACGGCCGGGCCGACCTCGGCGCCCACTTCGTCCGGGCCCTCGACGGTGCACCGGTACGTGATGCGGGTGCCGCCGCCGGTGCGCGGTTCGAGCAGGTGGGCCACTCGTACGACGACCCCGGCGTCCGGCACCTCGGTCACGTCCTCGAAGCCCCGGGCCGGATCCACCCAGGCCAGCCGGAACGGCAAGGACGTGCCGTCCGGCAGCACCATCGTGGCGGTCGTCCCGGCGGCGAACGGGCCGTCGAGCTCGATGCTTCGCACGCCGTCGTTCCACTCCGCCCACCGCGCCGTATCGGCGAGCAGCGCGTAGACCGTAGCCGGCTGGGCGGTGCTCTCACCGTGGTGATCCACTGTCCACATAGGACACTCTCCGAAGTAGTAAGTGGGCTTATAATAAGCGCGCTTACTACTGCTCGTCAACTGCCCCCCAGGCCAGGGGCCCGCCGCTGCGCGTTCCTGCCGAAGTCGGTAATCAACGTGTCAAAACTCGACAGGTCGGGCTACGCTCCGATTCATTCGACGTCTCGGGGAGATTCGTATGCGTCTTCGTCCGCTGGCCCTCCTGACCGTTCTCGGCGTCGCGGCAGCGCTCGCGGTGGCTCCGGCTGCCGAGGCGGCGCCCACGCAGCTGACGTTCACCCCGGGCGCGGCCGGCGTGGGCGATCCGTACTTCCCGCTCGAGGGCAACGGCGGTTACAAGCCCTTGCACTACGACCTGAACCTCTCCTACGAACCGGCGACGCATCAGCTGTCCGGCGTGGACACCATCCTGGCCACGGCGACGCAGAACCTGTCCCGGTTCGACTTGGACCTGCAGGGTCTGAACGTCCGCAAGGTCAGCGTCAACGGGCTGCCGGCCGGCTTCACCCGCGACGGGCAGGAACTGATCATCACGCCGCGGCACGGGTTGCTGAACCACCTGCCGTTCGTCGTGTCCGTCACCTACGACGGTTCACCCGAGACCATCGTCGGCTCGCCGATCGTGTTCGGCGCGCCGTACGGGTGGATCTACACCGACGACGGTGCCTTCGTGGGCTGCGAGCCCAACGCGGCCAGCACGTGGTATCCGTCCGACGACCACCCCAGCAAGAAGGCGACATTCACCTATCGCGTTACCGTGCCCAGCGACCGGGCCGTGATGGCCAACGGTGATTTGCTCGGGCACTGGACGTCCGGCAACCAGGCCACCTACGTGTGGAACGAGACGTCGCCGATGGCCACGTACCTGGCCACGATCGACATCGGCAAGTGGAACATCCAGCAGGGACGTACCCCCGGTGGCATCCGCGAGACGACCGGCATCGACCCGGCACTGGCCACCGACGCAGCCGGCATCAACACGCTGACCGGCCAGGTCACCGACTACTGGAGCAAGGTGTTCGGCCCGTACGCGTTCACCTCGACCGGAGCCATCGTCGACAACGTCCCCGACATCGGCTTCTCGCTCGAGACGCAGACCCGTCCGCTGTACGGGTTCGCGGCCGGTGCCGGCACGGTGTCGCACGAGCTGTCGCACCAGTGGTTCGGCGACAGCGTTTCGGTCAACGACTGGAGCCAGATCTGGCTCAACGAAGG
>DASXYE010000024.1:0-7956 GCA_036502695.1 Jatrophihabitantaceae bacterium
GCCGGCCAGCACGTCGTAGTCGGCCCGGCGCAGCGCCACGGCGGTGGCCAGCCCGCCGCCGACGAACCCGGCGATCGCCAGCCGCGGCCAGCCGTGCAACCGGCGCACCAGCGGGCGCCCGGACTGCAGCATGCCGCGGGCCAGCGCCACGTGCGTCGCGACGGCATCACGCACCCGCGGGCCGGTGGTCGTGGCCAGGGCGTCGTCCAGCTCGATGCCCGGGATGTAGACGCGTCCGACCCGGGCGTCCTCGCCGACGTCCTGGCAGTGCTCGAGCACCTGCAGCGCGTTGCACACGGCGTCGGAGTCGACGATGTTCTGCTCGGTGGCGGCGCCGGCGATGTGCAACACGATGCGACCCACCGGTGCCGCCGAGTAGTCGCAGTAGTGCAGCAGGTCGGAAAACGCAGGGTAGCTGTGGACTCGCTGGTCGATGCGGTTCGCCTCGATCAGGTCGAGGAACGGCGCGAGCGGCGTGCTCCGCTCGTCCACCAGCGGCCGCAGGGCGCGCACGACGGGTAGCACAGCTGTGCCACTCGGTAACGCCCGCACGTCCGCATCGATCACGTCCAGCAATGCGAGGCGATCACCGGGTTCGCCGGGGGCCTCGTCGCCGACGTCGTCGACGAACCGGGCGAACGAGTAGGCCCGCATGAGGTGATCACGGGGCTCCTTGGGCAGCACCCGCAACGCCACCGGAAAGTTCTCGTGGCCGGCCTGTGCGGCCGAGGCGGCGGCCAGGCGTTCGAGGACGGCGCTGCGCGAGAGATCCGCCGTCATCCGTCCTCTCCTCACCGAGATACCGTCCTGACAGGACGCCACAACAAGCGCTTACTGCGCAACACTATTCCTCGGGTATTCCAGCCGCATGACCGACCGGCCCGATCCGTTAACCTTCGTGGCGTGGCGTCATTTGATCTGGCCGGACTGATCGACCAGCGCGGCAACGAACGGTATGACCTGCAGTCGCGGTACGTGAACCCCCAGCTCACGCGCATGCTGCACGCGATCGGATTCGACAAGGTGTACACCCGGGCTGAGGGTGCCTACCTGTACGACGATGCGGGCAACGACTACCTGGACATGCTCGCCGGGTTCGGCGTGTTCGCCCTGGGCCGGCATCACCCCGCGATCCGGCAAGCCATCCACGACGTGATCGATCTGGGACTGGCCGACCTCACCCAGTTCGACGCCCCGCCTCTGGCCGGCCTGCTCGCCGAGAAGCTGCTCGCGCGCACCCCGCACCTGGATCGCGTCTACTTCGGCAACAGCGGCACCGAGGCGGTCGAGACGTCGCTGAAGTTCGCGCGCTTCGCGACCAAGCGCAAGCGCGTGCTGTACCTCGACCACGCGTTCCACGGCCTGACCACGGGGTCGCTGTCGGTGAACGGGGCCAGCGAGTTTCGCAAGGGCTTCGACCCGCTGCTGCCCGACGCGGCCGTCCCGTTCGGCGACCTGGCCGCGCTGGAGCGCGAACTGCGCAAGGGCGACGTCGCCGGGCTGATCCTCGAGCCGGTGCAGGGCAAGGGTGTCGCCATCGTGCCGCCGGGCTACCTGGCCGCCGCCGCCGACCTGCTGCACCGGCACAAGGCCCTGCTGATAGCCGACGAGGTGCAGAGCGGCATCGGGCGCACCGGCGAGTTCTGGTCCTACGAGTACGACGACGTCGAGCCCGACATCGTGGTGGCCGCCAAGGCACTGTCCGGCGGGTACATCCCGGTCGGGGCGTGCATCGGCCGGGACGAGACGTTCCAGAAGGTCTTCTCCACGATGGACCGCGTCTTGGTCCACGACTCGACGTTCGGCTCGAACGCCCAGGCTATGGCCGCCGGGCTGGCCACCCTGCACGTGTTCGAGGACGAGGGCATCGTCGAGAACGCCCGCAAGGTCGGCGAGCAGCTGCACGGGCGCCTGGCCGAACTGGTCGACCGCTACGAGATGCTGGCCGACGTCCGCGGCCGCGGGCTGATGATCGGCATCGAGTTCGGCCGCCCGTCGTCCTGGAAGTTGCGTCCGGCCTGGATGGCCCTGCAGGCCGCGCGCAAGGGGCTGTTCGCGCAGACGGTGGTGCACGCGCTGTTCCACGAGCACCGCATCCTGACCCAGGTGTCCGGCGATCACCTCGAGGTGATCAAGCTGATCCCGCCGCTGAACATCGGCGAGGCCGAGGTCGATCGGTTCATGACCGCGTTCGTCGCCGTCATGGACGAGGCGCACACCGGCAGCGGCCTGATGTGGGACTTCGGCAAGTCACTCATCAAGCAGGCCCGCAGCAAATAGCTCAAGCCCAGCCGAGCCTGGACGCCAGCCGGCCGCAGCCGCGTGATTAGGTGTGCCTTACCTAATCTGTCGACGTCCGTCTGGAGCCACCCGATGACCCTCCTCGACGCGCCGAGCACCGACACCGAATTCGCCCGCATCGTTTCCGAGCTGACCCGCCGCGGCTTCCTGGGCGGGATGGCCGGGCTGGCCGGTTCGGCCGGGCTGCTCGGCCTGGCCGCGTGCAGCAGCTCCACGCCGGACGGCGGATCCGGCACCACGGCCGGGTATCCGGTGCGGATCCCTGGCAAGTTCGGCGACACCGTCGTGCCCACCCCGCCGAAGCGGATCGTCGCCCTCGGTCAGGGCCCGGACGCCGACGCGGCCGTGGCCCTGGGCGTCGCGCCGGTGGCCGTCACCCGCGATCCCACCGCCGCCGGCGGCATCCAGCCGTGGCTCGAGCAGCGGCTCACCGGCCGGCCGCCGACGCTGCTCGACACCAACGACGGGCCGCCGCTGGAGCAGATCGCCGCCCTGCGCCCGGACCTGATCGTCGCTACCACCTACTACCCGCTGGCCCAGTTCCACGACAAGCTGGCCGGGATCGCGCCGGTGCTCGCCTATGCGAACGGCCCGAACGTCGACCGCTGGCAGGACACCATGACCCGCCTGGGCAAGGCGCTGGGCCGGGCCGAGGCAGCCGCGACGGCCGTGGCCGGCGTGCAGCGCACGATCATCGACGACCGGGCGGCCCACTCGGCGTTCAAGGGCAAGACGTTCACGTTCGGGCCGGTGCAGCCCGACGGCAAGATCTACACCACCAGCACGGCCAGCGACCTGTCGGCCGCGCTGCTCGCCGAGCTCGGCCTGACCCTGTCACCTCGGGTTACGGCGCTCCCGCCGTCGAGCACCAAGGGCAAGTCGATCATCAGCCCGGAACAGCTCGATCTGCTCGACGCGGACGTGCTCATCCTCACCTACATCACCCCCGAGCAGCAGAAGAAGCTCGAGGCCAGCGCGCTGTTCAAGCGGCTGCCCGCCGTGCGCCGGGGCGCCTACGTGGTGCTGCCGCTGCCGGTCGCGGTCGCGATGGCGTTCCCGTCCGTGCTCAGCGTCCCCTACGCACTGCAGCAGACGATCCCCTTGCTGGACAAGGCAATCGGCGCTTAGGCGGCAACCCGCGCGACGAACCGGACGCCGAGCGACAGCACGGCCAGGTCGACGTGGGCGAACCCGGCCCGGCGCAGCCGCTCGTCCAGCGTCAGCGGATCGATCGGCACGCACACGTCGCCGGCGTGCAGCCGCTGAAAGCCCGGACCGTCCAGGCTGTCGGTGCCGAAGAAGACGCCGCCCGGGCGCAGCACCCGGGCCACTTCGGCGAACAGCCGGTCCTGTAGCTCAGCCGACGGCACGTGATGCAGCATGGTGAACGACGCGGCCGCATCGAATCCCCCGTCCGCAAAAGGCAAATCCGTGGCGTCGGCGTGCTGCACGGTCACGCTCGGGTCGTCGGCGAACCGCTCTTCCAGCCGGGCGGCCAGGTCCGGGTCGCTCTCAACGGCGGTCAGCCGCCGCACCCGTTCGCGCAGCACGGCAGTGGCCGCGCCCGGACCGGGGCCGATCTCGAGCAGGTCGTCGGGCAGGGCCATCGCCTCGAACACCCACGGCAGCAGCTCGGTGCGCAGGCGGTCGGCCCATTCGGCGCTGGAACACAGCTCGAGATGCTCGCGATTCATCGGGCCGCCTCCGGGGCCCGCGCGATGAACCGGACGAACGACCACACCGTCACCGACACGTCGACGAAGCCGGCGCGCCGCAGCCGCTCGGCGAAGGTCAGCGGGTCGATCGGCACGCAGCTGCCGTCGGTGTCGAGTCGCCGAAAGTGCGGACCGTCGATGGCGTTCAGCCCGGCCAGCACGCCGCCCGGGCGCAGCACCCGCAAGACCTCGGCCAGCGCCTGATCCTGCTCGTCCGCCGAGGGAACGTGGTGTAGCCACAGCACCGCCGTGGCCGCGCTGAACCGTCCGTCCGGGAACGGCAGCTTGCGCGGATCGGCGTCGACGACGTCCACGCCCGGATCGCCGGCGAACTGCTCGGCCAGCTGCGCCGTCAGCGCGGGCACCGCCTGCGCCGCCGTCACCTGCCGCCCGGCCGCGCGCAGCAGTTGCACGGTCGGGCCCGGACCGGCCACGAGATCGACGACCTCATCGCCGAGGTCCAGCCCGTCGACCAGCCACGGCAGCCAGTCGGCCTCGATCGAGTCGACGAAGTCGCGACTCGAATACAGCTCCCGGAACGGTTCGCTCAGACCAAGACTCACAAGGTCATCATGTCGCACCGATTCAGGCGACGAAGATGCAGAACGGGTGGCCGGACGGATCGGCGAACACGTACAGCGGCTCGGCGGGATCGTCGGTGTGGTCGAGCACGAGCTCGGCGCCCAGTGCCTCGGCGCGCGCCCGCTGGCGTTCCAACGCCTCCCGGCTGGGCACCGTGTAGTCGACGTGCAACTGCATAGGGACGTCGTGTCGCGGCCACGTCGTGCGCGGCAGGTGAGCGACCTGCTGGAACGCCAGCTTGCGCGCCCCGGCGGAATCCACGAGCACCAGCCAGTCGGCCTCGTCGGGCGAACCGTCCGTCGGCGGTTCGTCGCCAGGGCGGTACTGCAGGCCGAGCAACTGACGGTAGAACTCGGCGAGGGCGCGCGGCGTCGTGGTGTCCAGAACGGTGTGCAACAGCTGGGGAAACTCGTCCACGCCGAACCCTTCAGGCCCAGTCGCCGGTGGTGTCGCGGCGGCCGAGCGGCGACAGCCGGCCGAGATGGGCGATCTTGTCGGGGTTGACGAATCCGCGGATGGTGCGGATCTCGTCGCCGTCGACCTGCAGGCCGATGAGGCTGATCAGCGCGCCGTCGGCGTCGCGGAACAGCGCACCCGGCTCGCCGTTGATCCGGACCGGGGACATCGTGACGCCGAGCTGCGTGGCGCGCCGGGCCAGGCCGAGCACCACGCGGGCCACGGCGGCGCCACCCAGCACGGGCGCCTTGAGGCCCGAGCCCTTGTCGCCACCGTCGCCGTAGAACGCGACGTCGTCGGCGAGCATCGACACCAGCCCGTCCAGGTCGACGCCGGCCACCGCGGCGAAGAACCGTTGCGCCAGCTCGGCCTTCTGGGTTTCCGACGTCGTGAACCGGGGCCGGCCGGCCTCGACGTGCTTGCGCGCCCGGCTGGCCAGCTGGCGGCAGTTCGGCTCGCTCTTGCCGACGATCGTTGCGATCTCGGCGTATTCGTAGGCGAACACGTCGTGCAGCAGGAACACCGCTCGCTCGACGGGCGACAGCGTCTCGAGGACGACGAGGAACGCCATCGACAGCGACTCGGCGCTCACCGCGGTCTCGGCCGGGCCCGCGTCCGGATCGGTGAGCAGCGGCTCGGGCAACCACGGCCCGACGTAGCTCTCGCGGCGAACCCGGGCCGAGCGCAGCGCGTCGATCGCCAGCCGGGTCGTCACCGTCGCGAGGTACGCCTTGGGCGAGGCGATGTCCTCGGCGGTGCTCATCCGGATGAAGGCGTCCTGCACGACGTCCTCGGCCTCGGCGACACTGCCGAGCATGCGATACGCGATGGCGAACGCGTACGGCCGCAGCTCGCGATACATGTCCTCAAGTACGGGCACGAACTCAAATTACATCCGCCTTTCGCGGATCTCCTCGTGGACCCACTCGCAAGCTCGGGGTCCAACGGAGATCCGCACCGCGACTTCGTCGCGGGCCGCGTCGCGGCGGCGGGCTCTTCGCGCGAGCGCTCATCGCGTTCTAACCGAGGCCGGTGGCAAAGCCTTCGCGAAACGTCGCGTACCGCGGCTTCCAGTCGAAGGCGGCCTTGGCCTTGGCGTTCGAGGCACCGCGAACCTTGGTCATCATCGAGACCACGACGTCGCCGGCGAGCAGCCGGCCGAGCCAGGTCGGGACGTGCCGCGGGGCCGGCGCACCGATCGCCTGCGCGTACGCGGGCAACCAGGTCGCGATCTCGATCGGTTCGTCGTCGCAGACGTTGTAGACGCCGGGCGCACCCCGTTCGACGGCCGCCACGGTGGCCGACGCGGCGTCCTCGAGGTGGCAGAACGCCCACACGCCCTGACCGTTGCCGACGATGGGGAACCGCCGCTTGCGGATCAGCTCGGCGATGTCGCCGTCGCGGGTCATGTTGCTGCCCGGGCCGTAGAAACCGCCGTAGCGCAAGGCGATTCCCTCCAGATCGGCGTTGGCCAACCGCTTCTCCAGGTACTGGATGGCGGCCATCGAACGACGCTGGTTGGCCGGCGGGTGCGGGTCGAACGGGTCGGCCTCGGTCTTGATCCGGCCACCCGTGCGCTCGACCGGCCAGCCGGCGAAGCTCTGCGCGATGAACCGGCGAGCGCCGGCCGCCTGCGCGCCGGCGAGCAGGTTGTCGAGGCCCTCGGTGCGCAGCCGGTTGGTGAGCGCGAACTCCTTGTCGAACTGCCGGAAGTTCGTCGCCTTGCTCAGCGCGGTCAGCTGGTGGATCACGACGTCGGGCCGCGCGGCCCGGACGGCGGCCACCGCCGAGTCGTGGTCGAGTGGATCGCCGACGACCGGCTCGGCCCCGGCGGCCCGCACAACGGCGCTCTTGGCGTCCGACCGGGTCAGCGCGGTCACGTCATGTCCGGCGGCGACGAGTTGCGGCAGCAAGTGCTGGCCCAGCGCGCCTGTCCCGCCCGCTACGAAGATCCTCATGGGGGCTCCTTCAGGTTGTGGATGCCCCGTAGACGGCGTAGCTACTTCTTGCGTGACACCCCGCGCGCCGATCCGCGGCGTGATGCGCGCGACATCCGCTGCAAGTCGTGCAGGCTCAGCTCCGGACCGCTGAGCTTGCCGTCGCGTCCGCCGCGGAGCCCGTTGACGAGCAGGTCGAGGTGCCGGTGGCCGAGCTCGTCGTTGACCTCGCGCGGGAACGGTCCGGGCAGCGGCCGCGACAGCCGCACGATCAACGTGCCGATGTCGGCCGCGGTGACGTCGCGGTGCAGCGCGCCGGACCGGTGCGCCGCGGCGATCATGCGCTCCAGCGTGTCGCTGCCGACCGAGCGGGCCTGCTCCATCTCCTCGTCGTCGATCGACAGCTCGTCGAGCAGGGCCGGGATGACCGCGCCGGTGCGCACATCCAGCGCCCGATGCATGTAGCGCACCAGGGCGGCGAACGGGTCCTTCTCCTCGTCGGCCGCGCGGTGCGCCTCGTCGGCGGTGCGCTGCAGGGCGTCCAGCACGACGGCGCGCATCAGCGCGGTGCGGTCGGGGAAGCGGCGGTACAGGGTGCCGATGCCGATGCCGGCCCGGCGGGCGATGTCGTCCAGCGGGACGGATGCTCCGCGCTCGACGAACGCATCGCGAGCCGCGGTCAGGATGCGATCGCGGTTGGCCTGCGCGTCGGCACGCAGCGGCCGGACGGGCTCGCTCATGGCGGCCACGCTAGCAGATCCGGAGAATTTCTCTCCAGATAATCTGGAGGAATTCCCTCCGGATGTGTTACCGTGAGCGGCGACGCAAGCGGAGGAACTTCCTCCGGATGATTGGTTGGAGGCCACCATGACTGCTCCCGCGCTCGGTCGGCGCGACACCCTGGTCGTGTTCGGCGGGCTGCTGCTCGCGATGTTCATCTCCGCCCTGGATCAGACGATCATGGC
>DASXYE010000025.1:0-3963 GCA_036502695.1 Jatrophihabitantaceae bacterium
CGCGGATCGGCGTAGGAGTCGGCGACCCGCCGCCAGGACCGGTAGATGTCGTGCAGCTCGTCGCGGTCCTCGTAGGGGTGCTGTCCGGGCGCGGGGTTGTCGGCGAGCTCGGGCAGCGTCGGGTCCTTGACCGGCAACGCCGCGCTGTCGATGCGGACGCCGGCCGCGCCCCGGTCGAACCAGAACCGCAGGACGTCCTCGTGCTCGCGCCACACGTCGGGGTGCTGCCAGTTCAGGTCGGGTTGCTCGGGGGCGAACAGGTGCAGGTACCAGTCGCCGTCCGCGACGCGCGTCCACGCCGGGCCGCCGAAGATCGACGACCAGCCGTTCGGCGGCTCGTCCCCGTCGTCACCGCGGCCGGGGCGGAACCAGAAGCGCTCGCGTTCCGGTGATCCGGGGCCGGCGGCCAGCGCGGCCTGGAACCACGCGTGCTGATCCGAGATGTGGTTAGGCACGACGTCGACGACGGTGCGGATGCCGAACGTCAGCGCGTCGGCGATGAGCTCGCCGGCCTCGGCCAGGGTGCCGAACGCGGGGTCGATGGCCCGGTAGTCGGCGACGTCGTAGCCGCCATCGGCCATCGGGGACGGGTACCAGGGGGTGAACCAGATCGCGTCCACGCCCAGGTCGCGCAGGTACGGCAGGTGCGCGCGCACGCCGGCCAGATCGCCCACGCCGTCGCCGTTCGCGTCGGCGAAGCTGCGTGGGTAGACCTGATAGATCACCGCCTCGCGCCACCACTCGGCACCGTTCCTGGGTGTGGCCATACGTCCCCCGCTACGTCCTGCTCGAATTTCGGTTGGGCGGAACGGTAGGCCTAGCGACGGCAACGCGCAATATCCGGACGAGAATTCGCAAGAAGTAAGCAGAGTGGTGTTCTTGCGGCAAGCCTTGCGGACGCTTGCGGGGGCGGTCCTACTTCGGGGCGGGGGCGGTGGAGCCCCGGACGACCAGCTCGGGCTCGTACAGCAGCTCGCTCGGGGCGGTGCCGGTGCCGGCGATCAGGCCGACCAGCACGTCCACCGCGGAGCGGCCCATCGCCTCGATGGGCTGGCGCACGGTGGTCAGCGGCGGGTCCGTGCTGTTCATGAACACTGAGTCGTCGTAGCCGACGATCGACAGGTCGTGCGGCACGCGCAGCCGGGCCCGGCGGGCGGCGCGGATGGCGCCCAGCGCGATCGGATCGCTCGCGCACACCAGACCGGTAACGCCGTGCTGCAGCAGCGTCGTGGTCGAGGCGTGGCCGCCCTCGATCGAGAACAGTGAGTGCGCGACGTGCCGATCCGGCAGGTCGAGGCCGACCCGCTCGGCCAGGGCGCGCGCGGCGGCCAGCTTGCGCTGCGAGGGCATGTGATCCGCCGGGCCCAGCACCAACCCGATCTGGCGATGTCCCAGCGACAACAGGTGCCCGATGGCCTGCTCGACGGCCACCGCGTCGTCACACGACACGCGCGGGAACGCCAGCGGCTCGATCGCGGCGTTCATCAGCACGGTCGGCAGCTTGCGCTCGGTGAGCCGGTAGTAGTGCTCGTGCGAGGCGTCGGCCATGGCGTACAGGCCGCCCGCGAAGATCACGCCGGACACCTGCTGTTGCAGCAGCAGCTCGATGTAGTCGGTCTCCTGCACCCCGCCGGCCGTGAGCGTGCACAGCACCGGGGTGAGTCCCTGCTGGGCCAATGCCCCGCCGACGACGTCGGCGAACGCCGGGAAGATCGGGTTCAGCAGCTCGGGCAGGACGAGGCCCACCAGCCGGGCCCGCTCGCCGCGCAGTTGGGTGGGTCGTTCGTAGCCGAGCACGTCCAGTGCGGTCAGCACCGCCTGGCGGGTCGCCTCGGAGACGCCGGTCTTGCCGTTCAGTACCCGGCTGACCGTCGCCTCGCTGACCCCGACCTTGTCGGCAACTTCCGCTAGCCGTCGCGCCATGGCTGCAACCATACGACGGATCGATGCAAGAAATTGCGCGGGCTCGCCGGAAGAGGGTTCGCTCAGCCGATGCGCGCCGCCGGCCAGATCGCGCCGATCGCCAGTCCGGCGAGCAGCAGCCAGCCGAACGCGCGGTTGTGCACCAGGCACACGCGGTGGTACCAGAGCGGCCAGCCGAGGTATCCGGGCGGCGGTGAGGACGGCGCCGGTCGGGCCATCACCCGCAACGCGTGCACCGCCCGGGGCGCCGCCACGAGCACCACGGCGGCGAACGGCGTCAGCGCACCGACGGCGATGGCCACCGCGATCACGGCGTACATGCCGGCGACGACGGCCTGGTTGAACCGCCGGGCCCGGCGTTCACCCAGCACGACCGGCAGGGTGCGCTGCTGCTGCGAGGTGTCGAACGACCGCTGGTCGATGTGCTTGCCGATCAGGATCGACGCGACGCCGAGCCCGTAGGGCACCGAGTCGAGGAACACGTCGCCGGACAGCTTTCCGGTGATGACGTAGTAGCCGCCGCCGACCATCAGCGGTCCCCACACGACGAACGCCGCGACCTCGCCCAGCCCGAGTTCCTTCAGGGCCCGCGGCGCCGCGTCGTAGGCGTAGAGCAGCAGCGCCCCGCCGAGCGCGAACCCGGCCGCGCCCCATCCGCGCAGCACCACGAAGTACGCGGCGATGCCGAGCGCGATCGCACCGAGCACCACCAGGCCGGTGCCCAGCAGCCGCGCACTCACCGCGCCGGACGCGATCGGATGCAGCGTGTACCGCCGGCGCGGCGAGTCGGCGGTGTCGTGCCCGCGCCGGTAACCGAAGTAGTCGTTGGACAGGTTGCTGATGGCGTGCAGGACGACGAATCCCAGCAATACCAGCAGGAACGGGCCGGTCTCGAAGCGGCGGTCGGTGGCCGCGAGCAGTCCGGCGATGGCCGCCGCCTGCGCGGAGATCACCAGGATGACGCTGCGCGCCGAGTACAGGAAGCGGGTCACCGGATCGACATCGGTCAGGTCGGATGCCTGCGCCGGGTAGAAGCCGGTGAACGCACCGGCCCAGGCGAACGGGCCGGGCCGTACGGATGAAGCCGGCATGAATCCCAGCGTACTTACCTCGTGCCCTGGGCTACCTCGAGCGCTTCGACCGCCAGAGTCGCTCGTCGTCGGGCAACAGCCTGGCCTGCAACTTGCCGAGCCGGTCGAGCAGTTCGCGTTGCTCGGTGTCGTCGAGCACCTTCGTCCACTCGACCTCGGCGCGGTGCAGCTCGGGCAGCAACCGCTCGATGATCTGCATCCCCTCGTCGGTGATCTCGACGTGGATGCCGCGCCGGCTCTGCGGATGGGCCTGGCGGCGCACCAGCCCGCGGACCTGCAGCGAGTCGAGGATGCCGGACAGGGCCGGCCGCGAGGCGAAGATGCGACGGGCGATGTCCGACGGCTGCAGTGGTCCGCCCTCGGCACGCAGCACCTCGAGCACGCCGAGCGAAGCGCCCGAGGGCACGCCGTATTCCTGGACGAACGCGCTCACCCGGGCATTGAGGGCCGCGCCGGCGCGAACCAGGTTGATGACGATCTCGGTCGACGTGGCGCGGGAACCGGGCCACTCGTCCTCGAACTCGTCGTGGACGCGCAGATTGCCCGACCCGATGTGCTCACTCATCAGCTACTCCTGCCGCGCCGGCCCCAGGTCGCCGTAAAACCGTACGGGCGGGCCGGTTCCGTGGCGAGAGGCGCGCCCGCGCTCGGCTTGGGTCATCCGGTTTTGGCCATTCGAGCGGCACAGCGCCGTCCGAATGACCAAAACCGGAGCCTCCGGTCAGCCGAGCTCGGCGCGCACCACCCGAGCCGCGGCGACCAGGTGGGCCAGGCTCGGCAGCACCTCGTCGTAGCCCCGCGTCTTGAGCCCGCAGTCCGGATTCACCCACACCCGCTCGGCCGGCAACGCGGCCACCGCCTGCCGCACCAGCGCGGTGACCTCGTCCGTCGACGGGACGCGCGGCGAGTGGATGTCCCACACGCCCGGGCCGACCTCGCGCGGGTAGCC
>DASXYE010000026.1:0-8339 GCA_036502695.1 Jatrophihabitantaceae bacterium
AGCCGAGGCTGTACCGCACGCCTACCAATGCGGCTTGGGCGCGTAGCTCGGCGGTGCCCGCGGCCTCGGCAGCCTGCCGCATCAGGTCGACCGCGGCGCGGTTGTCGGCGACGGCCAGCGCGGCGTCGGCGGCCGCGCGCAGGTCCTGGCCCTGCTCGATGCCGGCAGTGCACCGGGCGGCAGCCTGGTAGAACGTCCCCGCCTCGGTGAACCGGCCCGCGGCGAAGGTCAGGTGGGCAAGGGTGCGCACGAATCCGTGGGCCGCCGGGTCCGACCCGACCGCGATCGCCGCAGCCCGCAGGTCGTCAGCCACGCTGTAGAACGCGGGCTGCCAGTCCCCGTCGAGGCGATCCTCCAGATCGGCAGCCATCCCGAACGCCCAGGCGAGGTAGCGCTCGCGCACGGCATCCTGCTCCCCCAGCGCCGTCACCTGCGAGACGCCGAACGCCCGGATGGTGTCGAGCAGCCGCCATCCGGCGCCGGCGCGCACCACCAGATTCTGATCGACCAGCCGGCCCAGCAGGTCGGCCGCCTCGGCCCGGGCCAGGGCCGGGCTCAACGCCACCGCCGCCTCCAGGTCGAACACCCCGACGAACGCCGAGAGCCGCCGCAACATCGGCCGCTCGTCCTCGTCGAGCAGGTCGTAGCTCCATCCGATCAGCGCCCGCAACGAGTGGTGGCGGGTCTGGGCGCCGCGGGCCCCGGCCAGCAGCCGCAGCTGGTCGTGGAGCCCGGCGAGCAACCCGTCGGCGCCGAGCGCGGCCACCCGGGCGGCGGCCAGCTCGATCGCCAGCGGCAGGCCATCGAGGCGGGCACAGACTTCGGCGACGATCGGGGGCGGTGCGGCGAACGCGGGGTCAGCGGCGGTGGCCCGGTCGCGGAACAGCTGCTCGATCTCGGTCTCGCCGAGGGGACGCAGGTGCACGAGCCGCTCGCCGATCACGCCGAGCCGCTGCCGGCTGGTGGCCAGCACGGTGGCCCGCGGGCATTCGGTCAGCAGCCGTTCGGTCAGCGCGCTGGCCTCGTCGATCACGTGCTCGCAGTTGTCGAGGACGAGCAGTGGCCGGCCCACCAGTAGCCGCTCGAACACCGCCCGCTCGACGGACTGGGCCGGGCCCGCGGTCACGTCCAGCGCGTCGGCGACGGTCTGCGCGACCGCGCCGGCCACGGCTCCGCTGCGCACCGGCACGAGGTCGACGAACGCACCGCCGGCCGGAAACCGGGACGCCGACTGCTCGGCGACGGCGGCCGCCAGCCGGGTCTTGCCCACCCCGCCCGGGCCGACCAGGGTGACCAGCCGCGACTCGTCCAGCGCCGTCTCGACCGCGGCCCGGTCCGCCGCCCGTCCGACGAGCGTCGTTCGGGCCGCCGGCAGCCCGGCGAACGGCCCGGTGCGGGTCTGCTCGGCCAGCGCAGCGAGGGCCTGCCGATCGGGCGCGTCCAGCTTGCGCAGCAACGCCGAGACGTGGCTCTCGACGGTGCGGACCGAGATGTGCAGCCGGTTGGCGATCTGCGCGTTCGACAGGTGACCGCCCACGGCGGCCAGCACCTCGGCCTCCCGGGTCGAGATCTCGGCCGCATCCACGCCACCAGAATGGCCTACGCCCGCGGGCGCTCCGTAGCGGCTCAGTGCTCAGCACGGATGGCCGGCCGGCAACCGGACGCGAGGGTAGTGGCATGACATCGACCCAGGAGGTTCCGATGAGCACCGTGACCATGCACAACGTCGTGTCCGTGGACGGCTTCATCGCCGACCCCGACGACCAGGTCGGTCCGCTGTTCGAGTGGTACGCCAACGGCGACACCGCGCTGGACGGCGCGGGCTCCATCAGGGTCTCGCCGGTGTCGGCCGACTACGTCCGCCCGATCTGGTCGGGAACCGGAGCGATGGTGATCGGACGGCACCTGTTCGACCTGACCGACGGCTGGGGTGGCCGGCCACCCGCGGGCGAGCACGTGGTCGTCGTATCGCACCGGCCCAAGCCGGACGGTTGGCACCCGAAGGCCAAGTACCAGTTCGTCGACAACGTGGCCAAGGCGGTCGAACTGGCCAAGGAGCTGGCCGGCGATCGCACGGTCGCCGTCGCGGCCGGCGACGTGGGCGGGCAGGCGATCGAGCTCGGCCTGGTCGACGAGGTCGCGATGGACGTCGTGCCCGTGGTGTTCGGATCCGGCAAGCGGTTCTTCGGATCGATCGAGGGGCAGCACCTGCTCGAGGACCCGACCACGGTGATCCGGGGCGACCGTGTGCTGCACCTGCGTTACCGCGTGCGCCGGCCCGCGTCATGACCGGGCTCGACCTGGACGCGCACGCCCGCGCGCTGATGGACGCCAACCGGTACGTGACCCTGGGCACCGCCGATGCCCACGGCACGCCCTGGGTGACGCCGGTTTACTTCGCGAGCACTGACTACGCCGAGATCTTCTGGGTGTCCAACCGCGATGCGCAGCACTCGCGCAACCTCGCCGAGCGTCCGCACCTGAGCATGGTGATCTTCGACTCGACGGTGCCGACCTACCACGGGCGGGCGGTGTACCTGTCCGGAACGGCCGCCGAGCTGGCCGGCCGGGACCTGGACCGCGGCATCGGGATCTACCCCGGCGATGCCGGCCGGGGCGCGTCCACGATGACACTCGAGGACGTCACCGCGCCGTCGGAGTACCGCCTGTACCGCGCGACGATCACCGAGGCGTTCGTGCTGTGCCCCCGCGAACCGCGCCAGCCGTGCGCGACGCACGGGATCCAGGCCGACCACCGCGCGCCGGTCGTGCCCTGGCGGCACCCGGCCTAGCGCTCGGCGGCCTCGGCCACGCCGGTGCGCGCCTCGATCGCGTGCACGACCGCGGCCATGTCGAGGTCGCCGTGCCCCAGGTCCAGCGTCTCGCCGAACAGGGCGTGGCAGATCTCCATCAACGGGGCGGCGATCCTGGCGTCCCGGGCGGCGTCCACGATCAGCTGGTTGTTCTCCAGGACGTTGGCGATCGAGGCGCGCACCGGGAAGTCGCGCTCGACCAGCATGGCCACCTTCTCGCGGGACACCATGCTGGACATCTGCCCGGCCACGATGACGTCCCGGAACTGCTGCATGTCCAGGCCGTGCCGCTGGGCGAAGTGGGCCGCCTCGGCCACGCCGGCCGCCGTCGTGATCAGCAAGATGTTGACGGCGAGCTTCATGAGCAGCCCGTTAGGCACCGGCCCGCAGACGACGGTCTCGGTGCACATCGGCGTCAGCAGCGGACGCACCTCGTCCACTGCGGCGGTCTCGCCGGCCAGCATCGCCACGAGCCGGGCCTGTTCGGCCGGGACCCGCGATCCGGACACCGGCGCCTCGACGTAGCGCCCGCCCGCCGCGCGCACGTCGGCCTCGAGTTCGCGGGAGTAGCTGGGCGCGGTGGTGCCCATGTGCACGATCGTGTGGTCGGCGACGCGCCCGGCGAAGGCCGGCGTACCGCGCTCGAGGACCGCGTCGATCGCGGCCCCGTCGCGCAGCATCACCAGCACGATGCGGGTCTGCGCGAACACGTCAGCCGGCGATGCGGCCACCCGGGCGCCCGCCTCGCGAAGCGCCGCGCTCTTGGCCGGGCTGCGGTTCCAGACCAGTAGCGGCGTCCCGGCCCGCAGCAGGTTGCCCGCCATCGGCTCGCCCATCACGCCCAGTCCGATGAACCCGACGTCCATTCGTCCCCCAGCTGCCGCCCGCGACGGATCACCTTGCCGAGCCAGCGTAGGTGCGCCGGTCGTCACACGCGACAACGTCCACCTCGTCGAGCACCCACGTCGATCACCCACGTCGATAGGGTCGTCGGCATGGATGTGCCAGTGGACGAGGGACTGATCGGCACGCTGGGCTTCGACCTGGTCGAGGCCAGCGGTGATCGAGTGCGACTCGAATGGCAGGTCACCCCGGAACTGCACCAGCCGTACGGGTTGCTGCACGGCGGGGTGCACTGTGCGGCGATCGAGACCGTGGCCAGCGTCGGTGCGGCGCTGTGGTTCGGTGACCGGGGCCAGGTGGTCGGTGTGTCCAATCAGACTGATTTCCTGCGCTCGGTGCGCGACGGCCGGCTGACGGCGACAGGCACCCCGATCCACCGCGGACGCAGCCAGCAACTGTGGCTCGTCGAGGTCACGGACGAGCAAGACCGACTCGTCGCGCGCGGGCAAGTCCGGTTGCAGAATCTCACTGCGGCGAAGGACACAGGGTGAGGTGACAATTCCGTCAAGTAGTGTCGGCGGCACCGCTGAATAGTTGAGAGGGGCCCCGATGACGGACACCACCGTCCAGTCGCCCGATTCGGTCACTTTGCGCCACGAGGGAAACGACGATCTCGCCCTGCGACTCGCGCCCGCGGCCGAGGGTGCACCGGGCGTCGACATCTCCACACTGCTGTCCCAGGCCGGGATGGTCACCTACGACCCGGGCTTCGCGAACACCGCGGCCTGTACCTCGGCGATCACCTACATCGACGGGGACGCCGGCATCCTGCGCTACCGGGGCTACCCGATCGAGGACCTGGCCGAGAAGTCCACGTTCATCGAGGTCAGCTACCTGCTCATCCACGGCGAGTTGCCCACCACCGACCAGCTGGCCGCGTTCACCAACCAGATCCGCCGGCACACGCTGCTGCACGAGGAGCTCAAGGGCCTGTTCGACGCGTTCCCGCGCGACGCGCACCCGATGCCGGTGCTGTCCTCGGCCGTGTCGGCGCTGTCGACGTTCTACCAGGACGCGCTGAACCCGTCGGTCGAAGCGGACGCCGAGCTGTCCACCGTGCGGTTGCTGGCCAAGCTGCCGACCATCGCCGCGTATGCGTACAAGAAGTCGGTCGGCCAGCCCTACCTCTACCCGGACAACTCCCTCGGCCTGGTCGAGAACTTCCTGCGCATGACGTTCGGGTTCCCGGCCGAGCCGTACGAGCTGGATCCGATCATGGTGCGTGCGCTCGACCAGCTGTTCATCCTGCACGCCGACCACGAGCAGAATTGCTCCACGGCCACGGTGCGCCTGGTGGGCTCGTCGCAGGCCAACCTCTTCGCGTCGGTGTCGGCCGGCATCCACGCCCTGTCCGGCCCGCGGCACGGCGGTGCCAACCAGGAAGTCCTCGAGATGCTCGAGGCCATCAGGGCCTCCGGCGGCGATGTCTCCTCGTTCGTCCAGAAGGTCAAGAACAAGGAGGCCGGCGTCCGGCTCATGGGCTTCGGGCACCGCGTCTACAAGAACTACGACCCGCGCGCGGCGATCATCAAGAAGACGGCCGATCAGGTGCTGTCCGCGCTGGGCAAGCGCGACGACCTGCTCGACATCGCCGTCGAACTCGAGCAGGTGGCGCTGTCCGACGAGTACTTCATCTCGCGCAAGCTCTACCCGAACGTCGACTTCTATACAGGCCTGCTGTACAGGGCGATGGGCTTCCCGGCCAAGATGTTCACCGTGCTGTTCGCGATCGGCCGGCTGCCCGGGTGGATCGCGCAGTGGTACGAGATGGCCAACGATCCGGACACCAAGATCGGCCGTCCTCGGCAGCTCTACGTCGGACCGACGCAGCGCGACTTCGTCGCCCTCGAGAAGCGCTGAGCTCCTCGCTCCTCCCGAGTTGTCCGCGCTTTGCGACGCTAGGACGTCACGAAGCGCGGACAACTTCATCCAGGCAGGTTTGCGTTCGTCAGGCGGCGGGCTGGTCGTTCAGCCAGAGGGTGAGCAGTCCGCGGAAGTGGGCCAGGAACCGTTCCTGCTCGTGCGGCGGGTAGGTCGCGCGCACGGTGTCGAGCAGCAGCTGCTCGAATCCCGGGCCGGCGATCCAGTCGTGTACCTGTTCGTCCACAGTGGACAGATACGTGTCGCAGAACTCGCGATACCCGTCGACGTCGAAGTACGCGTCGGCCAGCCCACGGTAGGCAGCGAGTTTCTGCTCGTACGACAGATCGTCGCGGTCGCCGATGTCGAAGTACTCGCGAGTGTTCAGGTCGATTCCGGGCCGCCGACCGGTGACCAGGCAGAACACCGTCCACTTCACCAGCGCCGACATCGCCCACGGGAAGTAGTAGTGCAGCGAGGTCACGGCGACGTCCGGGCAGGCGTTGGCGTAGTCGATCGGGTAGACCTCGCCGTCCTTGACGAGCACCTCGCAGGAGTTGAACTCCCACCGGAAGAAGGCGTTGATGGTGCGCGAGATCGTCACGACTTCCGCGCCGGTCGCCGGGGACAGGAAGTCGTGCTGCACGCGATACCGCTCGTGCATCGGGGCGTCCGGGTCGAAGCGCATCACCATCGTCTCGGCGCCGATCGACAGCGCCCGGGCGAACACGTCGAAGCCGTCGACCGCCGCCTGCAGGTGCATCAACATCTCACCGGACGCGTCGTAAGCGGCGTGCAGTTCCGCCGCGTCGCGGATGCGGGACACGCCCCGCCAGGCGCCGCCGTCGTAGGGCTTCATGTAGAGCGGGTACCCCACCTGGGCGGCGACCGCATCCAGGTCGAACGGCCGGTTGTACCGCTCGGCGGTGTAGGCGTACTTGGCGTGGTCGATCGGGTTCTTGTACGGCACGAGCACCGTCTCGGGCACCTTCAGTCCGAGGCGCATCATCGCGCAGTATGCGGCGTGCTTCTCCATGGCCTGGAACGTGAACGGCGAGTTCAGCAGGTACACGTCGTCCATCAGCGCGACCTTCTTGAGCCATTCGCGCGGGTGGTAGTACCAGTACGCCAGCCGGTCGATCACCAGCTCGGTCCGCGGACGCTCCCGCAGCGAGAACGGCTCGATCGTCAGCCGCTCGGTACCGAACCGATGGGTCGTCCCGGCGGCGTCGACCACCGGCGAGACGATGCCCAGCAAGGCCTCGTAGGCGCGCGGCCAGTCGTCCTCCGTCCCGAGCAGCAGGCCGACCAGATGCTGGACCTCGCGCGCCGCCGTCATGGTTCGCGACGCTAACCGGCGCGTTACCCGCGTGTCGAGGGTCAGCAGAATCGCGGCAGGTGATGCGCGATCTGACGGCGCCACCACGGCCAGTCGTGGGCGACGTCGTGGCCCCACAGATCCAGGTCGCAGCGGATGCCCTTCGCCTGCAGCAATCCGGCCAGTTGCTGGGATGACGGCAACGCACCGGTCGGATGCGTCTCCCAGTCGCCCTGGCCGACGACCAGCTGGATCGACACCCGACCGCGCAGCCAGTCCAGGTGGTCTCCGTCGAGCTGAGGCACGTAGTCGACCGGGTTGTTGAAGTACGTGGCGTCGCCGCGCTCACCCCAGGCGTGCCACGCGGCTGCGTCGTAGTTGCCGGACAGGCCGATCGCGAGCGGGAACAGGTCGGCTCGTTTGAGGGCGAAGTTCACCGCGTGGAACGCGCCGAGGCTGCATCCGGTCGTGACGATGTCCAGGGGGCCGCCGGAGTCGGCGTGGATGGCCGGCACGACGTCGTTCAGGATCCAGGCCTCGTACTCGCCGTGCCGGCGCGCGCGCTCCTCGAGCGGCAGGTCGTTGCGCGACCACGTCTGGCCGTCGGCCGAGTCGACGCAATACAGCTTGGCCCGGCCGGCCTCGATCAGGTCGGACACGGCATCGACCATGCCGTTGTTCTCGTAGTCGATCGCCCGGCCCTGCTCGGACGGAAACACCAGCACCGGCCGGCCCCAGTGCCCGTAGCGCAGCACGCCGTCCATCACCGCGACCACGTCCGGGCGAGTAGCTCGACGAGGTTCGGGTCAAGGGCGTCGCGCCAACCCGTGTAGGTGTGCGCGTCGGGCACCTCGGCGAAGGCGACGTCGTGTCCGAGCCGGCTCAGCGTGTCGCGCATGACCCGGTTGTTGGCCAGGTTCTCCTCGCCCGTGCCGCAGGTCATGCCGATGCGCAGCGACGGACCACCCGGCGCCGCCGCTTCCAACCCCGCGACGAACTCGGTCACCGCGCCGAAGCCGGCGAACCACTTCTCGTGGGCGTCCAGGTCGGGACGGAAGAAGCTGCCGGACTGCAGGAACAGCGCACCGATCGCGCCCGGTGACGTCACTGCCCCGTGCAGGGCGGCGAGCGCACCCAGGCTGGCCCCGGCCAGGGCCACTGTCCCGCCGACCGCCACGGCGTTGCGGATCGCCGGCAGGGCCAGGCCACGCAGCGCGCGGGCGTAGGCCGGCGAGGCGGCGTACCAGCGGTCGCGGTCCCCCGGCCCGAGCAGTGCCACCCGGTGCGCCGGCAGCCGGCCCGACGCGATCATCGCGGCGCTGAACCGGGTGAACGAGGCGAGCCGGTCGAACTCGGGACCGTCGTGCAGCAGCAGGATCGGCAACGTGACACCGCTCGGGCAGTCCGCCGGCGACCAGATCGTGATCGGCATCGGCCGGCGCAGG
>DASXYE010000027.1:0-25921 GCA_036502695.1 Jatrophihabitantaceae bacterium
CGCAGCGCGGAACGCACGTCACCATCCACTGTGGACAGCGGCGCATGAACGCGTGCGGCGATCTCCTTCCAGTCGCCGTACACCTCGTCGAAATCGCCGCGCCGATCGGTCTGCCGGCCGTCGACGTCGATCGCGACGTGCAGGTCGGTGCGTCCACTGGACGTCCACGTCTCGTCGGGTTCCTGCCAGGCCATACCCTGCGGTACGGCGCTCTCGTCGGCCAGGCCGTCCGGACCTCGCAAGGCCCGCACGTGCGGCACGATCCGGGGATCCAGCCACGGCGTCTCGGCCCGCACGTAGGACGGGTGCGCGGTCAGCCGCTCGCGCAGCGTGAACCCGCACTCGGCGGTGACGTCGCGCAGAGTGTCGAGCTGTGGCCATGGCCGCTCGGGGTTGACGTGGTCCGGTGTCAACGGCGACACGCCGCCCCAGTCGTCGATGCCGGCCGCGAGCAGGCGCGCGCACTCGTCGAGCGCGACCAGGTTGGGCGGCGCCTGGATCCGGGCGGACGGTCCGAGCAGCAGCCGGGTAACGGCGATCGTTGCGACGTACTCGTCCACGTCGAGATCGGGCGTGGCCCGCATGGCGGTGTCGTCCTTGGCCCGGAAGTTCTGCACGATCACTTCCTGGATGGCGCCGTACTCGCGGGCGGTACGCCGGATCGCCTGGATCGACTCGGCCCGCTCCTCGCGCGTCTCGCCGATGCCGACCAGGATGCCGGTGGTGAACGGGATGCTCAGCCGGCCGGCGTCGTCCAGCACCCGCAGCCGCACGTCGGGGTCCTTGTCCGGACTGCCGAAGTGGGGCTGGCCGGGTTCGGTGAACAGCCGCCGCGACGTCGTCTCGAGCATCATGCCCATGCTCGGCGCAACCGGCTTGAGCCGCTGCAGCTCCGTCCAGGACAACACGCCCGGGTTGAGATGCGGCAGCAATCCGGTGCGTTCGAGCACCGCGATGGCCGCGGCGCGCAGGTAGTCGACGGTGGACGCGTAGCCGCGTTCCTCCAGCCAGGACTGCGCCTGCGGCCAGCGATCCTCGGGGCGGTCGCCCAGGGTGAACAGGGCTTCCTTGCATCCGAGCGCGGCACCCCGGGCCGCGATGTCGACGACCTCGTCGATCTCCAGGTAGGCGGCCGGCAACCGTCCCGGCACGGTGACGAACGTGCAGTAGTGGCAGCGGTCGCGGCACAGCCGGGTCAGCGGAATGAACACCTTGCGCGAGTAGGTGATGATGTCGGGCCGCCCGGCGGCGACCAGCCCGGCGTCGCGCACCCGTCCGGCGATCGCGGTCAGCTCGGTCAGCTGTTCGCCCCGCGCCGCCATGAGCGTCGCGGCTTCGGTCGGGTTGAGCACGACACCGTCGCGGGCCCGGCGAAGGGCCCGGCGCAGCGCCGAATCTGCGGTCATCGTTCGACCCTAGGCGAGCCAGGCCGCAGTCAGGGCGGCCAGGGTGTCGAGCGCCACTCCCGTCGGCGATCAGCGATCGCCTACCAGACCAGGCCGTGCTGGGACAGCTCGGCCTCGGTCTGCAGCCGGACGACGCCGCTGAGCGGCCGCTCCCCCGGCTCGGGCAGGCCGAGTTCGTGGCAGCACGCCCGCAACGTGTCGTCGTAGGCCAGGTTGATCGCGCGCAGCCGGGCGGCGCGAGCGGGCAGGTCCGAGGCCTCGACCCGCAGGTACTCACGCTCGATCCGGCGCAGGTCGTCGACCAGTCGCTGCAGGCTGCGCGTCGACGCGGCCGGTGCCGCCTGGCGACGGGGACCCGCCCAGTTCGCGCACCAGCCGAACCCCTTGACGACCAGCCAGACGATCACCGCCGGCCCGACGCACAGCAACCCGTAGACGAGGACGATCATCGGTCCTCCACGCAGAGAGGAAACCAGCATCTCTCTCAGGCACGGCATGCGCCAGCCCTTTGTTCAGCCGATGCCGGGACACCCGTTGATGATCTCGGCGGAATCGGCGAGATCTGGCGGATTCGGCCGAGATCATCAGGCGAGTTCGAGCGCGCTCGTGCCCGGCCGCTGAACACCGGCCACGACCGACTCAGCTCCAGCCCACCCTTCACTTCCCCTCCCGGGTGACCAAGATTTTCGCAGCAACCTTGGTCATCCGGGAGGGGAAGTGGTGAGTCTGGGCCAACGCAAGCACAACGCGATGAGCGCTCGCGCGACAACAGCGGAACCGGACCAAAGCTGACGCAACCACGAACGCGATGAGCGCTCGCGCGAAGAGCCCGCCGGCCGCTATGCGGGCGCGACGAAGGAGCGCTCGGATCCGGGATTGCCCCCGAGCTTGCGAGTGGGGCGAGACCGCGATCCGATCCGGCGGGCTAGGTCAGTGGGCGCCGCCGGACAGTTGCAGGCCGATGACCCCGGCGAGCACCAGCCCGACCGAGACGAGCTTGAGCGTCGACACGGCCTCGTCCAGCCAGATCATGCCGATGGCGACGGCCCCGGCAGCGCCCAGACCCGTCCACACCGCGTAGGCCGGACCGACCTCCAACCGCTTGAGGCCGACGGTCAGCAGCCCGAAGCTGCTCAGCGCGAACATCGCGAACAGGATCGTGGGCCACAGCCGGGTGAACCCGTGGCTGAGTTTCAGACAGATCGCGAACCCGGCCTCGAGCAGGCCGGCCACGACGATGAACAACCAGGCCATGCCCACCTCCTCCTCCGCGGCCTGCTGGTTCAACGATCGACGCGGCCGGAGAGTTCAGGACCCCGACGTATCCTCGGCCCGGTTATGGCTTGCTACGTCGACACCATCCGCGCCTACCCGGGCGCTGGACTACGGTTCGCCGAGTACTGCCACCTGCTCGCCGACACCCCCGAGGAGCTGCACGCCATGGCCGACGCGATCGGGATGCCGCGCCGCTTCTTCCAGGACCATCCGTGGCGGTGGCACTACGACCTGCCGCGCCACCTCCGCGAGCACGCTGTCCGCCAGGGGGCGCGTGAGGTGACCATGCACGAGGTCGGTGCGCTGCTGCGGCAGCGGCGCCAGACCCGGCGTGCGGAGTACGAGCGTGGCTGACCGGATCGCCATCGACTTGCTGCGCATCGCTCGGAATCCCGCAACAGGCCGGCTGCGTCACACCTCGTCGCTCGAGGCCGCGCTGCGCGGGGCGCTGTTCGCCGAGATGGCCTTCGACGGCTACCTCGTCGACGAGAGCAACGCGCCGAGCACCACCCTGGCCGAACCCACCGATGATCGTGTCTTCGAACTGATCTGGCAGGCCGTCCGGGAACGTCCCAACGTCGCCTGGCGCCGATGGTTTCGATGGGTCAAGGGCGACCGGACGGCGATGTGCCGGGAACTGGTCGAAGCGCAGCGCTGGGTGCCCAAGCCGGGCCGGCGCACGGCGTTCACCGACGTCGAGTCCGATCAGGCGCTGGCCATGTCGATCGAGCTGAACCGGATCGCGACCTTCGAGCGCTCGCCCAAGGACTCGCGGGAGGCGGTGCTGGTGCTGCTGGGCGTGGCCTGTGGCGCCGTCGGGCCCCGACCGCGCCCGAGCGCCGTACGGCGTGAGCTCAAGCTCGTCCTGGCCAGCGTCGACAACGCCACGGCGGCCAAGGTCGTCACCACGGCAGCGGCGGTCATCCGGCGCAGACGCCTCGGGCTGGGCTCGGGTCACTAGCCGGGCGCGACCGCGATCCGAATCCGGCGGATCGGATTGGGTACGTTCAGGGGGTGCGGATAACCGTCCTGGCCGGCGGCATCGGCGGCGCCCGTTTCCTGCGGGGAGTACGTGCCGCCCGTCCCGGCGACGACATCACAGCGATCGTGAACACCGGCGACGACATCACCCTGCACGGCCTGCGTATCTGTCCCGACCTGGACAGCGTGATGTACACCCTGGGTGAGGGCATCGACTCCGAACGCGGGTGGGGACGCGCCGACGAGACCTGGCGGATCAAGGACGAGCTCGCAACCTACGGCGCCGAGCCCACCTGGTTCGGGCTGGGCGACCTGGATATCGCGACCCACCTCGTGCGGTCGCAGATGCTCGACGCCGGCTACCCGCTCAGCGACGTGACGGCGGCCCTGTGCGAGCGCTGGCAACCGGGCGCGCGGCTGCTGCCGATGACCGACCAGCGCTGCGAGACGCACGTCCTGATCGACCACGGTGGCCGTCGCGCCATCCACTTCCAGGAATGGTGGATCAAGCACCGCGCCGCCGTGCCGGCGCAAGCGTTCGTGCAGGTGGGCCTGGACGACGCCAAGCCAGCGCCCGGTGTGCTCGAGGCGATCGCCGCGGCCGACATCATCCTGGTGGCACCGAGCAATCCGGTCGTCAGCATCGGCACCATCCTGGCCGTGCCGGGCATCCGCGACGCGCTGGCGGCGGCACCGGCGAAGGTCGTGGGCCTGTCCCCCATCGTCGACGGCCGGCCGGTGCGCGGCATGGCCGACGCGTGCCTGCCGGTGATCGGGGTCGAGGTCAGCGCCCAGGGCGTGGCCCGGCACTACGGCGCGCGGCGCGACGGCGGCCTGCTCGACGGCTGGCTGGTGCACGAGACCGATACGGCGGTTCTCGACGGCGTGACCGTCCGAGCCGTCCCGCTGCTCATGACCTCCGACGACGCCACCGCCCGCATGGTCGACGCTGCCCTGGAGCTCGCGCAATGAGCACTGACCACTCCACAGCCGGGCTGGAGATCTGGCCGGTGCTCGGGATCGGCGAGCTGCGGCCCGGCGACGACCTGGCCGGTGAGATCGCCAAGTTCGCCGACCTGCGCGACGGCGACATCCTGGTCGTCACGTCCAAGGCAGTGTCGAAAGTCGAGGGCCGGCTGATCGCGGTCGGGTCCGACGACCCGGGCGAGCGCGAGCGGATCCGCCAGCAGGCGATCGCCGGCGAAACCGTGCGCGTCGTGGCGCATCGCGGCCCGCTGCGCATCGTACAGACCCGGCAGGGCCTGGTCCTGGCGGCCGCCGGGGTGGATGCCTCGAACGTGGCCTCCGACGAGATCGCGCTGCTGCCCGAGGATCCGGACCGGTCGGCGGCCGCGCTGCGCGATGCCATACGCGAGCGTACGGGCGTGACCGTCGGCGTGATCATCAGCGACTCGACGGGACGCCCCTGGCGGGACGGCATCACCGACCTGGCCATCGGCGTGGCCGGGCTGTCCGCGGTGTTCGACGCGCGCGGGCTGCCCGACACGTTCGGCAACCCGCTGGACATCACGATGGTGGCCGTGGCCGACGAGATCGCCGCGGCGGCCGACCTGGTCAAGGGCAAGCTGGCCGGGGTACCGGCCGCGATCGTGCGCGGGTTGACCCTGCCCGACGACGGCCGGGGCAGCACGCCGCTGATCCGCCGGCCCGAGGACGACCTGTTCCGGCTGGGCACCGCCGAGGCCATCGCCCTGGGCCGCGAGGACGCCGGCGGCGCCACCGACGTCGCGCCCGCACTGCACGCCGACGCCGTCGAGGTGATCACCTCGTCGGCGCCGGAATCCTCGGTACGACAGGCGTTTCTGGCCTTCCTGGACGCCCGGCCGGACGCGATGTGGCGCTCCTGCGCGCCGGGTCACCTGATCTCCACCGCCCTGGTCGTCAACCCGTCGCGGCAGGCCGTGCTCCTCGGGCTGCACCCGCGCATGGGCCACTGGTTGACGCTCGGCGGGCACTGCCACTCCGGCGATCACACGTTGCTGGACGCCGCCGCCCGGGCCACCCGTGAGGAGAGCGGCATCGGCGCGCTGTCGTTCGACCCGGTGCCGTTGAGCCTGGGCGTCCAGCACGAACTGTGCGGCACCGGTGTCAAGACCCGGCACTTCGAGGTGGCGTTCTGCGCGCTCGCGCCGGACGGCGCCGAACCGACGGCCCGCGACGACGGCATCCCGCTGCGGTGGTTCTCGTGGGACGCCCTGCCCGACGACGTCGCCCCTGACGTGCCGCGCCTCATCGACATCGCCCGAACCCGGCTGAGCGGATGACCGCGTTCGACACCGCGCTGTCCACTGTGGACAGCTGGCCGGCGACCGCCGCGGCGGCCGTCGTGACCCCGGCCGGGGTGGCCGCCGTGCGCGGTCCGATCGGAACGGTGTTTCCGCTCGCCTCGGTGACCAAGCCGCTGACCGCGCTGGCCGCGCTGGTCGCGATCGAGGAAGGCGCGATCGAGTTCACCGACCCGGCCGACGAGGACGTCGTGCCGGGCGCCACGGTGCGACACCTGTTCGCGCACGCCTCGGGGTTGGCGCCCGAGCGGCCGATGCGCTCGTTCCCGCCGGGCAAGCGGCGCGTCTACTCCAACGTCGGCATCAACCTGCTGGCCGAGCACGTCGAGCGGGCCGTCGAGATGCCGTTCCCGGAGTACCTGGCCGAGGCGGTGCTGACCCCGCTGCGGATGCGCGCCACGACGTTGCCCGGGTCGGCCGCGGCCGGCGCGCAGTCGACCGTGGACGACCTGGCCCGGGTGGCGTTCGAGCTGCTCAGCCCGTCCGGGCTGCTGCATCCGAACACCCTGGCCGAGGCGACCAGCGTGCAGTTCCCCGGGCTGCGCGGCGTGCTGCCCGGGTTCGGCAGCCAGGATCCCAACGACTGGGGGCTGGGCTTCGAGATCCGCGGCACGAAGCATCCGCACTGGACGGGGTCGCGCAACTCGCCCCGGACCTACGGCCACTTCGGGCAGAGCGGCTCCATGCTCTGGGTCGACCCGGAGGCCCGCGTGGCACTCGTGTCGCTGGCCGACCGCCCGTTCGGCGAGTGGGCCGCCCAGGCCTGGCCGGCCCTGGCCGACGCCGTCCTCGCCGCCGCCTGACCCGGTTTTGGCCGCCCGGCATCACCTACGAGCTGTGACGACAGCGGCGAGCCACAAGCGATCCACGACACCGCGGCGACACCGGCGCGCTGGACGATGCGGACCATGCGTCGACTCGTCAACTCCACGTACGTCAGCCTCGACGGGGTCATCGAAAATCCGCAGAACTGGCCGGCCACGGGTGGCTTCTCCGACGAGGGCAACACGGTCCAGGCCGAGCTGCTGAACTCCTGCGACGCCGTCGTGATGGGCCGGCGCACCTACGAAGGGTTCGCGCCGGTCTGGCCCACCCTGTCCGGCGATCCGGTCGGCGATCGGATGAACGCGGTGCCGAAGTACGTCGCCTCCACCACGCTGCGCGACCCCGAGTGGCAGAACACGACCGTCCTGGAGGGCGACCCGGTGCAGCGCATCGCCGAGCTCAAGGAGCAGGACGGGCTGGGCATCGTCCAGTACGGCTTCGGCCGGCTGACGTACGGGCTGATGGCCGCGGGGCTGCTCGACGAGCTGCACCTGTGGGTGCACCCGTTCTTCGTCGGCCGCGCGAGCACCGACGACCTGCTGTTCCGCCCGGGCGACCCGGTGCTGTTCGAGCCCACCGACACGCAGGCGCTCAGCTCGGGCATCGTCATCCTCCGCTACCGCAAGCGCGCCTGACGCACCCGAGCCGTCGTACTGTGCCGGCATGGCGGCGCTCCGGTTCGAGGTCAGGGTGAAACCCCGGGCGTCGCGCACCGCCGTGGGCGGACGCCGGGGTGCTGCACTGGTCGTCGCCGTCAACGCGCCGCCGGTCGAGGGGAAGGCGAACGAGGCCGTGCTGCGCGCCCTGGCCGAGGCGTTCGGGGTGCGCCGCGAGCAGGTCGTCATCGTGAGCGGCGAGCGGGCCAGGGACAAGGTCGTCGAGATCGACCCTGGCGACCGGCAGCGGCTGGCCGAGCTGCTCGGTTAGAAGGCGCTCACATGGCGCGCATGTCCTGCGGGGCGTGGCGCGGGCCGAACCGCGGCTTGGTCACGGCGGACAGCTCGATCAGCCGCACCACCCGTTGCCGCTGCCCGGCCCACGGTTCGAGCACGCGCAGCATCTCGGCGTCGTCGCCGCGCGGACGCCCGGTCAGCGCGTACACCACGAGGTCGTGGATGTGGAAGTCGCCGACGCTGACCGTGTCCGGGTCGCCCAGGGCCCGCTGCACCGTCTCGGCCGCCGTCCACTCGCCGATCCCGGGGACGATGCGCAGCCGGGCCAGCGCGTCGGCCGTCGGCCGCCCGACGCACTCCTCCAGGCGCGGGGCCACGGTGGCGGCGGCCCGGATCGCGCGTTGCCGGGTGATGTCCACGCCGAGGCGGTGCCAGTCCCAGGTCGGGACGGCCAGGACGTCGGCCGGCAACGGCGGCACCCGCAGCCCGGCGTGGGGTCCCGGCGCCGCCGTCCCGAACCGGTGCAGCAACCCGCGCCAGGCCCGGCGCGCCTCGTGGCCGGTGACCCGCTGCTCCAACACCGCCGGCAGCAGCGAGTCGAACACCAGCCGGGTGCGCGTCAGGCGCAGGCCCGGCAAGCCGCGCAGGGTGCGGTCGAGCAGCGGGTGCCGGGACAGGTCCAGGGTCGACCAGTCGTCGTTCGTGCCGAGCAGCTCGGGCACCCCGTCGATCAGCCACCCGGCGCCGTCGCCCCAGGCCGTGGCCCGGACGCCGTCGCGGGCGCCGCGCAGGGCCAGCGTGCCGGGGCCCACTGGGGTGGCCGCCGCCCACCAGAACGTGCCGTCGCGATCGACCCGATGCGCCGGATCGCCGGTGCCCCGGCGCAGTGAACTAAGCGTGGTGTGGACGTCGACGGGCCGGCCCGGACGCCAATCTGACTCGATCACCTCAGTTACAGTGCTCCGATCCGGGTCCACAACGATCGGACGATAGTGCAGGACGACTTCTACGCGGTGATTCCGGCCGGCGGCAGCGGCACCCGGTTGTGGCCGCTGTCCCGCAAGGCGACCCCGAAATTCCTGCATCCGCTGACCGGCACCGACCGTTCGCTGCTGCAGGCGACGTTCGACCGGCTCGCTCCGCTGGTCGGCCCGGATCACGTGTACGTGGTCACCGGCGCCGCGCACGCGGCCGCCGTCGCCGAGCAGTTACCCCAACTGCCGGCCGCGAACCTGCTCGTCGAGCCGTCGCCGCGCGACTCGTGTGCCGCGATCGCGCTGGCCACCGGCGTCATCGCGCGGCGGGCCCCCGGTGCGGTGGTCGGCTCGTTCGCGGCCGATCACCTGGTGAACGACGTCGCGGCGTTCCACGAGGTCGTGCAGGCGGCCGTCGAGTGCGCCCGCCAGGGTCAGCTGATGACGATCGGCATCACGCCGTCCCGTCCCGAGACCGGGTACGGCTACCTCGAGTGCGGCGACCTGCTGGGGGCAAAAGGGCAACGCGTGCTGGCGTTTCGCGAGAAGCCGTCGCAGGATGTCGCTGCCGAGTACCTCAAGTCCGGGCAGTACCTGTGGAACGCCGGCATGTTCGTGTGGCGCGCGGACGTCTTCCTCGACCAGCTACGCCAACGCCGCCCGGACGTGGCCGCGCCGGTCGAGCAGATCGCCGCGACGTGGGACGGCCCGGATCGCGATGCGGTACTCGACGCGACCTGGCCGACCGTGCCCAAGGTGGCCGTCGAGTACGCCGTGATGGAGCCGGCGTCCCTGGACGGACTGGTGTCCACCGTGCCCGGCGACTTCGGGTGGAGCGACATCGGCGACTTCGAGACGGTCGGCACCCTGCTCGGCCGCGACGTGGACGGCGTCACCGTGGTGGGCGATCCCGCCGCCGTGGTCAGCCTCGACTCCGACAGCGTCATCGTCGTCCCGACCGACGGGCGGACCATCGCCCTGCTGGATGTGCACGACCTGGTCGTCGTCGACACCCCCGACGCCGTGGTGGTGGCCCGGCGCGACCGGGTGCAGGACGTCAAGAAGCTCACCGAGCTGCTGAAGGACCGCGGCCGCGACGACCGCATTTGATCCGCCGAATTCGGATCGCGGCCTCGCCCCACTCGCAAGCTCGGGGGCAATCCCGGATCCGAGCCTTCGCTTCGCTCGGCCCGCGTCGCGGCCGGCGGGCTCTTCGCGCGAGCGCTCATCGCGCGGCACACTTGCGCCGTGGTGATTCCGGTCCATGACGTGAACCCGGTGCGCCGGACGCCGTGGGTCACGTACGCGCTGATCGCGGCGAACATCATCGTCTTCTTGCTGACGCCGGGCGCGCCGACCACCGTCACGGGCAGCGCCAGCGCGGCGCAGGTGTGCCACCAGCAGGAGTTCTTCGACCGGTGGGCGGCCATCCCGGCCGAGCTGGTGCACAATCGGCCAGCCACGGTGGTACCGAACGGGCAGGTCGGGCAGGACCGCCAGGGCCGCATCGGCTGCGTGCTGGCCCGGCCGAGCTACCACAAGTCGCCGGTGCTCTCGGCGTTCACGGCGATGTTCCTGCACGGCGGGTGGCTGCACCTGCTCGGCAACATGCTGTTCCTGTTCATCTTCGGCAACAACATCGAGGACCGGTTCGGCCGCTTCTGGTACCTGCTCTTCTACCTGGGCTGCGGGCTGGTCGCGACCTACGGCTTCGCACTGGCCAATCGCAACTCGACCGAAGTGCTGATCGGGGCGTCCGGCGCCATCGCCGGCGTGCTCGGCGCATACCTCGTGCTCTTCCCGCGCACCCGGGTGTGGACGCTCGTGTCGTTCATCCCGCTACCGCTGCCCGCATGGGCCGTGCTCGGCGGGTGGTTCCTGCTGCAGTGGGCGTACACGTCGGGCTTCGCGGTCACGTCGGCCGGGTCGGTGGCCTACCTGGCGCACGTGTACGGGTTCGTCGCGGGCGCATTGGTCGCGCTGATCGTCCGCGCCGTCGCCGGCCCGCAGGACCCGGCCCGACCGCCGCCTCGTCCGCGCTACTGGTGAGCTAGTCCTTCCGCTGCGGGGCGGCGCCCTCGGCGACGCTGCGTACCCGCTTGGCCAGCATGGATCGGGCCCCCAACCCGGCGCGCAGCACCCAGCGCACCGGCGCCCAGCGCCAGCCCGAGTAGTGGTGCGCGAGGTAGATCCAGGCGCTGCGGTGGTGCTCGACGGCCATCCGGCCCGGATCGCGCGCCGTGGCGTGCCCGCCGGCATGCACCACCACCGCCGACGGCACGTAGACGTTCTGCCAGCCCGCCTTACCCAGGCGCTCGCCCAGGTCGACGTCCTCGAAGTACATGAAGTACGCCGGGTCGAAGCCGGTGACGGCGTCGAACGCGGCGCGCCGCACGAGCAGGCACGAGCCGGACAGCCACCCCGTCGGCCCCTCGGTCAGCTCCCCGCGCTCGCGGCGGTACGCGGCGGTCCAGGGGTTGGCCGGCCACCACCACCCGCACAGCGCGTGACCGATGCCCCGGCCGAGCGAGGGCAGCGCCCGGGCCGAGGGGTACACGGTGCCGTCGCCGGTCTTGATCATCGGGCCGAGCGACCCGGCCTTGGGCCACCGCTCGGCGGCGGCGATCAGCTCGTCGAGCGAACCCGGCTCCCAGGTGACGTCGGGGTTGGCGACCACCACGAGGTCGCCGGACGACGCGGCCACCCCGACGTTGACGGCCCGCCCGTACCCGACGTTGCCACCGGTGGGCACGACTCGCACGCCGGGCCGCTGCACGGCGGCGTCCACCGAGCCGTCCACGGAGCCGTTGTCGGCCAGGATCACCTCGACGGGCGAGGTCGTGGCCTTCTCCAGCGAGTCCAGGAACAGCGCCAGGGACTCACCGGGTGAGTAGGTCACCGTGACCACCGTGATCGTCATGCCACCGCCCGCTCGTACGCGGGGACGTGCGCGGCGGCGCAGGCGTCCCAGGTGAAACCGGCCGCCCGGTCGACTGCGGCAGAAGCCAGCGCCTTGCGCCGGTCGGGGTCGTCGAGCAGCCCGGCCAGCGCCGTCCCGATCGAGGCGGCATCGGGCTCGGTGTAGGCCACGGCATCGCCACCGACCTCGGGCAGGGCCAGGCGCCGGGTGGTCAGCACGGCCGCCCCGCAGGCCATCGCCTCCAGCACGGGGATGCCGAAGCCTTCGCCCCGGCTCGGGTAGGCCACCACCTCGGCCCCGCCCAGCGCTCCGGCCAGCGCGGCATCGGGCACGAAGCCCGGGCGCAGCACGGTCAGCCCGGCCGGGACAGCGGCGATCGCGCCGTCGAGCTCGGTGTCCCAGCCGGCGCCGCCGATCAGCACGAGCGCCGGCGGGTTCGACCGGTCCCGGCACGCGGCCGTCCAGCCCCGCACGAGGGCCGGGACGTTCTTGCGCGGCTCCAGGGTGCCGAGAAACGCGACGTAGGGCTGCTCGGTGCCCAGGCCCAGCTCGGCCCGCGCCGCGTCCACGGCGGCGGCCGTCGGGGGCGCGAACACGGCGCTGTCGAAGCCGAGGTGGGCCACCTGCAGGCGGGCCGGGTCGGCGCCGGCCGCCCGCACCAGCTCGTCGGCGGTGGCCTGCGAGGGCACCACGCACACCGCGGCCCGGCGCAGCGCCAGCCGGGTGGCCGTCCGGAAGAACGGGCCCTTGACCCGGGTGTGCACGCCGGGATCGGTGAAGAACGTGGCGTCGTGCAGGGTCACGACCAGCGGCACCCGCGTCCGAAGTGGATGCGTGTAGTGCGGGCTGTGCAGCACCTGCGGCGCCACCCGGCGCACCACCGACGGCAGGCCCACCTGCTCCCAGGCCAGCCGGGCGGCCTGATGCCGCCACCGCGGGCCGATCGGCACCGGGTCGGCCCCGCTCAGCTCGCCGTAGTGCGCCGCGTCGCGGCTCTGGCTCACGACCCGGACATCCACCCCGGCACGCACCAGGGCCGGGATGAGGTTGTCGACGTAGCGCCCCACGCCGCCACGATTCGCCGGCACTGCCGTCGCGTCGAGCAGCACGCGCAGCAAGGCAAAGACTCCGATGGACGGGAACAACGGTCGGGCAAGGGTATATGTCGCGGCTCGGTGCTCGCGCGGCGACTCCGGGTGCCGACGCCGCCCGGTCGAGCGGCCCGACGCGGCGCAGTACTGTCTGGGGATGCTCGAAGCACCGTCACCGCCGACGGATGGAGCCGCGTCAGTGACGACCGAGCCAGGCCCCGCGCCCCGGTCAGCGCCGCGCCACAGCAAGGCGAAGAAGAAGTCGTACGGATCCGGAGCCCGGATCCTGTCGCTCGGCATCGCCTCGACCGGCGTCTTGTCGTTCCTCTACCTGGCGCTGGCCAGCCGCGAGCTCAGCGCCAGCGACTACGGCCGGGTCAGCCTGCTGTGGTCGATCACCTTCGTCATCTTGTCGGTGCTCTACCGGCCGATCGAGCAGCTGCTGTCGCGCACCATCGCCGACCGGCGGGCCCGTGGCCTGCACGAGCACCCGTTGCGCACGCCGGCGCTGATCCAGGCGGCGTTCGCGGTGGCGTTCCTGATCGCCGCGCTGGCGCTGCGCACCTGGATCGAGAAGGACCTGTTCGACGGCCGGTCCGGGCTGTACTGGATCCTCGTCGTCGCCGTCCTGGCTTATGCCGGCAGCTACTTCGCCCGCGGCTGGCTGGCCGGCCACGAACACTTCGCCGGCTACGGCGGGCTGGTACTGCTGGAGTCCACGTCGCGGTTCCTGTTCGCCGTGGCCGCCGTCGCCGGCATCATCACCGGGCCGACCCCGATCGCGATCGGTATCGCGGTCGCCCCGTTCGTATCGATGACCGTCGTGCCGTTCGCCATTCGCCGGATGCGTCACGAGCACGCCGCGCCGCCCGCCGATCCCGACGCGGTCGAAGCGGCCGCCGAGGCCGCCGACGCCGCGGTCGAGGACGGGGTGACCGAACTGTCGCTGCGCCACGGCAGCCGGTTCGCCGTCTCGGTGTTCGCGATCATGCTGGCCGAGCAGAGCCTGATGAACGCCGCCGTGCTGATCGTCCAGCACGATTCCGGCCCGGCGCTGGCCGGCTTCGTGTTCAACGTCTTGCTGATCGTGCGCGTCCCGCTGCAGCTGTTCCAGGCGGTGCAGACCTCGATCCTGCCGCACCTGACCGGGATGGAGGCCCGCGATCAGGGGGCCGGCGTCGCCCGGGCCATCCGCATCACGGTCACCGCGATCACCGCGTTCGCCGGGGTCTGTGCGCTCGGCCTGCTGGCCATCGGGCCGTGGGCGATGCACACCGTGCTGGGCGACAAGGGGTTCACCTACGAGCGCGGCGGGCTGGCGCTGGTGGCGGTCGGCATGGGCTTCCACCTGGTCGCCGGCACGCTGAACCAGGCGGCGCTGGCCCGCGGCCGGGCCGCATCGGCGGCCGCGGCCTGGCTGCTGTGCGCGGCGCTGTTCGTCGTCTGGGTCGCGTCCTCGGTCGTCAAGGACGAGGTGCTACGCGTCGAGACCGGCTACGCCATGGCCACCTTCCTGCTCAGCGGATTGCTGTACGTGCTGCACCGCCGCGCCACCCCCACGGCCCGGCCGGCCGACCCGGTGGCCCAGCCCGCGGGATGAACCGCCGGCAACGCCGCAATCGTCCATCGCCTATGCTGCTGGACGCATTCCCGCCAGGAGGATTTGATGGACAAGGGTGACCTGATCTACCGCGCCAAGACGGCCTACGCCGGCGCAGCCCGGGGGGCCGGCAAGGCGCTGACGAAGGTTCACGTCCTCGGCGACGAGGCCCCGAGTCGCGATCGTCGGATCCGGCACTGGGCGTACAGCCTGACGAAGGTGCACGACTCGCTGGCCATCGCCGAGCTGGACGTGCCCTGGTGGACCTACAAGGCCATCGACGCCGTCGAACTGTGGCTCGAGTCGCGCCCGCGTCCGATCCGGGTCTTCGAGTACGGCTCGGGCGCCAGCACGCTGTGGCTGGCCCGCCGGGTCGACGAGGTGCATTCGGTCGAGCATCACGCCGGCTTCGCCGAGCACATCCGACCCACGCTCGAGCAGCACGCCAACATCGACTTCCACGTCGTCGAGCCGGTCAAGTCGTCGATGCCCGCGGTGCCCTCGGCCAAGGAGGGCCACGCCGGGCTGGACTTCGCCGACTACGTCGCGACGATCGACAAGGTCGGCGGCACGTTCGACCTGATCGTGATCGACGGCCGGGCCCGCGAGGCCTGCTTGACGGCGGCGATCCCCCGGCTCGCCCCGGACGGCATCATCGTCTACGACAACAGCCGCCGGGCCCGCTACCAGCGTGCGATCAAGGCGTCCGGGCTGGCCGAGCGCCAGCTGCGCGGGCTGACCCCGACGCTGCCCTACCCGGATCAGACCTCGGTCCTGTCGGTCAAGCCCGGCTAACCAGCTGAGGCTAGCTAACCGCCGGCTGAGCAGGTCTCGCCGAGCGACGTAATGCCGAGTGACGTGTTCATGCGCGAGTGACGGCCACTAGCGCCGTCACTCGCGGGCGAAATCCGTCACTCGGCGCGGGAGAGCTCGCTGGTCCGGACCGGGTCGCGGGTAGCGGCCAGGGCGCCGGCGCGGATGTCGGCGGCGGCCTGCGTGACCTCGATCTCGCTGAGGAACTCCCCTGCGCCGAAGCGCATCTTCTTCGTGTGCTCCAGGGTGTCCTCGATCAGCATCCGGTTGGTTCTGATCAGGTCGGAGATGATGCCGATGATCACGCTCAGGAACGACACGATGAGCAGCACGGACCCGATCAGCAGCGACTGCAGGTGGCCGCCGGGGCTGTCGTCGACGATCTGCAGAATTGCCCAACGCACGAACGGCACCAGCCCGGCGACGCCGAACAGCGCGGCCAGCAAGGTGAAGATCACGTACGGCTTGTACATGATGTAGGCGCGGATGATGGCGCCGGCCGACATGCGCACGTGCTGGCCCATCGACTTGAACAGCCGCGACTCACGGGTCTTCTCGTTCGTCACGACCGGGATGCTGTCGATCTTCAGCTTCTTGTTGCCGGCCTGGATGATCGTTTCCATGCAGTAGCTGAACCGGGTGATCGTGTTCAGCAGCATCAGGCTGTCGCGCGAGTAGGCCCGGAAGCCGCTCGCCGCGTCCGGCAGGTCGGTGCCGGCCGCCAGGTTCACGATCTTGCTGCCGAACTTCTGCAACATGATCTTGAACCGGGAGAAGTGCTCGACCTTGTCGACCTGGCGGTCGGCGATGACGATGTCGGCCCGGCCCGCGACGATCGGCTGCACCAGATCGCTGATGCGCTCCTGCGGATACTGGTTGTCGCCGTCGGTGTTGACGACGATGTCGGCGCCGAGCTCCAACGCCCGCTGCACGCCGTCGTGGAAGGACCGGCCCAGGCCCCGGTTGCGGGCGTGCCGGACGAAGTGGGTGACGCCGTGTTCGCGCGCGACCTCAACCGTCCGGTCGGTCGAACCGTCGTCGATGATCAGGACGATGATCTCGTCGATCCCGGGGATCTGCTTGGGAATCGACTCGAGTACCAGGGGAAGGGTCTCTTCCTCGTTCAGGCAGGGCACCTGGACTACTAACCGCAACGTCGTGACCTCGTTCTAGCTGGGGGGAACGGTCTGCCCGAATCAGGTTGCGGCCCTGACTCGCCACCGGCGAAGGATACCCGAATGGCGGGTTGCCAATTCCGCGCACCTGCCGTAGTGCTGTCCGGCCGCGCATACCCGGCCGAGATCGGACCGGCCCTGCACGGCACGCTGACTGCATCCCTTATGCTGCTGCTCACCATGACGGCGCACGACCTCGAGCTCGACGATACGGTCGCTGGCGAGGAATCTCGGCCGGCCCGTCGTGTCGCCGCCCACTCGCGGCTGAGCGATGATCGCCGAGGCTCGGCCGTCGCGATGGCCGTGGTACTGCTGTTCACCGCGATCCTCTCGCTGACTGCGAACTTCCGTGGGCCCGGGCTCTCGCTCTACGACGAGGGCACCCACGCCGACTACGCGTGGCAGGTGGCGCACGGCCACTTCCCGGCGGCCGGCTCGCTGCTGGCCCCGGAGATCCGCGAAGAGTTCTCCTGCCACGGTTCGGCCGTCGGCGCCAAGCTGCCGCCCTGCGGAGCGCAGAACCCGCCCGCCTCGAAGTATCCGGCCGGCGGGCAGAACTACAACTGGGGCCACCCGCCGCTGTACTACGCCATCACCGGCGTGCTGGCCCGAGCCATCGACGCCGTCGTGCCCGGTGCCCACTTCATCACAGCGGCCCGCTGCGTCGGCGTTTTGTGGTTGTGGGCCGGCCTGATCGCCATGTTCTTCGCGTTGCGCAAATTCCGCGTGCCCTGGCAATACGCCGTGGTCGGCGCCGCCACGCTCGGCCTGTGTCCGGGCATCATCGGCGCCAGCGCCGCCGTCACCAACGACGCCCCGGCCGCCCTCGGCGGCGCGCTCGCTCTGTGGGTACTCGCCCGCGTCCTCGTCGAGAAGAACTACGGGATCGTGCTGCCCACGGTGCTCACGGTGCTGATCACCGCCACCAAGGTGATGAGCGCGATCTCGATGATCGGCGTGGCCGGCGTATGCCTGGTGATGGCGTTCCTGAAATGGCGCGCGCGGGCCATCGAGGAGGCCCGGCGCCTGGCGGTTCTGGGCGTCAGCATGTTGGCCGGCGTCTTCGTCGTGTACAAGGGCTGGGCGATCATCCAGTCGCACCGCGGAGTGGCGCACTGGCACAACCCGATCGAAACCGTCTCCGGCCGTCCCATCAAGGGCGTGCCCTTCGACGAGTTGCTGCGGCCGCTGTTCAACGGTTCCAACCTCGCCTTGTCGTACTTCTTCTCCGCGCCGATCAACGGCGACAGCGTCACCTACTGGGCGCGCCTGCTGAACGTGCTGTTCTTCGCGGCCCCGCTGCTGGCCCTGGCGGTGTTCCCGCGCGGCCACCTCGGCTGGACGCTGGGCGCCATGACGCTGGGGTCGCTGATCGTGTACCCGCTCGTGGTCGAGGTGCAGATCTACACGACGAGCGACCTGTACTTCCCGGTCGTAGCGCCGCGCTACGGCATGGCCCTGATCCCCGAGGTCATCGCCTGTTTGGTGCTGGTCGCCTGGCATCGCACAACACTGCGCATGCCCGTGATCGGCCTGTGCATCGGCGGGCTGTTGCTGCTGCTGACCGAAGCGGCTGTGCTGTAGCGGGTTCGACCCACCAGGACGGGCGAGTTGTCCGCGCTTGGACGCGCCCGGACATCGCGAAGCGCGGACAACATCCGTCCGGACGCTAGTCGCTTGCGGCCTGCTCGACCTCGACCCGGCGGCGCCGCCGCAGCCGACCCCACCAGGCCACCGGCAGCGCGGCGGCGATCAGGACCACGGCGCTGAATCCGGAGATCACGAAGCCGACGCTGCGGCCTCGAGGGGCATAGTCGAAACGGATCTCGTGCGTCCCGGCCGGGACGTACACCGCGCCCACCGCGTAGTCGGCCGGCACGACCGCCTCGTGCTTGCCGTCCACGCTGGCGCTGAAGTCGTCCTGAACGTTGTCGGCCACCACCAGGTAGCCCGCGGTCTTGACGTTCACCCGGACCTTGAGGGTGTCGCCCTTGCCCTGCTGGACGTCCAGCTGGGTCGGGGCGACCGAAGCCGTCCCGAGCTGATGCGCCGGGGCATCGGCCAGGATCACCCCGTCCGGATCCCGGGGTCCCTGGGCGGCCGCGGCCAGCCGGCTGGCGTCGTCCTGGACGACCGTCGCGTGGCTGGCCCAGCGGATGCGTGGCAGCGCGGTGAGCCGCTGCCAGATGACCAGCCCCGACGACGCGTAGACCAGGCGGGCCCCGTCGGACGTGGCCGGCGGCCGTACCGCCTGCACCCGCAAGTCGCCGCCCGCCGTCTTCGTCGCGGTGGCCGGCTGGTCGACGGTGACCTCGACCGTGGTCGGGCCGGTGGGCGCGGCACCCGGCGCCTCGGCGGCCAGCGGGATCGGCACGGTCCAGTTGCCGGGCGCGACGTCGATCGAGTCCTGCGCCACCACGGCACCGGTCGCAGTCTTCAGCGTCGCGGTCACCTTGGTGAGCACGGTGGTCGCCATCGGCACGTTGACGCCGCGCAGTGCGCCGGCCGGGACGGTGGCCCGATACGTCGTGCCGGGCTGGGCCTCGAACGAGCCCGCGGTCGCGGCGATGGGCTCGACATCGCCCGGGATCGGCACCGGCGTGCTTACGGTGCCGGGCTCGGCCGAGTTGGGGCTGCCGACGAGATACCGGACGCCGAGCCGGTCCAGCCCCGGGGACGTGAACCACTGTTGCGGGTCGGCCGACAGGATGCTGTAGGTCGAGGACTGGAACGAGCCCGGGTAGATCTTGCGGATCAGCTTCTGCATCGGCTGGGGGTAGAACGTGTGCCCGTTGATCGACGGCAGCCCGAAGTAGGCCTGCACGTTGGGCCGCAGCGCGTACCCGAGCGAGGCGATGCGTTCGTCGCCCACGTTCTTCTGCAGGTAACGGATGCCCGACGTCGACGGGTAGAACTCGGACTTGGGCGAGGTCGGCCAGAAGAACGAGGTGGCGGCCACCGCCTGCACGCCGATCGCCACGATGGCCACGCCCAACGCGCCGACCCCGGCCACCCGCCAGCGGCGACTCATCCAGATCAGCGCCGTGATCAGACACAGCGGGATGACGGCGACCAGCACGTCCGGCCACTTCGAGGTGGCCATGCCGATGTAGCGCGTCCGCGCGATCTTGATGCCGACGATGCCGATGGCCACGGTGACCAGCGCGGGGATCACGAGGACCAGGACCCGGCTGACCGATCGCTCCCTCGCGTCGGCGCGACGCTCGGCGATCGCATCGCGCAAGACGTCGATGCCGGCAGCCGCGAGAACCGCCGCGGGCAGGCCGAGCTGCGAGCGGATCCGCCCGATCGGGTTGCCGTGGAAGACCGGGAAGTGGTCGAGCCAGTCGGTCCACGGCCCCTGGAACCAGACGAGCACGACGACGAACGCGACGACGGCCAGGAAGTAGATTCCCACCGAGCGGTAGGCCCGGTGGGTGAGGATCCGGGTCAGCCCCAGCGCGGCGAGCAGCACCACGACCGCGCCGACGTAGGCGTTCACGTCCTGCGGGCTGGCCCAGTTCACGACGAAGTTGCCGGAGAACGTGCGCGGGAAAACCGAGCTCAGCATGAACCGGATGGGCGTGTTGGTGAAGAAGCCCTGGTCGCGGTACGTCAGGTCGGTGTCGGAGAGCAGCTGGTGCGCGAACGGCAGCAGCTGGAACGCGGTCAGGCCGATGCCGAGCGCGGCGGCGCAGGCGGCGATCGCGATGTCGCGCAGGCACTGCTTGAGCTCGCGGTGGTGCAGCACGATCGTCCGGACCAGCAGGTACGCCGCGGCCAGGTAGAACGTCTGGCCGGCCACCGCGGGGAAGCCGCCGAACAGCAGCAGGGCCGACGCCAACGCGATCGGGACGGCCGAGCGCACGGTCCGCAGCTGCACGAACCGCTCGACCGACCAGAACATCATCGGGATGACGCAGGCGACGGCCACCTGCGGCCAGTTCGTCCAGCCGATCATGAACCCGGTGACCGGGTAGATGATCGCGGCGACCCCGGCGGCGACCTTCGAGCCCTTCAGCCGGCGCACCAGCAGGTACGAGAACACCGACGCGAACGCCGTCTCGAGCAGCTTCGACCACCCGGGGGCGAACCAGGTCGGCAGGATCAGGAACAGCCACCGACCCGGCGAGAAGACGCCGAAGTCGGGATTGGCCAGCAGCGGCGAGCCGCCGCCGGGCAGGCTGGACCAGCTCGCGTAGTCGCCGTTCCAGAGCCGGTCGGCGATCTGGTGCAGCGCCGGGATCGACCAGTCGACGGTGTCGCTGATGTAGATCGTCTGACCCGACAGGTGCGGACCGGGCAGTGACGCCCAGGGCGCGAACCGGTACAGCACGTCCAGGCCCAGGAACACCCGCGCGCCGACCAGCGACGGGCCCAGCGTGATCGCGACGAACGCGATCGCGGTCAGGCCCAGCAGCCAGCGCAGCAACCGGTCCGAGGAGTCGACGATGCGTCCCGGCCCGGACGGGCGAGACGTCGACCCGTCGGCGTCGGCATCCTCGACGTCGGTCGTGAGCGTGGGCTCCTGCGCGTACGAGCGGGTCATCAGCGAGATCCGGTCACGTCGTCGCCAACGGCCCGATCAGGCACGGCGCGAGATCCTCGCCTTCAGCCGCCGCGCCAGCTGGCCCATACCCGGACGGCCGGGCGGCACCGGCTGCGGGTCGTTGTTCGACGACGACGCGTTGGGGCGGCGCACCAGGCCGACCATGGCCTGCGGGAACAGCACCCCGGACCGCACCCACTGCACGATGTCGAAGCCGGCGTCGCCCCAGACCTTGGTGACGTAGCGCTCGGGCATGGCCGCCCAGCCGTAGTAGTCGCCGGTCCGGACGCCGTCGACGTCGCGCGGGGCGTAGACGGGCCGGCCGGCCGCGAACTCCGCGGCGGTCGCGTCGATGTCGTCGAACAGCGTCGCCAACCCGGCCTCGAACGACTCCGCGATGCCCTCGGCGACGTGCACCTTCGCCTGGCGGATCTGCTCGATGAACACCGAGTCGAGCACGGTGATGAACACCATGCCGCCGGGTGCCACGACCCGTCCGAACTCGGCCGCCCACGCCTCGTGGGCCTGCGGGGCGAGGTGTGAGAAGACGCTGAACGCCAGCGCCGCCTCGAACGCCCCGGTGCCCAGCATGGTCGGCGGGAGCGGGTTCACCGTCGTCGCGTTGATGCCGGGCAGTGTCGTGTTGACCAGCGCGGTCATCTGCGAGTCGACGTCGGCGGCGTACAGGCTCGTCGGCTGCACGTGGGCCAGCAGCATGCGGCTGATGCGGCCCCAGCCGGAACCGAAGTCCAGGACGCGCCCGGCTGACTCGAGGCCGGCCCCGCGTTGCTTGGTCAGCCACTCGTCGGCGACCTTCACGAAGCTGCGGGCCTCGTTGAAGGCGTCGCGATAGGCCAGCCCGACGAACTTCGTCTGCACGTCCTCGGGTGGGTTGGGCGGGACGCCCGTCGCGATGTCGATGACATCAGGCAGCTGCGGCAAGGTGTCCGCCGCGGAGAGCCGGTCGACCAGCTGATCCAGGTCGAGGGCTGAGGTGCCAGTCATCAGGTCCTACTCCATTCCTGCAAAGAATGCGGGCGAACTTACCGCACGCGTGGTAGTGGTCGCGCCTCGTGGTCCACATCGGACAGCGCCGCTTCGAGTAGTGCGAGTGATCGAGCCAGTGGGGACGCCGGATCGCGGGCGAACCGGCGGATACGTACGAAACTGCGGGGGTACCGGGCCAGGATGCGCGCCTCGTGCCGGCGCCGCAGCCGCTCGCGCTCCGGATTGGTAGCGAAGCTGGCCCCTCCGTCGTGCCAGACGTAGCTGTGCAGCGCAGCGACGTGGCGCCAGCCCAACTGGGCGCCCCGCAGGCTCCAGTCGACCTCCTCGCCGTAGCCCGGCGAGAACGCGAGGTCGAAGCCACCGACCTCGGCGAGCGCCTGCTTGCTGAAATAGGTGCAGTGTCCGACCGCGACCGGGATCTCGATGCCGACGTCGCTCACCCGCCGGGCGTGGTCGAGCCGTTCACCGATCGCGTCGGGCGACCGGTCGCGCAGCGCGCCGAGCGCGGCGACGCTCAGGATGCCGCCGTGGTCGGCAATCGCGCTCGCCGTCGCGGTGGCCGGAGACGCGCTCCGTGCGTCCTGCAGCCCGGCGAGCCAGCCGGGCAACACGGTCACGTCGCTGTTGACGAGCACGACGTCCGTGCCGGCGCAGCGCTCGAACGCCTCGTTCACGGTCGCGACGAATCCCAGGTTCTGCTCGTGCCCGACCAGCGTGAACCGGCGCCCGGACGGCATCGCGGCGCGCACCGCGGCCTCGTCGACCGGCTCGGGGCCGCCGTCGTCGATGATCAGGACGGCGATGCTGACGAACGTGTGCCGGTCGATCGCCCGCAGGCACCGGTCGAGCAGGTCCAGCCGGCCGTACACCGGGACGACGATCGTGGGCTGTGCCATCTGCGTCTAGCCGTTGATGACGTCGCGGACCGCGAGCAGGAACGTGTGCCCGTACCGGTGCGTGGGCTCCAGTACGGCCGACTCGGCCCACTCGTTCCAGGCGTTGACGAACACGACCCGGTGCTCGGGCTCGCGATGCGAGACCGCCGATGCCGCCGCGGCGAGCCAGCGCCGGAACGTGTACGGGTTCGAGCCGTACCAGAGATCAGAGGTCCACTGCCGGCGCGCGGTGTTGTCGAAGTTGACCATGACGCCGGGGAAGTCGGTGTCCGACATCGCGACGTACTTCGTCTCGGCGTCGCGGGCCATGGCCTCGTAGCTGAGCAGGTTGCCGCGGAAGCGCTTGTCGACACCCTTGCCGCCGTGCGGCAGCCACTCCCATTTCAGGTTGTGCGGCGGGAAGCCCAGCGTGCCGTCGAGCCCGGCCGACTTGGCGGTGCCGGCCAGCCCGTCGAACTCGCGGGCGACGTCGACGCTGAGCAGCAGCAGCTCGCCGACTCCCGCCTCGCGGGCCCGCTGCCGCCACTGCTCGACCACGGCCTCGTAGTCGGGGATCTGCGCGATGCGATACACGGCCAGGATCGGCTTGCCGTTCACCCGCATGTAGCGCTCGTCGACCAGGAACGGCAGCACGTCCTCGATGAACTGGGTGGCCGGCACCCGGTCGTAGTCCTGGCCCATCAGCACGTCGGACGTGCGTCCGTCCCAGCGACGGGTCCAGTTCTCGTTGGCCCACATGATGCAGAACGGCTTGTTCACATCACCGCGAAGCAGGGCCTCGATCGGCGTGGACAGCAGCCGCTGGCCGGCGAACCAGTAGTAGTAGTACATGAAACCCTCGACCCCGAACTCGGCCGCGAGGTCCATCTGGGCCTGCCGAACCTCGTCCAGCCGCAGGTCGTAGAAGCCGAGATCGGCCGGCAGGTTCGGCTGGTTGTGGCCCTGGTACACCGGCTTGGCGGCGGTCAGGTTCGTCCACTCGGTGAAGCCCTTACCCCACCACAGGTCGTTCTCGGGGGTGGGGTGGAACTGCGGCAGGTAGAACGGGATGACCCTTACCCGCGGGCGCCGGATGGCCGCTCGCCGGTAGCGCCGCCAGGACTCCTCGCCCACCTCGGGCAGCGCGTCGCGGGCGATCAGCGACAGGCCGGCCTCCTCGCTGAGGATGCCGACCGAGCGCTCGACGGCGTGCGCCGTGGTCGCGTCGATCTGGCCGGCCTCCTCGTCGAAGTCCTCGGCGGTGAGCGCCAGGGAGCGCAGGCCCTGCAGGACGAATCCGCGGGCCCAGTAGAACGAGCCGGCCGGGAAACGCAGTCGCTGCGGCTCGACCTGCAGCTCGACCCGGCGCAGCAGCTCGCGGGTGATCGCGAGATCGCCGCCCCAGAACTCCGGGCCGAGCAGGCTGCCCGGCGCCGTGACGACCCCGAGATTCGGGTTCTCGGCGAAGGCGCCCAGGATCGCGCGGATGTTCTCGCTGCCGCCCATCAGGGCGTCGAGCAGGCTGGCCCGCCACTGCTCGCCGCTGCCGCTGAGCTCGCCGTGCTCGGCTCGCCATTCGCTGCGTTTGGTGTGCAGCTTGAGCACCAGTTCGTACGGGTCGAGCAGTCGCGCGTTGATCACCTGAACGGTCGGCCAGATGTCGCGGCCGTGGTTCTCGACGTCCACGACACAGTGGTTGCGCATCCGGGGCAGGTCGGACGCCTCGACGTGCAGCGGGAGCTGGCTGGCGTTGGTGATGATCAGGTCGAAGTCGACGGGCATGTCGCGCAGCGCGGTGAGCAACTCGGGCAACAGCTCGGCGTAGAAGACGTGGATCAGGACGCCGACCCGGCTGGGGTGCTCGAACGTCAGGTCCTCGCGGACCCGCCACTCGTCCGGGAACTCGGCGGTCTTGCGCCCGGTGCGTCGCTCCAGCCAACGCTCGAAGTCGACCGGTGCCCGCGGACCACGGCGTTGCCATTGCGCCTGGGCCGCCCGCACCTGCGAGACGGCGACCGCCCGCGCCCGGGAGGCCCGGTGCCGGATCCCCGCCCGCGTGATTCGTCGCATGAGGTTGCCTTACCGCCAATCGTTGATGTCGGTGCCGAACCGGGCCATGACCTCGCGCCGGACCCACTCGGCGCGCGGAGCCACCGACGGGTTCGTCACGATCTCGCGCTTCACGAACGGGAAGCCGGCCTCGATCAGCTTCCACCAGCCGCGGATCACCGGGTTCTCGCCCGACCCGACATAGTCGTCGGCCCGGTACCGGGCGGTGATGACATAGCCCTCGGACGTCAGCAGCCGGCTCAGCGCCAGCTCGTTGCGCTCGATGATGTCCCACTTGGATCGATGGTCGCGGCGATCCTGCCAGAACTGGGCCAGCGGCTTGTCGGTGAGCAGGCCGCGCTGGAAACCGATGAAGTAGCTCTGCAGGTGGTGAAAGTACTGCTTGGTGTCGGTGAGGCCCCACACGTCGGCGTCGGACGCCTCGTACTCGGCGATGAGCGGCCGCAACGATTCGAACGGGCCGAACATCGAGTCGTTGGCCAGCACCAGGTGCTCGGCCTCCCGGGCCGCCGGCAACGCCCCCAGGCCGACCGCCCAGGACCCGAAGTCGTATCCGACGTTCGGCTTGCGCAGCACCACCGCCTCGCGCGGTAGCGCCCCGCTCCAGTCGAGCGGGCCCGGCGCCGGGGAGGCCGACACGACCAGGGGCAGGTAGCCGGCGTCGGCGAACTCGCGGACCAGCATCCGAAACGATCGACTCACCCGGGCGGAGTGGGCGAAATGCACGAGTATCGCGACCCGATCGAGCTGTCCCAGGCCGTGCAGCGAGCCGGACTCGCAGACGACCTCGCCGGCCACCTGATCGAGCACGCGCCCCCGACGCAACGGGCGCGGCATGACAACGCTCACCTCGTCCTCGAGCGCCGCACGGCGCGAAGCGGCGCGGTCAACCGCCACGACACCGTACTTCGCATGTTCTTCACCTGCTCCCAGCTGTCGAGCAGCTGGCCGCGGGTCCGGGCCAGCTCCTCGGACTGCGACTCGACCTCCGCGTCGAGTTGCGCCGCCTTCTGCTTGGACAACTGCAGTTCGGCCCGGGCCAGCCGCAGCTCCTCAGACGTCGCCTCGGCGTCCTTCAGCGCGGTCACCCGCTCGGCCGAGCCCTCCTCGGCGCCGAGCTGCTCGAGCCGCTCGCGAGCCCGGTCGCGCTCGGTCAGGGC
>DASXYE010000028.1:0-9805 GCA_036502695.1 Jatrophihabitantaceae bacterium
CGGGCACGACGTGGATCGTGTCCTCGCCGTCGGCGTAGTAGCGCCCACCCGAGCCGCCGCCCAGCACCTCGCGCATCAGGTAGGGCTGGCCGTCACGGTCGGTTCCGTACACCCCGGTATAGCGGATCGTCTCCTGATCAGCCGGCATCTTGCCGTCAACCGCCTTGGCCAGCACCCCGGCCAGCACGCCCAGCAGCCGCAGGATCACGAACGTCCGGGCATTCGTCGGCGCCGGGAATACCGGGGTAAGCAACGTCCCGGGTGGCGGGAAGCGCATCTCGATCAGCGGCACGACGCCCTCGTTGACGTCCAGCTCGGCCATCCGCTCCGGGCTGTCGGCCAGGTTGCGCAGGATCGGGGCCAGCCACTTGGTGAGGAAGTTGCCGTCGGCGTAGTCGGCGCAGTGGTTGATGGGTCCCTTGGCCTGCGGACCGGTGCCGTTGAAGTCGATGATCAGCTTGTCGTCGGTCTTGGTCAGCGTGATGCGCTGGGTGTGCAGCTTGGGTTCGTCGACGCCGTCGTGCTCGGCGTAGTCCTCCCAGGTCCAGGCGCCGTTCGGGATCTTGGCCAGGATCTCGTCGCGGAACGTGCGCGCCGTGTTCTCCAGGATGGCGTCGAAGCAGTCCTCGACGGCTTCCCGGCCGTACCGGTCGAACAGCTCACCCAGGCGACGCGCGCCCATCAGGCAAGCCGCGCACTCGGCGTCCAGGTCAGCCGCCAGCGACTCGGGCATCCGCGAGTTGCGGGTCATGATCGTCAGCGCCGCTTGGTTGGGAACCCCCTGGTCCCACAGGCGAATCGGCGGCACCATCAGGCCCTCTTCGAACACGCTCGTGGCATGGCTCGGCATGGATCCGGGGACGGCGCCGCCGATGTCGTCGTGGTGGCCGAACGCCTGGACGAAGGCCACCACCTCGTTCTGGTGGAAGACCGGCACCGTCACGCACAGATCCGGCAGGTGGCCGATGCCGCCCTCGGACAGGTACACGTCGTTGTGGAAGAACACGTCGCCCGGACGCATCGTCTCGATCGGGAAGTCACGCACGACCGGGTGGACGAGTGCGCTGTAGGAACGGCCGGTCAGCTTGCGCAGCCGCCGGTCGTGGATGCCGGCCCGGAAGTCGTGCGCGTCGCGGATCATCGGCGAGCGGGCGGTCCGGGCGATCGCCGTCTCGACCTCCAGCTCGATCGAGGCCAAGCTGCCCTGGACGATCTCGAGCAATACCGGATCGGTCATCCCGCCCCTGCTCATCCCAGCCCCCTTTCTTGATCAACAGGGAGAATTGGTCGTTCCAGCAGCGATCCCTCCCTGTTGATCAACAAAACCGGGGCGGTCATCGCGTCACCAACAGGTTGCCGTAGTTGTCGACGCGGGCCCGAAAGCCCGGATGGATCGGCACGGTGGCCCCGAACTCCTCGACGACCGCCGGACCGGCGATCTCGTCACCCGGCCGCAGGTCTTCGCGTTGGTAGATCGCCGTCGCGACGTAGTCGTCGAAGCACACTTGCCGGGCTCGGGAGTCCGGCGGCGCGCCGTCGCGCGGCGGCAGTTCGCGCAAGGACGGGCGGGCGATCGGCCCGATGCCCGACACCCGCAGGTTCACCCACTCGACGGCCTGCCGCGCGTCACTGGCGAAGTCGTACCCGTAGAGCGCGCGGTGCGCATCGTGGAAGGCGTTGGCCACCTCGTCCGCGACGGCCTTGTCGAGCGGGCCGTCCGGCACCGGAACCCGCACCTCGAAGGCCTGCCCGACGTAGCGCAGGTCGGCGCTGCGGTCGTGGCGGTGGCTGTCCCGGGCGAAGCCTTCGCGATCGAGGGCAGCGGTGGCCAGCGAGCGCAGCTCGGCGTAGACCGCCTCGGTGCGATCGAGGTCCAGCTCGGTATGCCGAGCCACCGCCGTGCGGACGTAGTCGTTCTTGACGTCCACCGTCAGCAACCCGAACGCCGAGACGTTGCCGGGGTTCGGTGGCACCAGCACGGTGGGCAGACCCAGCACGTCCATCAGCCGGCAGGCCAGCAACGAACCGGATCCGCCGAACGTGACGAGCGTGAAGTCGCGCACGTCCAGGCCGCGCTTGACGGTGATACGCCGCAGCGCGTTGGCCTGGTTCCACGCCGAGATCTCCAGGATGCCGATCGCGCAGGCCTCGACGGTCATGCCGAGACGCTCAGCCAGGCTGTGCAATCCGCGACGGGCGGCCCCGACGTCCAGCCCGATCTCGCCGCCGAGCAGGTGCGGCGGGATGCGACCCAGCACGACGTGCGCGTCGGTCACCGTGACGTCGGTGCCTCCGGCGCCGTAACAGAGCGGGCCGGGGTCGGCGCCGGCCGAACGGGGCCCGACCTTCAACGTGCCCTCGGGCGACACCCAGGCGATGGAGCCGCCGCCGGCGCCCACCGTCACGACGTCGATCATCGGGATCTTCGACGGGTAGGCGCCGACCGATCCCTCGGTGGTCAGGGTCGGCTCGCCGGCCAGCACCACCGAGACGTCGGTCGAGGTGCCGCCGCCGTCGCAGGTCAGCACCCGGTCGAATCCCGCATGTCGCGCCACCAGGGCGGCGCCCAACGCGCCGGCGGCCGGCCCGGACAACACCGTGGTGATCGGCTGGTGCACCACCTCGGCCGCCGACAGCACGCCGCCGTTGGACTTCATGATGTAGAACGGCACGCCGTCGGGTAGCCGCTCACTGATCGCCGCGATGTAGCTCGAGATGCGGGGCTTGACGGCGGCGTCCACCAGGGTGGTCATCGAGCGCTCGTACTCGCGGTACTCGCGCAGCACGTCCGACGAGATCGATACGACGGCATCGGGATGTTCGCGGTGCAGCACCTCGCGCATCCGCAGCTCGTGGGCCGGGTCGGCGTAGGAGTGCAGCAGGCACACGCCGATCGCGTTCACCCCGCGCTCGCGGAAGAACCGGGCTGCGGCGATCGCGGACGCCTCGTCGAACGGGCGGAGCTCGGCGCCGGTGTGATCCAGCCGCCCGCCCACCGTGCGCACCAGGTCGGCCGGCACGATCCGATCGGGCTTCACCCAGAAGTAGCTGTTGCCGTAGCCGTCCGGCACGGACTGCCGGGCGATCTCGAGCAGGAACTCGTAGCCCTCGGTGGTGACGAACCCGAGCCGGTCGATGCGCCCTTCGAGCAGCTGGTTGGTGGCCACTGTCGTGCCGTGGCTGATCGCGGCGATCGCGTCCGGTCCGGCGTCCAGGGTGGCCAGCACCTTGGCCACCCCGGCCAGGAAACCGTCGGCCGGATCGCTCGGCGTCGAGGGCGTCTTGGTGGCGACCAGCTCCCCGGACTGCTCGTCGAAGGCGACGACGTCGGTGAACGTGCCGCCGGTGTCGATGCCGACCCTGATGCGTCGCGCTGCCACGGTGCCGAGTCAACTTGGCCGCCCGGGCGGCTGGCCTCGGCGACTAGTGCCGAATCGGCTCGTGCGGCTTCGGAGCCGATCATTGCCCGGCCCGGAACGTGCCGGGCCGGGGCTGCCACCACGCGGTGTCCGACCATTTCGGTCCGCCACCGGACGGATCCGGATAACTTCGGTGCGCGCCGAACAATCAGGACGGCATAGTCGAAGGATGCGCCCGGCTATTCGTAGCGACGACGGGGCGGCCGAGATGGCCCGGCTGGCCGGATCCCTGGCCGACCGGACCCGCGCCGCATTCTGCCTCGCGCTGCTCGACGGGCGGGCCTGGACGGCCGGCGAGCTGGCCCGGCACGGCGGGGTGGCCCGCTCGACGGCCACGGCCCACCTCGACCGGCTCGTCGACGACGGCCTGCTCGTCGAGGAACGCCAGGGTCGGCACCGCTACGTCCGGCTGGCCGACCACGAGGCGGCCGAACTGGTCGAGCACCTGTCGGCCCGCGCGCCGCAGCCGGTGCCGGTGCCGGCGTCGCTGCGGGATGCGACCAAGCACGCGGCGCTGGCCCGCGGCCGCACCTGCTACGACCACCTGGCCGGCGCCCTGGGCGTGGGCGTCACCGAGGCGATGACCGACCGGCGATTGCTCGACGGCTGGACGCTCACCGCAACCGGCCGGGCCTGGCTGGTCGATCTCGGCGTGGACGTCGAGGCGGCGCGCGCCGGACGCCGCCCGTTCGTGCGGTCGTGCCTGGACTGGACCGAGCGGCGCCCGCACCTGGCCGGGGCGATCGGGGCCGCGCTGTGCCGGCGGTGCTTCGACGCGCAGTGGGTCGAGCGGATCGGGTCGGGCCGGGCGGTGCGGCTCACGCCGACCGGCCGGCGGGTGCTCAGCGCGTCACTGCAGCACGAGTTCTAGCTCGAGCTCGTGCCGGATGGCGATGTCGTCGTTGCCGCGCTCGGGGATCTCCGGCTTGGTCGCGCGCGCGTCGTCGACCGCGTCGCGATGCACGGCGACCAGATCCCAGCCGCGGCGCTGGTAGAAGCGCAGGGCGTGCGTGTTGTCGTTCGTGGTGACCAGCCAGAGGCGGCGCCAGCCATTGCTCAGGGCCACGTCGATCACCGCGTCGAGCAGGGCGGTGCCGACCCCGCGGTCCGGGCGCAGTGCGTCGAGCGAGGTGATCTCGGCGCTGCCCTGGTCAGGAGGGCCCGGCGCGTAGGTCACCACGCCGACGATCTCACCGTCCTGCTCGGCGACGATGGTCGGCAGCGCGCGCAGGTCGTGGCGTTCACCGCGACTCACGACGACGGTCGAACCCCACCGTTCGGTCAGGAGCTTGGTGACCTGCTCACGTTCGTCATCGTCGATCGGCCGCACGTTCACGGCGTCAGTCAAACAGATCCTCGAAGAACGAGCGCTTCTTGCGCTTCGGTTGCTGGCGGTGGAACCGCGGGTCGGGCGGTGCCGAGCGGTCGCCGAAGTCGACGCGGCTAAACGACGCTCCGCTGTCGGTGGGGCGGTTGAAGGAGGTTTCGGCGCTGATGAGGTGCTCGAGCTCGCCCCGGTCGAGGAACAACCCGCGGCAGTCGCCGCACTGGTCGACGAGCACGCCGTTGCGTTCGTAGGAGGCCATGTCACCACGGCACTTCGGACAGGTCATCGTCGTCGTCATACCCGTCCAACGGACGGCGTTTCCGGGCCGGTTCCGGTTCCCGGCCGGCTCACAGCTCGCTCTGGGGTCGGCGTTCAGGAACGGCTCAGGTGCGGCGGCGTCCGAGCAGCCCGCCGACGACCACCCCGGCCAGCGCGATGACGGCCCCGACGACCGCGCCGGCGGCGAATCCCTCGGGCACGGCGCGACCCGGCTTGGGCGGGGCGACGTACACGCCGGGCTGGGCGCCGGGGTCGGCGTACACCGCGGGCATCCCTTCGGCGGTCGTTGTCGATCCGTCCGTTTCCGGCGCCCGGCCGGTGAGCACGTCGTCCACGGCGGCGAAGAACTCACCGGCCATTTTCTTGGCCACGCCGGCGAGCATCCGCTGCCCGACGCCGCCGATCATGCCGCCGACGACGGCGTCGGCGTCGTAGGTGAGCCGGGTGGCCCCGTCCCGCTCTTCGAGGCGCACCTGCACCTCAGTGCTCACCGTGCCCGGGCCACCCGCGCCGGACGCGCTCATCACGAAGGAGCCGGGCGGCTGCTGGTCGTGCAGCTTGACCTCGCCGGAGTACGTGCCCTTGATCGAGGCGACGCCAGCGGTGACGGTCATGGTGTACGCGTCCGGGCCGGTCGCCTCGAGCCGCTCGCAGCCCGGGATCGTCCGAACCAGAACCGCCGGATCGTTCAGCGCCGCCCAGACCCGGTCGATCGGGGCGTGCAGGGTGGCGTCACCGCTGACCTTCATGGGTCCTCCTGAGCTCGAACAGTGCGCTCGGCGATATCGGCATGGACGTGATCGGGATGCCCTCGGCGTCCTCGATCGCCGCCGCGAACACCGCCGCCGACGGGATCACGCCGGCCTCGCCGGCCCCCTTGATGCCCAGCGGGTTCAGCGGCGAGGGCGTCTCGAGATGGTCGATGTCGATACCGCGCGGCACCTCGGTCACGTACGGCATGAGGAAGTCCATGAACGACGCGTTCTGCAGCTGGCCGTGCTCGTCGTAGGCCATCCGCTCGTACAGCGCGCCGCCGACCCCCTGGGCCACTCCCCCGTGGATCTGCCCCTCGACGATGCGCGGATTGATCAGCCGGCCGCAGTCGTGCACCACGGCGTATTTGAGGATGCGGATCTCGGCGGTGTCCGGGTCGGTCTCGACGATCACGGCGTGCATGCCGTTGGCGAACGTGGCGTGCGGCGGTGAGTAGTAGTCGCGCCCCTCCAGGCCGGGTTCGTCGTCCTCGGCCACCGGCGGCTTGCCCGGATCGCCCACCGCGAACTGGGTCGCTGCCTTGGACGCCTCGTCGAACGCGTACCGCAGCGGGTTGGACAGCACCGCCACCGTCCCCAGCGTGATCTCCGCACCCGGGTTGCCGCGGACACGGACCATCCCGTCGACGATCTCGAGATCCTTGGGATCCGCTTCGAGTGCCTCGGCGGCCACCCGCAGGGCCTTCTCTCGAACGTTGCGAGCGGCCAGCGCGATCGCCGATCCGCTCATGACGGCCGCCCGCGAGGCGAATGTGCCTACCGCATAAGGGAATCGTCGTGTATCGCCCGTGACGACCTCGACATCGTCCATCGAGACGCCGAGCTCGTCGGCCACGATCTGGGCGAACACCGTCTGGTGCCCCTGGCCTTGGCTCGTGAGCCCGGTCGCGACCTTGACCTTGCCCGACGTCTCGATCAGCACGTGCCCGCCCTCGTACGGACCCACGCCGGTGCCCTCGACGTAGCAGGCCAGCCCGATGCCGACCCGGCGTCCCTCGGCCCGGGCTTGTTCGCGGTACGCCGCGAACTCGTCCCAGCCGACGAGCTTCTTCAGTTTGTCCAGCGAGGCTGGGAAATCGCCCGAGTCGTAGCGCAGCGGGCGGCCGTCCTGGAACGTCAGCCCGAAGTCGTAGGGCATTTCCTCGGGCTGGATGAAGTTGGCGGCGCGCACCTCGGTCCGGTCGAGCCCGAGCGACCCGGCGATGGCATCGAGCGTGCGCTCCATGACGAACGCGCCTTGCGGCCGGCCGGCGCCCCGGTACGGCGTGACGATCACGGTGTTCGTGTAGAGGCTGTCGAACTCGACGCGATACGCCCCGGGCTTGTACGGGCCGAGCAGCTGGGTCGAGGTCACGATCGGCACGATCAACCCGTACGGGATGTAGGCGCCGTGGTCGTGCCAGAACCGCACGTCCAGCCCGAGAATCCGCCCGGCGTCGTCGAACCCGACCTCGACGTGATGCAGCTGCGCCCGCTCGTGCGCCGAGGCGATGAAGTGCTCGCGGCGGTCCTCGGTGAACTTGACCGGATGCTTTAGGAGACGGGCAGCCATCGGCACCAGCAGCTCCTCCGGCCACGGGTGCACGATCTTGACGCCGAACCCGCCGCCGACGTCCGGCGTGATCACCTCGACGTCGGTCAGGTCCAGGCCGAGCTTGGCGGCGACGGCCGCCCGGACGCCGGTGGATGTTTGCGTGGACGACCACATCCGCAGCCGCCCCGAGTCGGCGTCCCACTCGGCCAGCACGCCCCGGGTCTCCATCGGCGTGGACGCCGAGCGCTCGACGGCCAGATCGAGGCTGAGCCGGTTCGGGGCGGCGGCGACGGCGGCGCGGGCGTCGCCGTACTCCTGCATGGTGTTCGCGGCGACATTGCCCGGCACATCGTCGTGCACGAGGTTCGTCGCGGCCCGGGCGTTCTCGATGCCGACCACGGCGGGCAGTGGCTCGTACGTGACGGCGATCCGCTCGGCGGCGTCCTCGGCCAGGTACCGGTCGCGGGCGACGACCACCGCCACTGCCTCGCCGACGTGGTTCACCTCGTCGCGGGCCAGCGCGTACTGCGTCCGCCCGTGGGTCAGCGTCGGGTGCGGAATCAGCAGCGGCAGCGGCTCGGCCATGGCGCCGGCCAGGTCGTCGTAGGTGTAGATCGCGATCAGCCCGTCGACGTCCAACGCGTCGGTGACGTCGATGTCGATGACGCGGGCGTGCGCGTGCGGCGAGCGGAGCACCGCCGCGGCGTACGCGTCGCGGCCGAGGTCGTCGAGGTAGGCGCCGCCGCCCAGAAGTAGCCGGCGGTCCTCGACCCGCTTGATCGGCTCGCCGAACATCTTGGTCATGAGCCCAGCTCCGCGGCGCGCAGCACGGCGGCGACGATGTTCTGGTAACCGGTGCAGCGGCAGAGGTTGCCGGCGATCATCTCCCGGGCTTCGTCCTCGGACGGCTGCGGGTTATCGCGCAGCCCAGCTGTAATTGTCGTCAGGAACCCCGGCGTGCAGAACCCGCACTGCAAGCCGTGACAGTCCTGAAACGCCTGCTGTACCGGGGAAAGCTCGTCCCCATCAGCCAGCCCCTCGACGGTCGTGAGCTGCTGGCCGTCGACGCTGACCGCCAGCAGCAGGCACGAGCGCACCGGCTGCCCGTCGAGCAAAACCGTGCACGCGCCGCACACACCGTGCTCGCAGCCCACGTGCGTGCCCGTCAGGCCGAGGTCGTGGCGCAGGCAGTCCGAGAGCAGCCGGCGGGGTGGCACGTCGACGTCGTGTGGGACACCGTTGACGACGAGGCGAACGTTCATGCGGCGTCTCGCAGGGCGCGCTCGGCGAGGACACCGGCCAGGTGCCGCCGATACTCGGCGGACGCGTGGATGTCCGGTTCGGGGTCGACAACCGACCGGGCCAGCTCGCCGGCGTCCGCCACGTCGGCGACCTCGACGACCAAGGGCGTCGGCGCCACCGACAGGAATGCCAGCCGGGCTGTATTGCCGGTCCGAACCGCACCCACTCCGCACAACGCGTAGTCGCCGTGCCGCCGCGCCACTTCGACGATCGACGTGCGCGCACCGGGTGGCAGCGCCGGAAAGAACGCCTCGACGGCCAGCTCGCCGGGTTGCAGCGCCGACTCGAGCGGCCCGGCGAAGAAGTCGGCGGCGGCAACCTCGCGAGTACCGCGCGACGAGGCCACCCGCACCGTGCCGCCCAGCAGCGCCAGCACCGCCGGCATCTCGGCGGCCGGGTCGGCGTGGGCCAGGCTGCCCACCACCGTCCCACGGTTGCGGATCGTCGGATGGGCCACCAGTCGCAGTGCCTGACGCAGCAGGGGTTGTACCTGCGCGGCCGAGTCGTCGCGCTCGACATCGGCGTGCCGGGCCAGGGCGCCCACCCGCACCCCGTCTGCAGACGTCCGGACATACGACAGCGACGTCAGCCGGTTGATGTCGACGAGATGGTGCGGCGCGGCCAGGCGCATCGACAGCAACGGCACCAGGCTCTGCCCGCCGGCCAGCACCTTGCCGTCCGCACCGAGGGCCGCCAACAGCTGCAACGCCTCGTCGAGCGACGACGGCCGCGAGTACTCGAACGGCGATGGCTTCACTCGTCCATTCTCCCCGAACTCTGCGCGCCCTCCGCGCCGGCCACGATCAGCGCGCCGCCCCCCGGCTGCTCACGCAGGTGCGTCGGAGCCAGCCACCGTACGCCGTGGTACGCCACCAACGCGACGATGGTGCCGAGCGCGATGCCGCCGATGGAGAAGTTGTCGGTGAACTTCAGGCTCACCCCACCGATACCGGCGATGATGCCCGCGGCGAGCGGCACCAGGTTGATCGGATTGGCGAAGTCGACGCGGTTCTCGACCCAGATCTTGGCCCCGAGCAGGCCGATCATGCCGTACAGCACGACTGTGATTCCGCCGAGCACGCCGCCCGGGGTCTGGTCGACGATCGCCCCGAACTTCGGGCAGAACCCCAGCAGGATCGCCACGATCGCCGCCACGTAGTACGCCGCCGTC
>DASXYE010000029.1:0-19507 GCA_036502695.1 Jatrophihabitantaceae bacterium
CTGCGCCGGGGGAGAACGTGAGGCGGTTCGGGGTCGTGACGAGCAGCCACCCGCCGGGACGCAGCACCCGCCGGCACTCGTCGACGAACTGCGCGTGGTCCCAGACGTGCTCGATCACCTGCAGGGTCGCAAGTACGTCCACAGCTTGGCTGCGTACCGGCAACGCCGCGAGATTCGCCCGCACGAACCGGGCGGTCGGGTACTGCTCGGCCGCATGGGCGACCGCCGCCGCATCGTAGTCGACCCCGATCACCCGGCCGGCCACCTCAGCGAAGCGCGCCGCGCCGTAGCCCTCGCCGCATCCCACGTCGAGCACCGTCTCGCCTCTGGCGTAGCGCAGCAGGAACCCGTAGGCCGCCTCGTGCCGCCGGAACCAGTAGTTCTCGTGCGGGATGCCCGGCACGGTGCGCTCACCGGTCAGCACAAGATCGTTCATCGGCCAGGCAGCTTAGGCCGATGCGGTTTTGGTCATTCGGACGGCGTAGGGGCGTCCGAATGACCAAAACCGTTTCGAGATGTGAGGGACGGGTAATGGCGCTAGCGTCGCCGGCATGGCTGGACTGATTCCGCTCGAGGCGTTTCCCGAGGACATGGCGGTCACTCGCGGTCTGGTGCAACGGCTGAACGACGTGAACGAGGCGCAGGGCCACGTGCCGGCCGAGGCGGCCATGGCTGCGACGATCGAGACGGTGAGCAACCTGGAGCTCGAGCTGATCGCGCTGAAGAACGCGCTCGGCGCCGGGCAAGCCCCCGGCGGACAGCTGCGCCGGCTCTAGTGCACGGTTTTGGCCGCCCAGGCTCGTATTTGCGGCCGGGCGGCCAAAACCGGATCAGGTCAGAGCTCGATGCGGGCGATGCCCGGCGAGGTCAGGCTGCCCAGCCAGACGGTGCCGCTGACCTCGCGAACCCCGGTGACCAGGTGGAACCACTCGTGCGTGGTTTGCAGGTCGTGCACGAGCGTGCCGTCCAGGTCGTAGGCCTGCACCCACACGGTCTTCTTCTCCTGCGGCTGCAGTCGCTCGGGCATCGACCACGCGATCTTGCGCAGGACGGGCGCCCGGGGCAGCAGGAAGTCGAGGGTCGGGTCGCGCGGGCTGGGCAGGGTGACCCAGATCAGCCCGTCACTGCCGGTGCTGATGTTGTCCGGGAACCCGGGCAGGTTCTCGACGAGGTAGTCACGCCGGCCCTCGCGGGGGCCGGTCAGCCACAGCCGCACCAGGCTGTAGCCGGACGTCTCGGCGATGACCACGCACGACTCGTCCGGGGCCAGGGCCACCCCGTTGGCGAACTCGAGGCCGTCGAGCAGCACGTCCTGGGCGCCGTCGGGCGTGCGGCGCAGCATCCGGCCGGTGCCGGTGTGGGCCAGCAACTCGCCGCGCCAGTGGTCGATGCCGAAGCGCGTCGAACTGTCGCTGAAGTACACGGTGCCGTCGGCGGCGATGGCCCCGTTGTTGCAGAAGACCATCGGCGCACCGTCGATCGTGTCGGCCACCACGGTCACCCGGCCGGTCGGCACCTCCACGTGCAGCAGTCCGCGCTTGGCGTCGCACACGAGCAGGTCGCCGTCCGCGTCGATCTCGATACCGAGCGGGCGGCCGTGCGTGTCGGCCACCGTGTCGATGTGCGTGGCGTCCGGCGAGAAGCGCAGGATCCGCCCGTCGGCGATGCCGGTGTAGACGTTGCCGCCCGCATCGACGGCGACATCCTCAGGTCCGCGCCCAGGTGTGTCGAACACCGTCAGCCGCACCGGCACCGGCCCGACCCGCTGCCGGGCCCGCTGCGGCGCTTTCGGTGGTTGCCAGACCTGGGCCGGCATCGGCGGCTTGCTCATGCTCGCTGACCGTAGCGGCTCGGACGGTGTGGGTGTAGGCCCGAACGGAGTGGGGCGGGCCGCGTGAGATGCTTCGCACGGCGAGACGACTGCCACATTGCTACCCGTCAGTAACCTGGGCAGTATCGGCGACAACCCCGATCCGAGAGGTCAGTCGAAGGCATGAACATAGTGGTGCTGGTCAAGCAGGTGCCCGACACGTCGGCCGAGCGCAAGCTGAACGCGGACGACAACACGCTCGATCGCGAGTCGGTCGACGCCGTCATCAACGAGATCGACGAGTACGCGATCGAGGCGGGCATCCTGCTCAAGGAGGCCAACGACGGCGAGGTGACGATCCTCACGGTCGGGCCGGAGCGGGCCACCGAGTCCATCCGCAAGGCGCTGTCGATGGGCGCCGACAAGGCGGTGCACGTCAGCGACCCGGCCGTCCACGGCTCGGACGCCATCCAGACCGCGAAGGTCATCGCGGCGGCGCTGAAGACGATCGAGTACGACGTGGTGATCGCCGGGTCCGAGGCGACCGACACCCGGATGTCCGTCGTGCCCGCCCTGGTGGCCGAGGCGGTCGGCCTGCCGCAGCTGTCGAACGCGCGCAAGATCACGGTGGACGGCGGCTCGGCGACGATCGAGCGGGTGAGCGACACCGGCTACGACGTCGTGCAGGCGTCCCTCCCGGCGGTGATCAGCGTGGTCGAGAAGATCAACGAGCCGCGCTACCCGTCGTTCAAGGGCATCATGGCCGCGAAGAGCAAGCCGATCCAGACGCTGACGGTGGCAGATCTCGGCCTCGGCGCCGACGAGGTCGGGCTGGCCAACGCCACCACGCAGGTGGTGTCGTTCGAGGTCGCTCCGCCCCGGCAGGCCGGCCAGGTCGTCAAGGACGAGGGCGACGGCGGTGCGAAGATCGCCGACTTCCTCGCATCCAAGAAGCTCATCTGAGGAGAACGCTGTCATGGCAGAAGTCCTTGTCCTGGTCGATTCCGTCGACGGCGCCGTCAAGAAGGCGACCCTCGAACTGCTGACGGCCGCGCGCTCGCTCGGTGAGCCCAGCGCCGTCGTGATCGGCGCGCCCGGCACGGCCGCCCCGCTGAAGGGCACGCTGGCCGAGTACGGCGCGGCCAAGGTCTACGTCGCCGAGAGCGACGAGATCGGCGACTACCTGGTGGCCCCCAAGGCTGACGTGCTGGCTACCGTCGTCGGCCAGGCCGGTGAGCCGGCCGCCGTGCTCGTGTCGTCCACCCCGGAGAACAAGGAGGTCGCCGCCCGGCTGGCCTTCAAACTCGGCAGCGGGGTGCTGACCGACGCGGTCACGGTGAACGACGACGGCAGCGTGGTACAGAGCATCTTCGGTGGCGCGGTCACCGTGCAGTCGAAGGTCAGCAAGGGCACGCCGGTGATCACCGTGCGAGCCAACTCGGTGACGCCGTCGCCCTCGGCCGGCGCGGCGGACGAGGTCACTGTCGCCGTCGAGCTGAGCGACGCGGCCAAGGCGGCCAAGGTCGTCGACCGGGTGGTCGAGGCCAAAGGGTCGCGCCCGGCATTGACCGACGCCTCGGTGATCGTCTCGGGCGGACGCGGCGTCGGCAACGCCGAGAACTTCTCGGTCATCGAGGCGCTGGCCGACTCGCTGGGCGCCGCCGTCGGCGCGTCCCGGGCGGCCACCGACGCCGGCTGGGTGCCGCACACGATGCAGGTCGGCCAGACCGGCGTGACGGTGGCGCCGCAGCTCTACATCGCGGTCGGCATCTCCGGGGCCATCCAGCACCGCGCCGGCATGCAGACGTCCAAGACGATCGTCGCGATCAACAAGGACCCCGAGGCGCCGATCTTCGAGCTGGCCGACTTCGGCGTGGTGGGCGACCTGTTCACCGTCGCGCCGCAGCTGACCGAGGAACTGACCAAGCGCAAGGGCTGAGCCGCGCCGGGGCGGGCAGTGCCCGGACGGGCACGGTGCCCGGAGGGGCACGGTGCCCGGAGGGGCACTGTGCCCGGAGGGGCACGGTGCCCGCCCCAACGGGCGCGCTCGTCGCGCAGCCATTGATCACCACCGCGTCCGGGCCGGACGCTTCTCGCGATGCCCGTAACCCGCGAGGAGCGATCATGACCGACCCCAGCACCGGTGACGGCGGCTTCACCGGCGACGCCGACGGCGCGCCCTTCTCCGGCTACGACCCGGGTCCGGCCGAGCAGTCGTCCGCGGACGTCCCGGCCAACCCGTCCGGGATGTCGCCCGAGCAACTGCACCGGCTCGAGGAGTCGGACAAGCCGATCGAGTACGACCCGATCGGCCAGGCGCTGGTCAGCCTGCCCGTCGGGCTGGCCCAGGGCGCGGTCACGGCCGCCGCCGAGGGCGTCGGGCTGGGCGCCGAGCTGCTCAAGGAAGGCGTGGCCTGGGGCGCGTCCGAGCTCGGCATCGGGGCGGCCGAGCACGTTGTCGAAGGTGGCTCGGAGGGCGCGGAGCACGAGAACGCCGAACCGCCGGCTGAGCCTGATCCCTACGACGCCGGGGTCACCGACCAGGGCGCCGGCTACGAGTAGCCCGCCGAATTGCGGTTGACCTCAACCGCGGTTCACCCTGCATCCTGGGCCGATGTCCGGCCAGGATCGCACCGCAGCACCACGCTCGATCTTCGCGCCGGCCCACCGCAGCACGAGCGGCGGCATCCTGGTCCTGGTCACCCTGATCGCGTTCGAGGCGATGGCGGTGTCGGCGGCGCTGCCGACCGCCGCGCGTGAACTGCACTGCATCGGGGCGATCGGCTGGGCGTTCACCGCCTTCCTCGTCGCGGACGTCGTGGGCATGGTCGTGTCCGGGCAGCTGTGCGACCAGCGCGGCCCACGCGGTCCGCTGACGGTCGGTCTGGCCCTGTTCACGGCCGGCCTGGCCGTGGCCGGCACCGCGACCTCGATGGCCCAGCTCGTGGCCGGGCGGTGCATCCAGGGCATCGGCGGCGGGCTGGTGATCACCGCGATCTACGTCGTGCTGGGCACCGGCTACCCCGACGCGCTGCGCCCGAAGATCTTCGCGGCGATGTCGTCAGCCTGGGTGGTGCCGTCGCTGCTCGGGCCGATCGTGTCCGGCACGCTGGCCCAGCACGTCAGCTGGCGCTGGGTGTTCCTGGGCCTGCTGCCGTTCATGGCGGTCGGCGCCGCGTTGCTGGTGCCGGCGCTGCGTGGGCTGCCCGTCGCGGCCCTGCGCGGACTGGGCTCAGTCGCGGCGCCGTCCGGCTCGGGCTGGCTGGCCGACCCGAGGCGGGTGCTGCGCGCCGTCGCGGCGGCGGGCAGGGTCGCGGCGCTGGAGCAGGCCGGCCAGCACCCCTCCGTGCTGTCGGCCCCGCTGGCGGTGCTCGGCGTGGCCGCCCTGGTGTGGGGGTTGCGCGCGCTGCTGCCGTCCGGAACGGTGCGCGTGGGCCGCGGGGTGTCCGCGCCGGTGGCGATGCGCGGGCTGTTCGCCGGCGCGTTCTTCGGCGTCGAGGCGATGGTGCCGCTGAGCCAGACGGTGCAGCACGGCTACGGCGCCATCCTGGCCGGCCTGCCACTGGTGTTCTCGGGGGTGGCCTGGTCGCTCGGTTCGTGGTGGCAGGGCCGCGACCACGCTGACGACGGCCCGGAGCGTCGCGTGGTGCTCATCCGAACCGGGTTCGCGCTGATTGCCACCTCGGCCGGGCTGGTCGCGGTGGCCGCCCAGCCGCAGCTGCCCGGCTGGCTGATCTTCCCGGCCTGGGCGCTGGCCGGGCTGGGCGCGGGACTGACGATGTCCAGCCTGGGCGTGCTGCTGCTGCGCTACACGAACGACGCCGACCGGGGCACCGACTCGGCGGCGCTGCAGCTGTCCGACGCGGTGACCAGCGCGGTGACCACCGGGATCGCCGGCGTGCTGGTGGCGGCGGCCGCCCGCGGGGTGTTCGGCTACACGGCGGCGTTCACCACGCTGGACCTGGCGATGGCCGCCGTTGCGCTGCTGGGCGTCGCCGTGGCGGGCCGGGCGCGTCCACCCGTGGCGGCTCCGGTTTTGGTCATTGGAACGGCGTAGCGCCGTCCGAATGACCAAAACCGCAGCTAGGACGCCAGCCGCGCGGTGATCATTTCGGCGATGGGGATGGCCGAGGTGGCCGCCGGCGACGGGGCGTTGCACACGTGCAGGGTTCGCGGCGTCTCCGCGAACAGGAAGTCGTGCACGAGCGTGCCGTCGCGCAGAACCGCCTGGGCCCGGATGCCGGCCGGCTCGGGCTGCAGATCGTCCAGGGTCAGTGACGGGCAGTACTTGCGGCACTCGCGCAGGTAGCCCCGCTTGAACACCGAGTTGCGCAGCTCGCGGGCCCCGGTGCGGACGTTCGCCCGGGCCACCCGCCACATGCCGGGGAAGCGCAGGTACGTGGCGACGTCCTGGCGCCGGAACGACCCCTTGCGGTACCCCTCGCGGGCGAAGCCCAGCACGGCGTTGGGTCCGACCGTGACGCCGCCGTCGATGGTCCGGGTCAGGTGCACCCCGAGGAAGGGCAGCTCCGGGTCGGGAATCGGGTAGATCAGGTGTTGGATGAGGTCGCTGCGCCCCGGCGGTAGGCGGTAGTACTCCCCTCGGAACGGCACGATCTGGAAGTCGGTGCGGGCGCCGGCCATCCAGGCCAGGCGGTCGGCCTGCAGCCCGCCGCAGACCACCAGCCGTCCGGCCTCGAAGCGCCGTTCGCCGGCCGTGACGGTGACCAGTTCGGACGTCTCGGCGATGCCGGTCACCTCGACGCCGCGCTCGATCACCCCGCCGGCGGCCCGGATCTCGTCGGCCATGGCTGACGAGATCGCCCGGTAGTCGACGATGCCGGTGGCCGGCACGAGCAGGGCGCCGAGCCCGCGGATGTGCGGCTCGCGCAGTTGCAGCTCCGCGGCGTCCAGGCGCTGGACGTCGATGCCGTTCTGCTTGGACCGCTCGTACAAGGCGTCCATCCGGGCCTTCTCGGCCAGGTCGGTGGCCACGAGCAGCTTGCCGCAGACCTCCACGGGGATGCCGTGCGCCGCCGCGAAGTCCTTCGTCGCGCGGGCACCGGCCCGGCACAGCTGGGCCTTGAGGCTGCCCGGTGCGTAGTAGATGCCCGAGTGGATGACCCCGCTGTTGTGCCCGGTCTGGTGCACCGCGAGCTCGGATTCCTTCTCGAGCAGGACCAGGCTGGCACCCGGGTGGGTGGCGAGCAGCTGCCGGGCGGTGGCCAACCCCACGATGCCGCCACCGATCACGCAGTAGTCAAGTTTCCCAGTGCCCATAGACTTGCACCCGATGCCTTACCTCGATCACGCGGCGACGACGCCCATGCGGCCGGAGGCTATCGCGGCGGTCACGACGGCGATGGCCGAAGTGGGCAACCCCTCATCGCTGCACGGGGCGGGCCGCTGCGCGCGCCGGCACGTCGAGGAATCCCGCGAGCGGCTGGCTGCCGCCATCGGCGCCCGGCCGTCCGAGGTGATCTTCACCAGCGGCGGCACCGAATCGGACAACCTGGCCGTCAAGGGTCTTTTCTGGGCCCGTCGGGACGCCGACCCGAGCCGCCGCCGCATCGTGGCCAGCCCGATCGAGCACCACGCCGTGCTCGATGCGCTGGACTGGCTGGCCGCCCACGAGGGCGCCGAGATCAGCTGGCTGCCGGTGGACCGGGCCGGGGCCGTCGCGCCGGACGCGTTGCGCTCCGCGCTGGACGACGACGTGGCCCTGGTGACCGTCATGTGGGCGAACAACGAGATCGGCACCGTCCAGCCGATCGCCGAGCTGGCCGCCATCGCGCGGGCCGCCGGCGTGCCGTTCCACAGCGACGCTGTACAAGCGGTGGGGGCGCTTCCGGTTGACTTCGCCGCGTCCGGGGTGGACGCGCTGACCCTGACCGCGCACAAGGTCGGCGGCCCGGTCGGCACCGGGGCCCTGCTGCTGCGCCGCGACGCCACGGTGGTGCCGCTGCTGCACGGCGGCGGCCAGGAACGCGACGTCCGGTCCGGAACGCTGGACGTCGCCGGCACGGCCGGGCTGGCGGTCGCGGTCGACGCCGCCGTCGCCTCGCAACCGCTGGAAGCCCCGCGACTGGGCGCGCTGCGCGATCAGCTCGTCGCGGGCGTGCGGCGCATCGTGCCGGACGTGGTCGTCAACGGCCACCCGACCGAGCACCTGCCCGGCATCGCGCACCTGTCCTTCCCCGGCTGCCCGGGGGATTCGCTGCTGATGCTGCTGGACGCGCGCGGCATCGAGTGCTCGACCGGGTCGGCCTGCTCGGCCGGAGTGGCCCAGCCCTCGCACGTGCTGCTGGCCATCGGTGCCGACCCGGCGATGGCCCGCAGCTCGCTGCGGTTCTCGCTCGGCCGCACGTCCACCGTGGACGACGTCGAGGCGGTGCTCGACGAGATCGGTCCGATCGTCGAACGGGCCCGGCGCGCGGGGCTGGTCCCGTGAGGGGGCGGCCGGCGTGAAGGTCCTGGCCGCCATGAGCGGCGGCGTCGACTCGGCAGTGGCCGCGGCCCGGGCCGTCGACGCCGGACACGACGTCACCGGCGTGCATCTCGCCCTGTCGGCGGCGCCGGCCACGCTGCGCCACGGCGCGCGGGGCTGCTGCACGATCGAGGACGCCGGCGACGCCCGCCGCGCGGCCGATGTGCTCGGAATTCCCTTCTACGTATGGGATCTCGCCGAGCGGTTCCGGGCGGACGTCATCGATGACTTCGTTTCCGAGTACGCCGCCGGGCGGACGCCCAACCCGTGCCTGCGCTGCAACGAGAAGATCAAGTTCGCGGCCGTCCTGGATCGGGCGCTGGCCCTCGGCTTCGACGCCGTGGCCACCGGCCACCACGCGCGCCTTTCCGGTGGCGTGCTGCGGCGGTCCGTCGATGCCGCCAAGGACCAGTCCTACGTGCTGGCGGTGCTCACCCCGCGGCAGCTGGCCGGCGCGATGTTCCCGATCGGCGACTCGACGAAGGCGCAGGTGCGCGAGGAAGCCGCCGCACGGGGGTTGGCCGTGGCGGCCAAGCCCGACTCGCACGACATCTGCTTCATCGCCGACGGCGACACCCGGGGCTTCCTGTCCCGGGCGCTGGGCGAGCAGTCCGGCCCGATCGTCGACGCCGAGTCGGGCGAGACGGTGGGCGAGCACGGGGGATCGTTCGGGTTCACCATCGGCCAGCGCCGGGGCCTGCACCTGCAGCGGCCGGCCCCGGGCGGTGAGCCCCGGTACGTGCTGTCTATCCAGCCGCGCGCGAACACCGTCGTGGTCGGACCGGGGGAATTGCTCGATGCCGACGAGGTGATCGCGGATCGTCCACTGTGGACGACCGGCGCGGCGCCGGGCGAGCGGTTCGAGTGCGCCGTCCAGTTGCGGGCCCACGGCCTGGTCACGCCGGCCACCGTTGCGGTCAACGGCGGAATTACAGCTCGGCTGCACGAACCGCAGCGGGGCGTGGCCGCGGGCCAGGCGCTGGTCATGTACGACGGCGACGCCGTGCTGGGCTCGGCCACGATCGCATCCGCTCGACGGGCTACTGTCCGCTCGTGACCCACCCCTGGCCGGCCGGCGCGGCAACTGGTGTCGGCTCGCTGCCCGGCACCGACATCGACGAGGCGCTGCGCGTCGTGTTCGGTGAGCTGCCCGACCTGCCGCACCTGCCCGAGCTGCCGGGTCGGGGCGTCGGTGCCGAGATGATCGGACGGGGCGCCGCCCTGCTGGCTGAACTTCCGGTCGAGATCCAGCCGTCGGGTTGGCGGCTCACCGCCCGCCCGGGCCGCGATCTGCGCCGGTCCCGCGACATCCTGCAACGTGACCTGGACGCACTCGAGGCGGCCGCCGAGGGATATACAGGCGTGCTGAAGATCCAGGTGGCCGGCCCCTGGACGCTCGCCGCGTCGATCGAACTGCCCAGCGGGCACCGGGTGGTGTCCGACCACGGCGCGGCGCGCGACCTGGCCGAGTCCCTGGCCGAGGGCCTGCGCGCGCACCTGGCCGACGTCGCCCGCCGCGTCCCGGGCGCGACGATCGTGACCCAGCTGGACGAGCCGTCGGTGCCGGCCGTGCTGGCGGCGCGCATCCCCACGCCGTCCGGGTGGGGCACCGTGCGCGGAGTCGAGGCCAGCGTCGTCGAACAGGCGCTGGGCGACGTGCTGTCCGTCGCCGAGCCGGGCGCCCGGGTCGTGCACTGCTGCGCCGGCGACGCGCCGATCGCTTTGTTCCGCGGGGCCGGCGCCGACGCGATCGCCCTCGACGCCGCGCTGAGCGCCGATCGGGACGCCCTGGGCGAGGCCGTCGAGGCCGGCACGGCGTTGTGGCTGGGCGTCGTACCGAGCACCGACGCGACGATCACGCTGGATCGCGCGCGTGAGCCGATCCAGAAGCTGTGGCGCGAGCTGGGTTTCGTCGACGACCAGCTGGCCACCGCCGTCGTGCCCACCCCGGCGTGCGGCCTGGCCGGCGCCTCGCCCGACTACGCCCGTCGCGCGCTCGAGGTCGTCCGCGACGTCGGCCGCTCACTGCGCGATCTGCAGTCCTAGCGATCTGCGCCGGCTTAGCCAGACTAGCCGGCCTCGCGGGCAGCTGCGGTCGCCGCGGCCATGGCACCGATCAGCTCGGCGCGCCGCCCGAGGCTGGCCACGACGACCTCCACGGTGCCGCCGGTGCCCGGTTGGGCCAGCCGCTCGATCGACTCGCGGACCCCGTCCAGGAACGCATCTCCGGTCGCGCTTAGGTCCCCGCCGAGGATCACCGCGGTCGGGTTGAGCGCGTTGCACAGGTTGGCGACCACGCGTCCCACGGTGCGCCCGGACTCGGCCAGCACCTTGCGGGCCACCGGGTGCGTGACGTCCTGCGCGGCGACCGGGTCGATGCCCAGCGGCTCGAGCTGGCGGCGCACCACCTCGACCGAGACGGTGGCCTCCAGGCAGCCGCGATTGCCACAGCGACACCACTCGCCGTTGGGGTCGAGCTGGGTGTGCCCGATCTCGCCAGCCATGCCCCCGGCGCCCCGATACACGGCGCCGCCGAGTACCAGGCCGGCGCCGATGCCGTTGGACGCCTTGACGTAGATGAAGTCGCGGTGCTCGCGCCCGGCACCTGCGGTCAGCTCGCCGAGGGCGCCGAGGTTCGCGTCGTTGTCGACGTGTACGTCCAGGCCGGTCCGCGACCGCAACTCGGCGGGCAGGTCCAGGCCGACCCAGCCGGCGAGGATCGTCGGGGACTGCACCGTGCCCGTGGTCGGGTCGATGGGGCCCGGGATGCCCGCCGTCGCCGCTCGGACGTCGGCGGCGTCCAGCTCGGCGCGGGCGAGCAGGCCGTCGAGCAAGTCGGCCGTGCGGTCAAGGGCGCGAGTGGCCTCGCGGTCGACGTCCAGCTCGGCCGAGGTCTCGCCGACGATTCGGGCGTCGTGATCGGTCAGCGCCACCCGCACGTGCCGGTGCCCGATATCGATTCCCACCACGGGGGTTGCCGGCCCGGTCGCGACCAGCACGCGGGCCGGCCGGCCGCTGCCGCTGCCGGCGCCGCGGGGATGCCCTGGCTTCTCGACGATCGCTCCCGCGGCGAGCAGCTCGCCGACGACCAGCGCGGTGGTCGTCTTGGGCAGGCCCAGCAGGTCGGCCAAGTCCGTCCGGCTCTGCGGCCCGCGCTCGAGCAACGCGGCGAGCGTCCGGCGGCGCACGTCGTCACGGGTCCGGGCCCGCAGCCCGATCCGAGCTGATCCCATGTCGAGCACCGTAGATCGGATCGACAAAATAAGCCAGTTTTGAGTCAAAACAACGGCAAGCAGACCGCGTGAACTCACTCTTGACCGGGAATGAGACCGCGTTCTAGCGTGCAGATGCCTCGTCATTCCAAGGTTTTGACTCGAATTCGATCTAATCAAGGAAGGGTTTCATGATGCGAAGAAGTCGCGTGCTGCTCGCCGGCGGCGCCGGCGCGGCCGCCCTCGTCGTCGCCGGAATGCTGTCGGCCACCGCGAACACCGCGCCCGTGCCGACCGTGACCGGCGACGCCCGCGTGGACCGGTTGCTCGCCCGGATGACCCTCGACGAGAAGCTGACCATGATCGAGGGCCAGGCCGACGCCTCGGCCGATCCGCAGTACCAGGCCGGTTACCTGCCCGGGATTGCCCGGCTGGGCATCCCGTCGCTCAAGCTCACCGACGGCCCGCCCGGCGTGGTCACCAAGCAGGACTCCACCGGCATGACCACGACCATGGGCGTGGCCGCGACGTTCAGCCAGAGCGACGCGCAGCGCAACGGCGCCGTGATCGGCAAGGACGCGAAGGCGCTCGGTCAAGACGTCGTGCTCGAGCCGTTCGTGAACCTGGATCGGGACACGTCGTGGAGCCGCGGGTTCAACACGTTCGGGGAGGATCCGCTGCTGACCGGGCAGACCGGGGCCGCCGAGATCACCGGTATCCAGAGCCAGGGAACGATGGCCCAGGTCAAGCACTACATCGCCTACGACGGCGGCAACAACGTCAACGTGGACGAGCAGACGCTGCACGAGATCTACCTGGCCCCGTTCGCGGACGCGATCGACGCCGGCGTCAGCTCGGTGATGTGCTCCTACAACGCGATCAACAGCTACCAGGCGTGCGGCAACTCGCAGACCCTTACCGACATCCTGCGCAATGAGCTGGGCTTCAAGGGCTTCGTGACGTCCGACTGGGGCGGTACGCACTCGACGACCTACCTCAACGCCGGCCTGGACATGGAGATGCCGGGCGGCGGGTTCGGCGACATCCTCACCCCGTACTTCGGCCGGGCAGCGCTCAAGGCGGCCATCGCGAACGGCACGATCCAGCAGTCGCGGGTGACCGAGGCGGTCGGCCGGATCCTGTACGAGTACGACCGGTTCGGGCTGCTCGACGGGCATTCGAAGCACACCATCACCCCGGCGGACCGCGCGTTCGACAACCAGGTCGTGCAGCAGACCGGCGAGGACGCCGCCACGTTGCTGAAGAACCAGGGTGGGCTGCCGCTCGGCAGCGGCTCGGTCGCGCTGATCGGTCCTGGGGCCGGTCAGACGATCGCGACCGACGGGGGCGGCGAGAAGTCCGGCGGCATCGTGTCCGAGCAGGTCGGCACGTACCAGCTGCTGCGCCAGCAGCTCGGCTCGCGGGTCAGCTACGCGGTCGCCGACGACATGACCGGCACTCCGGTGCCCGCGTCCGCGCTTTCGCACAGCGGCCAGCCGGGCCTGCTGCGCAACGGAACACGGGTGGACGCGCAGCTGAGCTTCGCACACGGCTCGTCCTTGGCGCCCGGCACGAATGCCACGTGGACCGGCACGCTGACCGCACCGTCGACCGGCGACTACTGGCTGAACATCCAGGCACTGGGTTCTACAGCCAGCCTGACTGTAGATGGCAAGCAGCTCGTCAGCCTCGGTACCTTCCTCGGAACCGGTCCGCGGTACGGCCGCCTGCACGCCACGGACGGCAACGGCCCACTGCCCACCACCGACGGGCTGGCCAACGGCCGGACGCTGCTGAGGCTGACCGCCGGCGCGCACACGCTGTCCGTCGCCGAGACGGCCGACATCTCCGGATCCCCGGTTCAGGTGCGGCTGTCCTGGGTGACGCCGGGTCAGCAGCAGGCCGACCACGACGCGGCCGTCGCTGCGGCGAAGGCCGCCAAGACCGCAGTCGTCTTCGCGTGGGCCGACGGCGGCAGCGACCTGTCCAAGCCGCTTCCCGAGGGCCAGGACGCGCTGATCGACGACGTCATCGCGGCCAACCCGAACACGGTGGTCGTGCTCAACACCGGACAGCCGGTGGCCCTGCCGTGGCTGGGCAAGGCCAAAGCCGTGCTCGAGATGTGGTACCCGGGCGACCGGGGCGGCTACGCGACGGCGAATGTCCTTACCGGAAAGGTGAATCCGGGCGGCAAGCTTCCGTTCACCTGGCCGGCGTCCATCGACCAGGAGGTGGCCCACCAGGCTGGTCACCCGGAGCGGTCGTCCAACGGCGTCGACAGCACCGGCAAGATCTGCCCGCCCAGCGCCGGCGGTCCGACTACCGACACCGCCTGCACGACGACCTACTCCGAGGGCGTCGACGTCGGGTACCGGTTCTTCGACGCGACGCACGAGACGCCGCTGTTCCCGTTCGGGTACGGGTTGTCCTATACGTCGTTCGACTACTCGGGCCTGCACGTGACCCCGGCCGAGGACGGGCTGACCGTGCAGTTCCGGGTGCGCAACGCCGGCGACGTAGCCGGGGACGCGGTGCCGCAGATCTACCTCGGCGCGCCGGCGACCAAACCGGCCGGCGTCCAGTTCGCCGCGAAGGCCCTCGCCGGCTACTCCCGCGTGCACGTCGGCGCCGGCCAGACCCGCACCGTCACGGTGCACGTGGCGAAACGGCAACTGCAGTACTGGTCGACGACCGCCGGCTGGACGACGGCCACGGGCAACCGGACGGTGTCGGTCGGCACGTCCGCGCGAGCAAGCGTCTTGAGTCAGGCGGTGACGATCTAACGCGGCTCGCGCCCTATGCGGGCTAGCCTGCCCGGATGGCATCCGGGCAGGCACCGCACCCGCTGCGGCTCAGCGAGCGGCGGGTACTCGCCGCGCTGCGTGGCGAGCCCGCGCTGAGCCGGTCGGCGCTCGTCGAGGTCACCGGGCTACCGCGCGCCACGGTGCTGGCCACGGTCACGGGACTGCTGCGCCGCGGTGTGCTGGCCGAGCGTGATGACGACACGGGCAGCGGCCCGCGGGCAGTCGGCCGCCCGGCGAGCGTGCTGAGCGTCGTCTACCCCGCCGCGCCGGTGGCCGTCGTCTCGTTCGCCCACTCGAGCACCACCGTCGCGCTGTGCAGCTACGCCGGCACCGTCCTGGCTCGACGGTCGGTGCCCGTCGCTCGCGGCGACGACCTGGCCGAGGTCCTGCCGGCAGTGCGGGCCGAGCTGGCCGATCTGGGCGCGGCGAGCGGGGTCGGCGATCAGGTGTCGGCCGGTGTCGTGGCCGTGCCGCTGCCGTTCCGGCGCGGGCACGGCGTCGCCCGCATCCGCCCGGTCACTGCGAGCATGCTCGCCACGTTCCCGAACCTGCACCCGTTGCCGGACTGGCTGCTCACCGACCCGAGTGCCCGGTTCAGCGAGGTGTTCGGAGTGCCGGTCGTCGCCGAGAACGACGCCAACCTGGCCGCGCTCGGCGAGGCCGTGTCCGGCGCCGGAAACGGCTACCACGGCGTCGTGTACGTGGCGGCGAAGGACGGGATCGGGGCCGGGCTGGTGCTCGACGGCCGGCTCTACCGGGGCGCGGGCGGCATCGCCGGCGAGCTCGGCCACATCAGCGTTCGCGACGACGGGCAGCTGTGCGTGTGCGGGAACCGCGGTTGCCTGGTGACGGTGTATCGCAACGGCCCGCAGCTGATCGACGAGATCCAAACTGCCTACGGCCAGGCCATCACGTTCGAGGACATGCAGTCCCTGGCTGAGCACGGCGACGTCGGGGTACGGCGCATCCTCGCCGATCTCGGGCGCACCGTGGGTCGACCGCTCGCCGACCTGGGCGTGGTCCTCAACCCGGACGTGATCGTCATCGACGGCTCGCTTGGCGCCGCGGCCGACCCGGTCGTGGCCGGAGTGCGCGAGATGATCGACCGGCACGCACCGCCGATGATCAGCGAGGCCGTCCAGGTCGTGGCCGGGCGGCTCGGTGGCGACGCTCAGCTCGTCGGAGCGGCCGCCCTCGCCCGCGAATGCCACCTGGACGGATTGCTCGGTTAGGGCGTGTCTCGGTTAGCTGGCCTCGACGCGCAGCGCGGGCGGTCCAGTGGCGTACACGGTGCCGTCGGCGGCCAGGTGGACGTCCAGGGGCTGGCCGGCCACCTGCAGCCTCCGCACCGTCAGCTCACCCACCGGCGATGGGTGCCGCGGGGCCAGGCGCAGGACGCCGTTCGGCACGTCGGCGTCCAGTCCGAGCAGGCAGCGCAGCACCTCGATCGCCGCGGCGGCCGACCAGGCCTGGGGCCGGCAGGCCGGCGGGTAGGGCACCGGATCGGCGTCGCCGCTGTAGAGCTCGGGCAGCCGGTAGTCGAACGTTGCACCGGCGCTCAGCAGCCCCTCGATCAGGCTCGCCGCCGGGTCGGCCAGCGCCAGGCCGCGCAGCCCGATCGCCGCGTCGTGCGGCCACACCGAGCCGCAGTGGTAGCTCAGCGGGTTGTACCCGGCCGAGGTCGCAGCCATCGTCCGCAGCCCGTGGCCGCTGTCGAGGTCGGCGCTCATCCGGGCCGCCACCGTGGCCTCCTCGGCGGCGTCGAGCAGCCCGGTGCCGAGCAGGTGCCCGATGTTGGACGTGACGGTGTCGACCGGGCGGCCGGCGCCGTCCAGCGCGATCGCCGGGTAGCCGTCCACCCAGAACCGTTCCCGAAAGCGCGAAGCCAGCGCAGCGGCCCACCCGCGCCACCGCGCCCCGCCGGGGCGTCCGAACGCGTCGAGCAGGTCGGCACCTTCCCGGGCAGCCGCGTACGCGTAGCCCTGCACCTCGCACAGCGCGATCGGGGGAGTGGCCAGCGTCCCGTCGCGGAACTGCACGGCCTCGGGGGAGTCCTTCCAGCCCTGGTTGGCCAGCCCCCGCCCGGAGGCGTCCACATAGGACACGAACTCGTCGAACCCGCCCAGCCAGCCCAGCGCCGCCTCGAGCGCCGGCAGCAGCGCCTCGACCTGGGCCGGCGCCAGCCCCCAGCGCCAGGCGTCGTGCAGCAGCGAGATCCACAGCGCGGTCGCGTCGACGGTGCCGTAGTAGACGGGCGGCAGCGGCGAGTCCAGGTCGGGCCGGCGGATCTCGTGCGGGATCTTGCCGGGCTGCTCGCCGGTGCTCGGATCGTCGCGGCCGCCCTGGCGGCGGGCCAGCGTGCGCAGCGTGCCGGCGGCCAGCTCCGTGCCGAGCGGCAACAGCATCCGGGCCGCCCAGATCGAGTCGCGGCCGAACAGCGTGAGATACCACGGCACGCCGGCGCCGAGGAAGGTGTCCTCCGGCGAACCCGGGTCGGCGAGCAGCAGGGCGTCCAGGTCGGCGACGCTCTGCGCGACCAGGGCGCGTAGCCGCGGGTCGGCGGCCCGTACGTCCGGCGCGCGGAACGCCGGTCGCGGAGCGGCGATCACGACGGGCGACGCCGGATCGCGCGCCGTGACGGTGAGCGTGACCGCGAACGTCTCGCCCCGATCGAGGCTGATGGCCAGCTCGTCCGGGCTGATCGCCGCCTCGACCCGGACGGCGCCGGCTTGCCACGGTGGCCCGCCCGGCAGCTCATCGACCAGGGTGCCCGTCCGGACCTCGTGCATCGACGCCAGATCGCAGCCGAGCTGGATACCAAGCCGTGCGCGAACCGGCGTTCGAGCATAGGAGGTGACGGCGATGCGCTCCTCGAGCCCGTCAGCCACCACCCGGCGGTCGCGGCGCACCACGACGCTCGGGTCGGTGCCGGCATCACCCAGAGACCGGGCCGCCCCGACGAACCACGCAGCATCGCCGACGGCCCCGGCGCGCAGCGGCACCGGCTCGACCCCGTCGAGGGTTACCACCAGCCGGGACAGCACCCGCCGGTCGCCGACGTACAGGCCCTGGGCGCCGTCGGGCCGGATCTGGCCGTCCGGCCCGGACAGCGCCTGCGCCGGCGCCCGCACGGCAGTGACCAGTTCGGTCAGGGACTGCACACGCATACCGCCATTCTGTCGTGACCGGCCGGTAGGTTCACCTCCGTGACCGAGCCGAAGACGGCGACCGCCGAGGCGCGCGACGAGCACGCACAGCTGAGCCAGACGATCGACGAAGCCCGCTACCAGTACTTCGTGCTGGACGCGCCGACGCTCAGCGACGCCGAGTACGACGTCCACATGCGTCGGCTGCAGGCCCTCGAGGACGAGTTTCCGGATCTGCGCACCCCCGAGTCGCCGACCCAGACGGTGGGCGGCACGTTCTCGACGCAGTTCACCGCGGTCGATCACCTGGAACGGATGCTCAGCCTGGACAACTCGTTCTCGATGGACGAGCTGACGGCGTGGGCGCACCGGGTCGAGCGCGACGCCGGCGTCGTCCCGGCCTACCTGTGCGAGCTGAAGGTCGACGGCCTGGCGGTCAGCCTGGTGTACCGCGACGGGCGGCTGGTGCGCGGCGCCACCCGCGGCGACGGGCGCACCGGCGAGGACATCACCCCCAACATCCGCACGATCAAGGGCGTGCCGCTGCAACTGGCCGGCACCGACCATCCGACGACCCTGGAGGTACGCGGCGAGGTCTACTTCCCGGTCGCCGGGTTCGACGCGCTGAACGAGTCGCTGGTCGCGGCCGGCAAGGCGCCGTTCGCCAACCCGCGCAACACCGCCGCCGGGTCGCTGCGCCAGAAGGATCCCCGGGTGACCGCCAGCCGCAACCTGCAGCTCGTCCTGCACGGCGTGGGGCGCGTGGAGGGCGGGCCGACGATCACCGCGCAGTCGCAGTGGTACGAGGCGCTGCACGGGTGGGGGCTGCCGACGTCCACCCGCTACGAGGTGGTGCCCGATCTCACCGGCGTGCAGCGCTACATCGACTACTACGGCGAGCACCGCCACGACGTCGAGCACGAGATCGACGGCGTAGTGGTCAAGGTCGACGACCTGGCCCTGCAACGGCGGCTCGGCTCCACCAGCCGGGCACCGCGGTGGGCGATCGCGTTCAAGTACCCGCCCGAAGAGGTCAACACCAAGCTGCTCGACATCCGGGTCAACGTCGGTCGGACCGGCCGGGTCACCCCGTTCGGCGTGATGGAACCGGTGAAGGTGGCCGGCTCGACCGTCGAGATGGCCACCCTGCACAACGGGTCCGAGGTGCAGCGCAAGGGCGTGCTGATCGGCGACACCGTGGTGCTGCGCAAGGCCGGCGACGTCATCCCCGAGATCGTCGGACCGGTGGTGGGCCTGCGCGACGGCAGCGAGCGCGAGTTCGTCATGCCGACGCACTGCCCCGAATGCGGCACCAAGCTGGGCTACGAGAAGGAGGGCGACGCCGATCTGCGCTGCCCGAACACCCGGTCGTGCCCGGCCCAGCTGCGCGAGCGGCTGTTCCACCTGGCCGGACGGGGCGGCTTCGACATCGAGGTCATGGGCTACGAGGCGGCGGTGGCCCTGCTCGACGCCGGCGTGGTGCACGACGAGGGCGACGTCTTCGCCCTGGACGCCGACACGCTGCGCACCGTCGAGCTGTTCACCCGGGCGGCCAAGAAGACCGATCCGGAGGACCAGGTACGCGACGGGCGGGTGCTGTCGGCCAACGCGCACCGGCTGCTCGACAACCTCGACGCCGCCAAGCACCGGCCGTTGTGGCGGGCGCTGGTGGCCCTGTCGATCCGGCACGTGGGTCCGACCGCGGCGCAGGCGCTGGCCCGGTCCTTCCGTTCGCTCGACCGGATCGCGGCCGCATCCGCCGAGGAGCTGGCCGCCGCCGACGGGGTGGGGCCGACCATCGCCGAGGCGATCCGCGAGTGGTTCGAGGTCGACTGGCACCGCGACATCGTCGAGAAGTGGCGCTCCGCCGGCGTCTCACTGGCCGACGAGGCGGCCGACGAGGGACCGCGGCCGCTCGAAGGGCTGTCCATCGTGATCACCGGGTCGTTCGACGGCTTCTCCCGCGATTCGGCCACCGAAGCGATCACCGCGCGGGGCGGCAAGGCGTCCGGGTCGGTATCGAAGAAGACGGCGTTCGTGGTGGTGGG
>DASXYE010000030.1:0-8432 GCA_036502695.1 Jatrophihabitantaceae bacterium
AGGGGAAGGGCAGCCGGCCAAACGCAAGCTCAGGCGGGGGTCAGCTGCAGCGCCGTCGAGCTCACGTGCGACCGGACGCGGTCGTCGACGGGGTCGTTGGCGGGGTCGTCGTGGACGACGAGGTGGTTGTAGAGGGTGTCGCGCTGGGCCGGGATGCGCCCGGCGCCGCGGATCAGGTCGATCAGCTCGGTGAGGTTGGATCGGTGCCGCGCCCCGGCGCTGGACACGACGTTCTCCTCGAGCATGACGCTGCCCAGGTCGTCGGCGCCGTAGTGCAGGGTCAGCTGGCCGATGTCCTTGCCGGTGGTCAGCCAGGACCCCTGCAGGTGGTTGACGTTGTCGAAGAACAGCCGGGCCACGGCGATCATGCGCAGGTATTCCAGCGACGTGGCCTGGGTGCGTCCCTTCAGGTGGTTGTTGTGCGGCTGGTACGTCCACGGGATGAAGCTGCGGAAGCCGCCGGTGCGATCCTGCACGTCGCGGATCATGCGCAGGTGCTCGATGCGCTCGGCGTTGGTCTCGCCGGTGCCCATCATGAACGTCGCCGTGGACTCGACGCCGAGCCGGTGCGCGGTCTCCATGACCTCGAGCCACGTCTCGCCGGACTCCTTCAGCGGCGCGATCGCCGTGCGCGGCCGCTTGACCAGGATCTCGGCTCCGGCCCCGGCGAACGAGTCCAGCCCCGCGGCGTTCAGCCGGCGGATGACGGTTTCGAAGTCCAGGTCGGACGTCCGCGAGATGTGCACCACCTCGGACGCGCCCAGCGAGTGCAGGGTCAGCGACGGGTAGGACGCCTTGATGGCGGCGAAGATCCGCTCGTACCACTCCATGCCCAGCTCGGGCGAGTGCCCGCCCTGCAGCATGATCTGGGTGGCGCCGAGGTCGACCGCCTCGCCGCACCGGCGCAGGATCTCCTCGTCGCTGTGCGTCCACCCCTCCTCGTGCTTGGGGGCGCGATAGAACGCGCAGAACTTGCACGCCGTCACGCACACGTTCGTGTAGTTGATGTTGCGGTCGATGATGTACGTCGCGATGTTGTCTGGGTAGCGCCGCCGGCGCACGGCATCGGCCGCCTCGCCCAAGGCGTGCAGCGGCGCGTCGGTGTACAGCTGCAGCGCCTCGTCCGGCGTGATCCGACCGCCCTCGGCGGCGCGCGACAGAACAGCAGAGACCGTCATAGGCCCAGCGTAAGACTCAGCTGAACGTTTCCCAGAGGCCGATGACGTTGCCGGAGACATCACTCACGTAGGCGTAGGCGCCCATGCCAGGGATCTCCAGCTTGCCCTCGACCACGGCGCCGCCGGCGGCGGCGACCTTGCCCAGGGCGTCGTCGATCGACGCGACGTTGATCGTGACGACCGGCGCGGTGATCTTGTCGGTGCGCTCGATCAGCGCGCCGTTGATGGCTCCCGGCTTGGTCGGCATCTGCGTCTTCTCGTCGACGTCGGTCGTCATGGCCAGGGTGTACGTCCCGGTGCCACCGCCCATCTCGACCGGCAGGTCCATGATCTGCCAGCCGAACACCGAGGCGTAGAACGCCTTGGCCTTCTCCTTGTCGTCCACCGCGATCTCGAAGTGCGACACACCATCCATCGTCGGATCCCCCTTGCGTCGTGGAAGCCAGGCGCCCAGCATAGCCGTTAGTTGACACTAACGTAAGCCTTGACTAACCTTCTGATCCGTCGAGTGGCGCGTTACGCGTCGAGTGGTGCGTTACAAGTCGCCACTCGACCGGTAACGCACCACTCAACCGACGACGGGAGCCGGCGATGGACGCAGAGCGCCCGGACGAGGCGTTGCGCGCGCTGGCCGAACCCCGGCGGCGGGCCATCCTGCAGCTGGTCGCGCACGACGAGCTGTCCGCCGGTGAGATCGCCGCGACGTTCGACGTGACCCGGCCGGCGGTGAGCCAGCACCTGACCATCCTCAAGAACGCCGGGCTGATCACCGAACGCCGCGACGGCACGCGCCGGCTCTACCGGGGCGAGCCGGCCGGGCTGCAGGCGGTGCGCGAGCTACTCGACGAGTTGTGGAGCTCGTCGCTGGATGTGGCCCGCCGGTTGGTCGAGGCCGACGCCGGGGTCGACCGACGCCGGGCGGCGCGATGACCGTCGCCCCGATGCAGCGGCCGCCGATTCGCCAGTCGACGGTGGTGCGCAGCTCGGTCGAGCACACCTTCGAGGTGTTCGTCGACCGGTTCGACCGGTGGTGGCCGCTGCGCACCCACTCGCTGGGCGAGGCGCGCGTCGTCGGCGTGACGATCGAGCGGCGAGCCGGCGGGCGCGTCTACGAGACCTGGGACGACGGCCAGACGCGGATCTGGGGCACGCTGCTCGCCTGGGAGCCACCGGCGAGATTCGTGCTGACCTGGGACATCGTCCAGCCGCCGGTCACCGAGGTGGAGCTGACGTTCCGGGCGCTGGGCCCGGCGTTGACCCGCGTCCAGATCGAACACCGCGGCTGGGACAAGCTCTCCGGCGCCGACCTCGAGCGGCTCGCCGAGCGGCGCGACGGCTACGACGGCGGTTGGGCGATGATCCTGCGACTGTTCAGCAAGGCCGTGACAGTCGACTGACGCCAGGACGACCGCGCGCCGCGGTTCACTCGGAGGCGGACAAACCATCTCCGAGGGGAACTTCATGAGAACACGCCTTCTCGCGAAACTCGCCGCGGTGGCGCTGGCCGGCGGCGCCGTCGTCGCGCTGACCGCCACACGGCGTCGGCCGCCACTTACGACGGCACCGACCCGATCAAGACGCACTGCGACGCCGGCGCCCTACTGAATCCGATCGGCGGGAAGGCTACGGCTCTCCCGCCGGCGGCGTCCACGCGTACGGGGTCGTCGTCGTGACGGCGAGGAACCCCAGCCGTTCCAGGATGGGCCGGCTGTCGCTGGACGCGTCCACCTGCAGGTACCGCACGCCGCGTTCGGCCGCCAACTGCGCCCGCCGGGCCACCAGCGCCCGGTAGATGCCGCGGCCCCGCCACTCGGCGCGGGTGGATCCGCCCCACAGCCCGGCGAACTCGGTGCCCGGGCTCTGCACGAGCCAGGCCGCGCTGACCACCTCGTCGCCCGCCTCGGCGACCAGCACCGTGACCCCGTCCGGGTTGCTCGCCACCTGCCGGGTCAGCTCGTCGGCCAGCCAGGACCAGTCGTCGTGCCACACCGCCGATTCCATCTCCGCGATCCGGACGAAGTCGGGATCCGAGTCGACCTCACGCAGCGTGACGCCCGGCGGCAACTGCGGCTCACTGGCCAGCGCCGCCGCCTCGCCGATCACCACCGTCTCGAGGTCCTCGGCGACCAGGCCGTGCGCGCGCAGCCGCTCGGGGAGGTCGGCCGGCTCGTCGTGCCCGTGCGTCTTCCACTCGAACGGCTCACCGCGGTCGGCGAAGAACGCCACCGTACGGGCGATCAGCGCGTCGACGTCGGCCACCCCGTCCAGATTCCGGTAGCCCACGAACCCGCGATGCAGTCCGTGGCAACGGAAAATCGGGCCGTCCCGCTCGACCGTGACCCCCGCGGGCACGCGGTTGAGGAGGGCCGTCCGGGCCTGGGCGTCGTACACGGCGAGTAGCGCGTCTCGGTTCACGATCGGCAGCTTGCCCGACGTGCACAGCCGCTGGGAACCGAGTTCTGTTGCCCGATCGGGCAATCGGGGTTTGAAGAACCAACCGTCCGTGACGGACACTTGATCCGGGAACAGTCCCAATCGAGGAGATGCCCGCGTGCCGGCCGAGCGGTTGAGCGTCAAGCTCCAGCGGATGCGCGTCGCGTCCGGGCTCACCCAGCACGAGGCTGCCCGCCGGGCCGGGCTCAGTATCGGGGCGCTGCGCGATCTGGAACAGGGCCGCACGAGCGCCCCTCGACCGGCGTCGCTGGCCGCGCTCGCCCAGGTGCTCGACGTCGACCTGCTCGAACTGGCCGGCGACCCGGCCCGAACAATCGAGATCAACATCCTGGGTCCGCTCGAGCTGATCGTCGACGGCTCCCCCGTCTCGGTCGGCGGGCACAAGCAGGCCGTCCTCGCGGCGATGCTCGCCCTGCACGCCAACGAGTACGTGTCGCGCGACGAGCTGGCCGAGTACGTGTGGCCGGATCGCCCACCGGCCGGATATACAGCCTTGCTGCATTCCTATGTCGCCCGGCTGCGCAAGCGGCTCACCGCGCCCACGACCGTCGTGTCGTCGCGGCAGCGGTACCGCCTCACCGTCCCGGCCGAATGCGTGGACGCCACGCCGGTGCTGGCCACGCCCGGGCCGAGCACGTTCGAGCAGTACGACGCGGCGCTGCGAGCGTGGCGGGGTCGCGTCCTGGACGACATCCCGGAGCTGCAGCACCATCCTCGCGTGGTGGCCCTCGAGCAGCGCCGCGCGCAGCTGGTCATCGCGTTCGCCGACGCCGCCCTGGCCAGCGCCCGGACCGAGCAGGCCATCCCGGTGCTCGACGGGCTGGCCACCCTGGAACCGTTGCACGAGGGAGTCGCCGCTCGACGGATCCAGCTGCTGGCCGCGGCGGGGCGGCTGAGTGACGCGCACGCCGTGTTCAGCACGACCCGTCGACTGCTGGTCGACGAGCTCGGCGTCGAGCCGGGTGGCCCGCTCATCGACGCCTACCGCGAGGTGCTCGACCGCGACCCGCCACTGACGATCGCCCCACCCCGGGGCCTGGCCCCGGCCCAGCTGCCCGGCAGCGTGCCGGACTTCGTCGGCCGCTCGGAGGACGTCACCGGCCTCGCGGCGTACCTGTCGCGCGACACCGGCCACGGGCCCGCCGTCGCCGCGATCACCGGCACCGGCGGGCTGGGCAAGACGACGCTGGCCGTACAGGTGGCGCACCGGATCAAGTCGCGATTCCCCGACGGCCAGCTCTTCGTCGATCTGCGCGGAGTCGGCGGGCAGCCGGCACCCGTCGAGCAGGTGCTGGAGCAGTTCCTGGTGTCGCTGGGCCATGCCCGCACCGCGCTGCCGGAACGGGCGGACGAGCTGGCCGCGCTGTACCGGTCGGCGACGGCGCGCGGCCGGTTCCTGATCGTGCTCGACAACGCGCGCGACACCGATCAGGTGCAACCGCTGCTGCCCGGCGCCGACGGCTGCGCGGTGATCGTCACCAGCCGGCGCGTCCTCGCCGACCTGGACGGGGCCCGGCAGGTGCGTATCGCCACGCTCGGCGGCGACGACTCGCTCGAGCTGCTGCGCTCGATGCTCGGAGCCGACCTGGTCGACCGGCAGCACGCCGACGCCGAGGACGTGGCCGCGCTGTGCTCGGGCTTCCCGCTGGCCCTGCGGCTGGCCGCCGCCCAGGTCGCGGTGAACCCGAGTTGGGGACTGGCCGGGCTGCGCCAGCACCTGGAGCACGCCAACGGCCGGCTCGACCTGCTGCGCTCGTCGCACCGGGCCGTCCAGGCCTGCTTCGAGCTGAGCTATCGCGATCTGCCCGCCGACGTGGCCCGGACGTTCCGGTTGCTGGCGCTCTCCGACGGAGCCGACATCAGCCTGGACGCCGCCACCGCCGTCGTCGATCGGCCGGCGGATACCGTCCGCCGCGCGGTGGATCACCTCGTCGAGCACAGCATGCTGATGACCCGCGCCGACGACCGGTACGGGTTCCACGACCTGATGCGCTTCTTCGCCCGCCAGTGCGCCGACGAGCAGGACACCGCCGACGACCGGCGCGCCGCGCTCGAGCGGCTGGCCGACTGGTACCTGGCCTTCGCCCGGGCCGCCACCGCGGCGGCCATCCCGCACCGGGTGACGCCGCCCGCCGAGCTGGCCGTGGCCGTCCCGGCCGGACGGTTCCCGACGGCGCCGGTGGCCAGCGCCTGGCTCGAGGCCGAGCGCGGGAACCTGCTGGCGACGGTCAGCCAGGCGGCCGGGGCCGGGCTGGACACCCTGGCTTGGCTGATCACCGACGCGGCGAGCGGCGTGTTCCGGCAACGGCAGCAGAGCCACGAGTGGATCTCGACGGCCAACATCGGGCTGGCCGCCGCCGAGCGGGCCGGCGACCCGTACGGCCTGGTGATGATGCACGAGTCGCTGGCTCGCGGGTACGCGTCGCGGGCCGATCAGCGCGCGGCGATCCGGCACTACCGCGAGGCGCTGCAGGTGGCGACCTCGCTCGACTGGGCCGAGGCCGAGCTGTCCGTGCTGGAGAACCTGGGCAATGCACACCAGGACGTCGGCGAGGTGGTCGAGGCGCGGCCGGCGTTCTTCCGGGCGCTGGAACTCAGCCGGGCCACCGGGCAGGAGTTCTGGGAGGCGGCCTGCCTCAACGACCTCGGCAACAACGAGCGGATGGGCCGCGGCGACCTCGGCGCCGCTGAGCGCTATTACCACCAGGCGTTGACGTTGAACGAACGGCTGCCGGGTGGGCAACCCAACGTGAATCTCGGCAACCTCGGCATCGTCGCCCACCTGCGCGGCGACTACGAGCGGGCCTGGAACTACATGCAAGCCGCCCTGCGGTTGGACGAACAGGCCGGCAACCCGGTCCTGCTCGGCGAGACGTATGTGGCGCTGGCCATCACCGCCCTGGCAATGGATCACGCCGAGGACGCGGCCTACAACGCCCGGGCGGCTCTGGCCCTGGCCCAGACGATCGACGACTCACAACTGTTCGCCCGGGCGCTGGTGGCCAGCGGGCTGGTGCAGCTGGCGTCCGGTTCGCCGCTGGTCGCCACGCAGCAGCTGGAGCGCGGCCTTTCCGTGGCTCAGCATGGCCAGGCCCCGGCCGCCGAGCTGGAAGCCCTGCTCGCGATGGCTTCGCACGCCGACGCCGGTGGTGACCTCGACCGCGAAGTGGAGTTCGCGGAGCTTGCCCGCGAGCTGGCCACCCGGCTCGGCGATCGCATCAGCGAGGGCAAGGCGCGGCAACGGCTCGCGGCGGTCGCCATCCACAAGGGCGAGCTGGCCGCCGCGCGGACCCAGGCCGAGACGGCGCGCACGCTGTTCGCCCGCAGCGGCCACCGCCCCGGCCTCGTCGCCGTCGACGAGCTGCTCGCCGCCCTCGGCGACCCGCACTAGCTCATCGCAATTCCCGTACCAGCGCCCGTAGCCGGGGCGCACATCGGGATCGGCAGAGAAGGCTTACGGCCAGCATTTCCAGGGGTTCGGCGCCCCGCAGATGTCGACCGCCGGCGCCTCGCCAGCCATGCCAGAAACCTGCCACCGCGATGCGCGAAGCTAATCCCTGTCAGATCGGCGGAACGGGGGATCCGGCCGAGCGACATCCGCTAAGGCGGGCGCGACAGGGGGGCGGGAGTTGCGCCCGCCTTTGCGGTATTTAATCCCGCCTCTCGCGCGAGCGCTCGTCGCGTTCTGACGCCTGCGATCTTCCTGCGCATACGGCCTCCCCGGGCAGCCGGCGCAGGAAGATCCGATCAGCAGGGTGATCTTCCTGCGGATTTGGTGCCCTTCGCTTGATGATCTCGGCAGAAGTGACCAAATCTGGTCTATCTTGCCGAGATCATCAGGCCGGGCGTGCTCATCCTGGCTCAGACTCGTTGATCACCTCGGCCCTGATCGCGCACCTCGCGGTTTCACCAGAGATCATCAAGGCTCGCCGGCCCGGCCGTTCACGAGGTTGTCCGCGCTTGCCGGCGCTAGAGCGTCGCAAAGCGCGGACGACTTGCGTTGGACCGAGCAACCAGCGTGGACGGAGCCGGTCAGACGTCGGCGAAGGTTGGGGTTACCGGGTCGGGGACGGCGCCGGTGGCGGCCGCGCGGCGGGCGAACTCGGTCAGGCCGGCCACTTGCCGGGCGCCGAGCGAGAAGTCCAGCGTGCGGAAGTAGCGGGCTAGCGTCGCCGGGTCGAACGGCTCCCAGCGGGCGGCCTGGGCGGCCACCTCGTCCACGTGGGCCAGCGCGTCGTCGCGGCTGCGGACGAACGCCGCGTGCACGTCCTTGACCAGCCCGGGATGCGCCTCCGCATAGGACCGCCGCGCCGCCCAGACGGCGAACACCATCGGCAGCCCCGTCCAGGATCGCCACACCGCGCCCAGGTCGTACACGTCCAGGCCGAGCCCCGGCGCCTCGTAGGTCGCGCGCAGCGCAGCGTCGCCGATGAGCACGGCGGCGTCGGCCTCGAGCAGCATCGCGGTCAGCTCGGGCGGGCAGGTGAAGTACTCCGGCCGCACGCCGTGCACCTCGGCCAGCCACATCCGAGCCAGCAGCACGGAGGTGCGCGACGTCGACCCCAGCGCCACCCGCTCGACCGCCGACAGCGGCTTCTGCGCCACCAGGTTCACCGACAGCACCGGACCGTCCGAGCCGACGGCCAGATCGGGCAACAGCACCAGCTCGGACGCGTGCCGCAGGTACTCGACCAGCGAGATCGGGCCGATGTCCAGGTCGCCGCGGACGAGGGCGTCGTTGAGGCGATCGGGGGTGTCCTTGGTCAGCTCGACGTCGAGCAAGGCGCCGGAGCGCACCAG
>DASXYE010000031.1:0-9765 GCA_036502695.1 Jatrophihabitantaceae bacterium
TCCGGGATTGGCGCCGCGAGCCATCGAGAAGCGCACCGCGTCGGCGCCGTAGGCATCCATCCAGACGAGCGGGTCGACGGCGTTGCCCTTCGACTTGGACATCTTGCGGCCGTACTGGTCGCGCACCAACCCGTGCAGGACGATCGTGCGGAACGGCACCTCGTCCATGGCATACAGGCCGAACATCATCATCCGCACGACCCAGAAGAACAGGATGTCGTAGCCGGTCAGCAGCACGTCGTTCGGATAGAACCGCTTCAGGTCGGCCGTCTCGTCCGGCCAGCCCAGCGTGGAGAACGGGAACAGCGCCGACGAGAACCACGTGTCGAGCACGTCGGGATCCTGCGTCCAGCCCGACGGCGGCTGCTCCCCCGGGCCGAGCGCCACCATGTCGTCATCGGCGGAGTACCAGACCGGGATCTGGTGTCCCCACCACAGCTGGCGGCTGATGCACCAGTCGTGCATGTTGTCGACCCAGTCGAAGTAGCGCTGCGTCAGCGACGCCGGCTCGATGACCACCCGCCCGTCGCGCACCGCGTCACCGGCCGCCTTGGCCAGCGACGCCACCCGCACGAACCACTGCAGCGACAGCCGCGGCTCGACCACCGTGTCGCACCGCGAGCAGTGCCCCACCGCGTGCTGGTACGGCCGCTTCTCGGCGACGATGCGCATCTCCTCGCGCAGCGCGGCCACCACGGCCCGGCGGGCCTCGAACCGGTCCAGCCCCTCGAACGGCCCGGGCACGGTGATGTTGCCGCGCTCGTCCATCATGATCACGTTCGGCAGGTGGTGCCGCTGCCCGATCTCGAAGTCGTTCGGGTCGTGCGCCGGCGTGACCTTCACCGCGCCGGTACCGAACGCGGGGTCGACGTGGTCGTCGGCCACGATCGGGATGCGCCGATTGGTCAACGGCAGCGCGACCTCTTCGCCGATCAGGTGCTGGTAACGCTCGTCGTCGGGATGCACGGCCACCGCGGTGTCGCCCAGCATCGTCTCGGCCCGCGTGGTGGCCACGACGACGGACTCGTCGCCGGATCCGTAGCGGATCGAGATGAGCTCGCCGTCGTCGTCGGAGTGGTCGACCTCGATGTCGCTCAGCGCGGTGAGGCAGCGCGGGCACCAGTTGATGATCCGCTCGGCCCGGTAGATCAGGTCGTCGTCGTAGAGCTTCTTGAAGATCGTCCGGACGGCCACCGACAGGCCTTCGTCCATGGTGAACCGCTCGCGCGTCCAGTCGACGCTGTCACCGAGCCGGCGCATCTGGCCGAGGATCTTGCCGCCGTTCTCCTCCTTCCACGCCCACACCTTGGCGACGAAGTCCGCGCGCGTGTAGTCGTGCTTGCTCTTGCCCTCGGTCTCGGCGAGGTGCCGTTCGACCAGGGTCTGCGTGGAGATGCCGGCGTGGTCCATGCCGGGCAGCCACAACGTCTCGAAGCCCTGCATGCGCTTGCGCCGGGTGAGCGCGTCCATCAGCGTGTGCTCGAGGGCGTGCCCGACGTGCAAGCCACCGGTCACGTTGGGCGGCGGAATCACCATGCCCCAGCGGGGCTTGTCGCTGGTGGCATCGGCGGTGAAGTAGCCGCGTTCGACCCACCGCTCGTACAGCGACGCCTCTACCTCTGCCGGCGCGTACTGGGTCGGCAGGTCAGGGGCAGGCGGGCGGGTCTCGGTCACGCCTGCATCGTACGGATGGTCAGCTCAGCTTTCCCGCGAGATCCCGGGCGATGGCCTCGACGTGTGACCGATCGAGTCTCTGGCTGCTCAGCTCGAACGCCGCCGACTTCGCGCCCTTGACGTCGACCACAGCCAGGGCAACCGCGGACGACCCGGGCACCGCGACCAGCCGTCCCGGCCGGGTCCTCTCACCGGAGGTGGCGACGCCCTCGAGCTGTGCGACGGTCAGCGCTCCGTCGCGTTGCAGCAGCGGCAGCAGCAACCCCACCGCGCCGCCACGCACTCGCGACGCGATCAGCATCAGGTCGACCCGGTCGCCGTTCGACGCGGTCACCGAGCAGTCGACCTCGACGCCGTTGGCCCGGGCGAGCGCCGGGGCGGACAAGTCGCTCGGCGGGGCGGTGCTGGCCGCGGCCGTCGCCGACCCGGAAGCCGACGCGGTCAGCTGGGCCGAATTAGCCGCTGCGTCGGAAAGCCTTACCGGACAGGTGTTTGAGGCCTTGGTGAGGTCGTCGATGCTGATGCCCTTGGCCCCTCCGCTGCTGCACGCGGCGAGGACGCCCACCCCGGCCAGGATTCCAGCGAACCGCATAAGAGGCACGCCGGCAGCCTACAAACCGCTTGGGGCACCTCGGATGATCGACACCATGACAGTGAACGTGATCACCGATCCGGCGCAGATCTCGTCGCTGCTCGACCGGCTGCTCGCGGCCGACCCGGTGCGGGCCACCGTGCTCGGGTCGATCGTCGCGGAGGTCCGGGCCGAGACGGCACCCGAAGCCTGGTGCGCCGTACGCCAGGGTACGGACGCACTGGTGATTCGGTCCGACCGACAGTTCCCTGCCTTGTTCACCTCCGGATGGGACGGGCCTGATCTCGCAGCTGCGATCGCACTGGTCCGGCAATTGCCCGACCTGATAGGGGTTTCCGGCCCGGTCGACACCGTGGACCCGGCCGTAGCCGCAATGCCCGACCGGCAGCAGCTGCAGCGGACCGGCATGCGGCTGTTCCGCCTGGACGAGCTCGCCCCACCCCAGGGCGTGGCCGGCGAACCGCGACCGGCGTCCGCCGACGACCGGAAGCTGCTCGTCGACTGGTACGGCGCGTTCAACAGCGAGGCCCACGCGATGCTGCGCCGGCCCGCGGAGTTCGCCGACCGGGCGCTCGCCACCGGCCGCGTGTGGCTCTGGTGGGACGGTGACCGTCCGGTGTCGCTCGCGGCACGCCGTCCCCCGGAGGCGGGCAGCGCCCGAATCGGACCGGTGTACACGCCGACGGACTGCCGCGGACGGGGCTACGCGTCGGCCGTGACCGCGGCGGCCACGCGCGACATTCTCGATCTCGGCGCGATCCCCGTGCTGTTCACCGACCTGGCCAACCCCACGTCCAACAAGATCTATCAACTGCTGGGCTACTACCCGGTCGAGGACCGCGTCCAAATCACGTTCGCGCCGTAAGCATTCACCCGCCGCCCTCCCGTTGAGTGGTGCGTTATCCGTCGAGTGGTGCGTTGTAACGCACCACTCGACGCGAAAGTCACCACTCAACGGGCCGGACGGGCGCGCCCCGCGTCGCGGTCGGGAGCCGCGGTCGGGGGACCGAGCTCAGGCGCCGCGGTCGGGGGACCGAGCTCAGGGGGCCTCGGTCGGCACCATCACGTAGGCGACGCGCACCCGTCGCGCACCGGGCGGCCGCGCCGTCCCCGACGCCCGCGGGTACTTGTCGAGCAGCTCTTTGACGGCCTCACCGAGTTCTTCGGCTTCGTCGTCAGTCAGCCACCGCAGGCCGCTGGCCAGGTTCGTGACGTCCCGCCAGCCGTGCTGATTCCGGTCGTCGCGCGCGACCCAGTCGAGCAGATCGCCCCGCGTCCGGTCGAGCATGCGGCTCACCATCATCGACTCGGCCACGGCCGAGGCCCGCGGCTCGGCCGAGTCGATCGTCAACACGTCGCCCGCCGCCCGCCACGGCCGCTCCCGCCCGTCACCGGATGCGTCGGCCCGCTCGACGATGCCCCACTTCTCCAGTGCCCGCAGGTGATAGCTCATCGCGCTGGGCGACAGGCCGGCGATCTCGGCGCACTCGGTGGCCGTCAGCTCGCGCCCGGCGAACAGCTCGTCGATCACGGCCAGGCGGGCCGGATGGGCGAGCGCCTTGATGGCGCGCGGGTCGGTCAGCACGACGTTCTTGCGATGTTGTCGGGATGCGCGGGTCGGCACGCCCCCACGCTACGGGATCGGTCGCCTCTTGACGGGCAAGATGTGAAGTAATAACTTCACAGTATGTCTTTCACATCGGTGGAGCCGCGGCGTAACCGCGATCTGTGGATCACCATCCTGGCGCGGTCGATCTCGTTGCTCGGTGACGAGGCGGCCGTGGTCGCACTCACCCTGCGGCTGCACGACTCCGGCGGCGGCACCGCCGCCATCGCCGCGCTGTTCATCGCCGGCGCGCTGCCGCTCGTCGTATGCGCGCCGCTCGCCGGGCGACTGGTCGATCGCTATGACAGCCGGGTGCTACTGGTCTGGTCCGGCACGGCGCAGGCGCTCGCGTGCACCGCGCTGGCCTACGTACACAGCCTGCCGACCGTTCTGGTCCTGGTCGCCGCGCTCGGGGTCGGGCAGTCGGTCAACGGTGCCACGTGGGCGGCGCTGCTGCCCCGGATCACCGGCGACGAGCGGTTGCCCGCAGCGATGAGTCTCATGCAGTCGGTCCGGACGGTGGCGAGCATCGTCGCGCCGGCCGTCGGCGGTGTGCTCACCGGGCTGTACGGCGCGCGCGTGCCGCTGCTGCTGGACGCCGGCACGTTCGGGCTGGTCACCCTGGCCGCGCTGCTCGTGCGCACCCGCCGCCGTCTCGGCCGCGCGGCGGCTGCGGCGCAGCACGGCGGCCTGCGCGTCGTCCGGGACGATCCGGTGCTGGTCGTACTGCTTAGCCTGCTGGCCGGGTTCATCGTGCTCGGCGCGATGGTGAACGTCATCGACGTGTTCCTGGTCCGCGACACGCTGCACGCTTCGGCCACGTGGTACGGACTGCTCGCGGCCATGTGGGGCGCCGGCATGCTGCTCGGCTCGCTCGTCAGCCGGCGATGGCGGCAACAGGACGCCTTGGTCCGACTCGTGCTGGCCAGCTCGGCCGTGCTGTCGGTCGCGATGTTCGGCTACGCCGCGGCGCCGGCCGTCGGCTGGATCGTCCCGGTGGCCCTGATGGGCGGTGCCGCGAACGGGTTGCTGGTGTACGGCGTCAACACCCTGACCATGCTGCGCGCGACGGACGAGGTGCGCGGCCGGGTGTCCGCCACCGTGAACGGCATCACGTCGGCGGCGATGATCGGGGCGTTCTTCCTGGGCGGCGCGATCGCGGTGGTGGCCACGCCGCGGCAGGTGTTCGCCGCGTCGGCCGTGCTCGGTCTGCTGGCCCCGATGGCGAGCGGCCGGCTGCTCCTGCGCGCGGCTGCTTCCGCTGGCGGCCCCCGATCGCGCATGCTGGGCGGATGGTCAGCCAGAGCGGGGCACCGGTCGTCGTCGGCCGCGGAATCGGTCGCGTCTACGGCGAAGGCGACACTGCCGTAGCGGCGCTGTGCGGGGTCGACGTCGACATCCCGGTCGGGCAGCTGACGGCGGTCATGGGCCCGTCCGGCTCGGGCAAGTCCACGCTGATGCACATCCTGGCCGGGTTGGATCAGCCGACGTCCGGCTCCGTGCACCTCGCTGGCACCGACATCACGACGTTGGCCGACACCGCGCTGACCAAGCTGCGGCGCCAGCACATCGGCTTCATCTTCCAGTTCTTCAACCTGCTGCCGATGCTCACGGCGCGCGAGAACATGCTGCTGCCGTTGACGATCGCCGGCGAGAAGCCGGACCCGGAATGGTTCGACGACCTGGTCGCCCGGGTGGGGTTGGCCGACCGGTTGCGGCACCGCCCGGCGGAACTGTCCGGCGGCCAGCAGCAGCGGGTGGCCATCGCCCGGGCGCTGGTGTCGCGGCCGACCGTGGTGTTCGCCGACGAGCCGACCGGCAACCTGGACTCGACGACCAGCGGCGAGATCCTCGAGCTGATGCGCACCTCGGTCGAGGCGTACGGGCAGACCACCGTGATGGTCACGCACGACGCCGCCGCGGCGGCGATGGCCGACCGGATCCTGCTGCTCGCCGACGGGCGCATCGTCCGCGAGCTCCCCCGCTCGTCCCGGCACGAGATCCTGGCCGCCGTCGAGACGCTCAAATGATCGCCTTCGCACTGCGCGGCCTGCTGGCCCGCAAGCTGCGCACGGTGCTCACCGCGCTGGGCGTCGTGCTCGGCGTCGCGCTCATGGCCGGCACGTACGTGCTGACCGACTCGATCAACGACGCATTCCACTCGATCTTCAAGCAGACGTACCGCAACACCGATGCGGCGATCACCGGCAAGGAAGCGTTCTCGTCGAACAACAGCAATCCGGGACGGGACACCCCGTCGTTCGACGCGACGCTGCTCGCTCGGGTCAAGGCGCTGCCCGACGTGCGCGGGGCGTCCGGGCTGGTCACCGGCGACGCGCACCTGATCGACAAGAGCGGCAAGGCCATCGCCTTCGGCGGCGCCCCGAACCTGGGCTTCAGCCTCGACCCGACGCAGCCCGACTTCAACCCGCTGGCCTTGGTCAGCGGCGCCTGGCCGCGCGGCGCCGAGGTCGTCATCGACCGATCCACCGCGCAGCGCAAGCACCTCGCCGTCGGGCAGACCATCGGCGTCCAGGCCCGTGGACCGGCCGAGCAGTTGCGGATCTCGGGCATCGTCAAGTTCGGGTCGGTGTCCTCCATCGGCGGCGCCACCATCGCCGGGTTCGAGCTGCCCACGGCCCAGCGGCTGTTCGACAAGGCCGGTCAGCTGGACGAGATCCTCATCGGGGCGCGACCCGGAGTCTCGTCCAAGCAACTGATCGCCGCCGTCACGAAGGTGCTGCCGCCGAACACCCAGGTACGCACCGGCGCCGAGCAAGCGTCCCAGGACGCCAGCGACACGAGCGGGTTCATCTCGTTCCTGCAGACGTTCCTGTTGGCCTTCGGCGGAATCGCCTTGTTCGTAGGGTCGTTCGTGATTGCCAACTCGCTGTCGATCACGATCGCCCAGCGCACCCGCGAGTTCGCCACGCTGCGCACGCTGGGGGCGTCGCGGCGGCAGGTGCTGCGATCGGTGTTGCTCGAGGCCGCCGTCATGGGTGCGACCGCCGCCGCCGTCGGGTTGGTGCTCGGACTGGGACTGGCGGTCGGGCTGTTCAAGCTGTTCGAGTCGATCTCGCTGACCCTGCCCAACAACGGCCTGGTGCTGAAGCCGCGGACGATCATCGTCGCCCTGCTGGTCGGCACCCTGATCACCGTGCTGGCCAGCCTGCGCCCGGCGGTGCGCGCCACCCGGGTCCCCCCGATCGCCGCCGTGCGCGAAGGGGCGAAGCTGGCGCCGGGCCGGCTGCACCGCTACCGCGGGCTCGGCGCGGCGCTCACCCTGCTCGTCGGGTTCGGGGCGTTGCTGATCGGCCTGTTCGTGCGCTCGCTGGGCACCGGTCCGTTGCTGGTGTTCCTGCTGGTCGGCGCGTTGCTGATGTTCGTCGGCGTGGCGGTGTTCTCGGCCCGCCTGGTGGGCCCGATCGCCAAGGCCGCCAGCCCGGTCGCCCGGTGGGCGGTGATCGCGTTCTCGGCGCTGATCTGGCCGCTCTTCTCCTTGCCGTACTGGCTGTTGCGGTACGGCGTCTGGGGTCCTGGGACGTCGCCGGGCCCAGGTGCCATACCCAGGCGTACGGGCGCGTTCGTGCTGGGCGCCGTGCTGAATCCCGTGGTGCTGGTCATCGTCGCGATCATGGCGCTGCGCCGACGCGTCACACCTTGGCAGCCGGAGTGGCCGGCCGACTTCCCCGGTGTGCTCACCGAGCGATCGGCCACCACGATCGGCGGCGAGAACAGCCGGCGCGATCCGCAACGCACCGCGGCCACGGCCGCCGCACTCATGATCGGGCTGGCCCTGGTCACGCTGATGGCCGCGCTCGCCGCCGGCATCATCCAGCCGTTCGAGCGGACCATCGACCGGATCTTCGTCGCCGACTACGCGATCACCTCGCGGAACGCGTTCGAGGCGTTTCCGACCAGTGTCGCCGACGGCGCCGCCACCGCCGCCGGAGTGCAGGCGATCGCCAGCGTCCGCACCGGCGATGCCCGGGTGTTCGGCAAGACCATCGTGCTCACCGCGGTCGACCCCCAGGCCGGCGACGTCTTGCGGATGGACTGGCGACGCGGCTCGCAGGCGACGTTCGGCCAGCTCGGCGCCGACGGCGCGATCACCACCGACGGGTACGCCAAGAGCCACCACCTGAACATCGGCTCGCCGTTCTCGCTGCAGACGCCGACCGGTAGCCGGCTGACGTTCCGGCTGGCCGGGACGTTCCACGCGCCGGCGGGCGGCTCACCGTTCGGGTCGGTGACCATCTCGACCGCGGCGTTCGACCGCAACTACCAGCAACCGCAGAACCTCTACAGCTTCGTCCGGATGCGCGGCGGGGTCAGCGCCGCCAACACGGCCGCGCTGAAGGCGGCGCTCACCCCGTTCCCGAACGCCAAGGCGGTCACCCGCGCGCAGTTCAAGCACGATCAGATCGCCCCGCTCAAGGCCATCCTCAACGTCCTCTACGTACTGCTGGCCCTGTCCGTTGTGGTCAGCATCTTCGGCATCGTGAACGCGCTGGTGCTCACCGTGTTCGAACGCACCCGCGAACTCGGCATGCTGCGTGCGATCGGCATGACCCGCCGCCAGACCCGCCGGATGATCCGGCACGAGAGCGTCATCACCGCGCTGATCGGGGCCTTGCTCGGCATCATCGTCGGACTGATCCTCGCGGCGTTGCTCAGCGCGCGCGTGGACTTCGTCGAGTTCATCGTGCCGGTGCCGCAGCTGATCGAGTTCGCGATCGTCGCCGTCGTGGTCGGCATCTTCGCCGCGATCTTCCCGGCCCGGCGCGCCGCCCGGCTCAAACCGCTGGACGCCCTGCAGTACGAATAGCCGGTGCAGCGCCGGCGCGCGGCTCAGGTGTGGCGACGGTGGCCCTTCTCCTGATGCGGGACGGTCTGCGTGGCGCCGGGGAAGGCCGGTGGCGGCAGGTGGGCGAGCTCGTAGGTGGCGAGGTTGAGGTTGCCGCCGGTGTCGGCCACGACCGGCGCCGGGGCGCGGTGGCCGAGGCGCAGCGTGCGGGTCAGGTCGCCGAAGGTCCGCCGTCGCCAGGCCGAGATGTTCGGCTCCTGGACCCCGGTGATCTTCTCCAGGAACTGGAGCACTGACGTGTGGTCGAACTTCTGGCTGCACACGTAGCCGCCGACGCTCCAGGGCGAGACGACGATGCACGGCACGCGGAACCCGGCCCCGATCGGCCGGCCGTCGACGTACTCGTCGGGCGTGCCGGGCGGCGCGGTCGGTGGCACCACGTGGTCGAACAGGCCGTCGTTCTCGTCGTAGTTGAGGATGAACACCGTCTTGGCCCAGACGTCGGGGTTGCTCGCGAGCGCGGAGAGGATCGACGCCACGTACGCGGCGCCCTGGGCCGGCGACGGAACGGTGGCGGGCTCGCCGGGGTGTTCCGAAGCGCCGTTCGGCGGGTGCAGCCACGACACGGTCGGAAGCTGGTCGTGCACCGCGTCGTACTCGAACTGCCCGATCTCCGACAGGCGAATGCTCCTCTCGTACAAGGGAGATCCGGGCTGGGCGTCCTGGAAGCTCTGGAACTGCGGCAGCATGCCGTGCCCGACCAGGCCGGTGCCGTAGTGGTAGTCCTTCCAACTCACACCGGCCGCCTCCAGCCGCTCGGCGTAGGTCGTCCAGGTGTACGGGTGGCCGCTCGGAATGCCGTTGTAGGTGACCGGGCCGCCGTTGTGGCCGCTCGGGTCGATGGTGGCGGTCATCCAGTAGAGCCGGTTCGACCAGGTCGGGCCGAGCACCGAGCAGTGGTACTGATCGCAGATCGTGAAGGCGTCGGCCAGCGCGTACTGGAACGGGAGGTCCTCGCGGGTGTAGTAACCCATCGCGTAGGGGCCGTTCGTCTTGTCCGCGGCCCGGTGCGCGGGCACCCAGCTG
>DASXYE010000032.1:0-23008 GCA_036502695.1 Jatrophihabitantaceae bacterium
GTTACCTGGCCGTCCGCTCCGGTCTGGAGCGCCAGCTGCCGGGCCGGCTGGTCGGGGTGTCCGTGGACGCCGTCGGCCGGCCCGCCTACCGGCTGGCCCTGCAGACCCGCGAGCAGCACATCCGGCGCGAGAAGGCGACGAGCAACATCTGCACGGCGCAGGTGCTGCTGGCCAACATCGCCAGCATGTACGCCGTCTACCACGGTCCGGACGGCCTGACCGCGATCGCCGAGCGGGTGCACCGGATGGCGAGCATCCTCGGCGCCGGACTGCGCGAGGGCGGCGTCGACATCGGCGACGCACCGTTCTTCGACACGATCACCGCGCAGGTACCCGGACGCGCGCACGCCGTGCTGGCCGCCGCGCTGGCCGAGGGGATCAACCTGCGCCTGGTCGACGACGACACCGTGTCGATCGCCTGCGACGAGGTCACCCGCCGCGGACACCTCGTCGCGGTGTGGCGGGCCTTCGGGCTCGGCCTCAGCTACACCGACGTCGAGCGGCTCGACTCCGACGCGCCGTTGCCGCCTTCGCTCGCGCGCACGTCGCCGTTCCTCAGCCATCCTGTATTTTCCGCCCATCGCTCCGAGACCGCCATGTTGCGGTACCTGCGCCGGCTGGCCGATCGCGACTACGCGCTGGACCGCGGCATGATCCCGCTCGGCTCGTGCACGATGAAGCTGAACGCCACGACCGAGATGGAACCGATCAGCCTGCCGGGCTTCGCCGGCCTGCATCCGTTCGCGCCGGCCGGCCAGTTCGACGGCTACGCCCAGCTGTTCGACGACCTGACGAAGTGGCTGGCCGAGATCACCGGCTACGACGCCGTGTCGCTGCAGCCGAACGCCGGCGCGCAGGGCGAATACGCCGGCCTGCTGGCCATCGCTGCCTACCACCGTTCTCGGGGAGACACGCATCGCGACGTGTGTCTGATCCCGGCCAGCGCGCACGGCACCAACGCGGCGAGCGCCGTGCTGGCCGGCATGCGGGTGGTGGTGGTCAAGACGTCCGGCGACGAGGGTGAGATCGACTTCGACGACCTGCGCGCCAAGATCGCCGAGCACGCCGACTCGCTGGCCGGGCTGATGGTGACCTACCCGTCCACGCACGGCGTCTTCGAAGATCACATCGCCGAGGTGTGCGGGCTCGTGCACGACGCCGGCGGGCAGGTGTACCTGGACGGCGCGAACCTGAACGCCATGGTCGGGCTGGCCCGGCCCGGCAAGTTCGGCGCCGACGTCTCGCACCTGAATCTGCACAAGACGTTCTGCATCCCGCACGGCGGCGGCGGCCCGGGCGTCGGACCAGTGGCGGTGCGCGAGCACCTGGCACCCTTCCTGCCCAACCACCCGCTGCAGCCGACGGCCGGGCCGGACACCGGCAGTGGCGCCATCGCGGCCGCGCCCTGGGGATCGGCGTCGATCCTGCCGATCACCTGGGCTTACCTGCGCCTGATGGGCCCGACCGGATTGGCCCGAGCGACAGCCATCGCGATCTTGTCGGCCAACTACTTGGCCCGGCGACTCGCCCCGCACTTCCCGACGCTGTACGCCGGGGCGCACGGGCTGGTCGCGCACGAGTGCATCCTCGATCTACGGGGCATCACTCGCGAGACCGGGGTGACCGTCGACGACGTGGCCAAGCGGCTGATCGACTACGGCTTCCACGCGCCGACCATGTCGTTCCCCGTCGCGGGCACGCTGATGGTCGAGCCGACCGAGTCCGAGGACCTGGCAGAACTCGACCGGTTCGTCGACGCGATGATCGCGATCAAGGGCGAGATCGACCGGGTCGGCGCGGGCGAGTGGCCGGTCGACGACAACCCGCTGCGCAACGCGCCGCACACCGCGGCCTGCCTGGTCGGGGAGTGGCCGCACCCGTACTCGCGGGACGAGGCCGCGTACCCGGACGGCGTGCAGCCGACGGCGAAGTACTGGTCACCGGTGCGGCGCATCGACGGGGCCTACGGCGATCGCCACCTGGTGTGCGCCTGCCCACCGGTCGAGGAGTACGCGTAAGCGAGTGCGTCGCCGGCCGTCCTCACGGCTCGTCGTCGGGGACAAGCTCGATCCCCCGGGCTTTGCGGATGATGCGGGTGCGCGTACCGGGTGCGAATCGTTGGGCGAGGTCGTGGGGGAGCGGGATGGACCCGTCCGGGTTGACGTTGGTGAACTGTTCGAGCGTTTGGCCGCGGTCGTGGGCCAGCCCGTCGTGGATGGTGATCGTACGGCCGAGTGCCCCTGCGACGTGCGGGTCGTGGGTGACGACGAGAAGAGTCAGGCCGTAGTTGTGTCCGACCCGGAGGAGGAGCTCGACGACCTGGTCGCGGCTGGCCCGGTCGACTTGGCTGGTCGGTTCGTCGGCGATCACCAGTCCGGGTGCGGCGGCGACGCTGACGGCGACGGCGAGACGCTGCTGTTCCCCGCCGGACATCTTGTTGACCCGCTGCCGGGCCAGATGCGCGAGGCCGAGATCTTCGAGCAACTGCCTGGGCTTGGGGAGTTGTTGGCGGCGATAGCCGCGGGTCGATCGTTGAGCGAAGGTGACGTTGTCCAGGCCGGTGCCGTAGGGCAGCAGGTTGCGAGCCGGGTTTTGCAGGACGACGCCGACCCGTTGGCCGCGCAGCTGTAGCAGCTCACGTTCGTTCATCAGAGCGACGTCGTCGGCCCCGATGTAGAGGTGGCCCGAGGTGGGCCGTTGCAGGCCGGCGACGAGTGTGACCAGGGTGGACTTGCCCGAGCCGGAGACGCCGAGGATGGCGACGTTCTCGCCGGCGTGCACGGTGAGGTCGATGCGCTGAAGGGCGACGTTCGCCGTTCCGTTGGCGACGTAGGCATGGTGCAGGGCTTCGCAACGGACGCTGAGCCCGGCCTGGAACTTCGCGGTGGTGGTCACTGCTCGGCCTCGCGCAGGCGGGTGGGCACGGCGGCGCGCGTGAGGGCCACGGCGGCGGTGAGCGCGGTCGCGGCGAGCAGAACGACCAAGATTGCAGCGAAGATCATGATCGACCCTAGGTGCACTGTGTAAGTCATCGGCACCGGCGTGGTGTCCGAGTACACCGGGATCCGAGTCGTTGTGAGCTGGGCCGCGACGCCGCCCCCGGGCACGCCGATGATCACTGCCGCACCGAGCAGCACGGCTTGCTCGAGGAACGACCCGCGCAGCAGCGCGCGACGGCGCACGCCGAGAACACGCAACGCGGCGAGTTCGAAAGACCGCCGTCGACCACTGGCCGCGGCAGCGGTTGCGGTCGCGGCGACGCAGAGGATTGCGGCGGCGATGGCACAAGCCAGTAACACTCCGAGGGCGAGCGCCGGCGCTTGCCGGCCCAGGATGGCGCGCCGTTGGCCGGTGGTGTGTTCGCTTTGGACGAGCAGTCCGTGTCGCTGAAGTTGGGTGACGGCGTCGGGTGGCGCGTGGGGTCCGAGCCAGACCTCCCATCGCGCCCCGGTGCTGAACTCGGGTAGAGCCTCGAGCACGGGTCGCAGATCGATGAGGAATCCGTTGTCGACGACCGCGGGCAGTAGCGGGACCGACCGGGCGAGGCGGTAGGAAAGCGATGCAGGCCTGAGGTCGAGCAAGACCGATGCGGCCTGGTCGCCGGAAGTGACGGCGGATGGCGTGGCGATCGCCACGGCGGGTCTGGGAAAGTCGGCGTACTCGATGCTTGCGGACTCACCCTCGCTGTCGGCGAAGCGCACCTGAAGTCCGGCGGCCGAGGCCTGTAGCCGGGTGGTGGAATAGGTCTTCTGCGCGTGGGCGCGCCAGGCCTGTGCGTCGCTGAGCCTGGCCGGGACCGGTCGCCAACCACCTGACGGGAGGTGTTGGTCGATCGCGGTGATCAGCATGGTCGCCGAGCTGGCCCCGAAGGTGTCGACCACACCGCGCTCCCAGGTGATCGAGGCAAGGGTGCAGGGTTGGCTCGCGCACGGTACGGCAACGGTGTAGGTGGCGCGGCCCCGCCGCAGCGGCTCAGTAGCAACTTGCAACGGGGTGCGCCCTGGCCGGTCGAGGTCGAACTCGACCGTGGGCGCTTGCCGCGCGCTGAGCGCCCTGGTGTCGAGCCGGACTCGGATCGCATCGCCGGTAATCGACAGCTTCGGCAGCGTGTCGGTAGTCAGCACCTGCTGCAGCGTGCTGGCCGCGGGCAGCGCATCCGCCCGATTCATCGTCGCGGGTAGCCGCGCGCTGTCTACGGCCAGGACGGTGCCGACGACCGTGCCGCCGTCCGGCAACCACCGGGCCGCGGCCATCGCCCACTGCGCGTGCGGGTCGGCGTCGTGCGTTGCCTGAACCGGGTCGTGGCCGGGCGCGGTCTGCACCGACAGGATCTGCGGCGCGCCGATCTCGACCCCGGCGCGTTGCACGCGGTTCGCCGACACGACGGCTTGCTCGGCGAGTGCGAACGACGCCAGGCCCACCGTCGCGGCCGATATCGCAGCCAGGCGAATCGCGGCGCGGCGGCGCGCGACCTGCCGGACCGCGAGGAAGATCCCCAGGTGACGCGATGCGTCAGTGGCCGCAACCAGAGCGCGGCTGGCCAGGCCCAGCAGCCCCGTTCCCAGGAGAGCGGCCGCCACCACGAGCAGCCCCGGCGCCAGCAACCCGAGCGAGGACGGCCGGTCGATGCGTCCCGAGCGCAGCTCGATCAGCGCGCCGATCGCGGCGGCCACGACCGCGAGATCAAGGGCCAGCACCGCGAACCGCGGTGCCGGCGGGGTGCCGGTGCGGCGCCACTGTTCCAGCACGGGCCTGGTGAGTACACGCCGCGCCGCCAACAGCGCAGCCACACATCCTCCGGTGAACCCGATCAGCAGCGCCCACACCGGCGACCAGGTCATCACCACCGGCACACCCGATGCGAGCAGGTGACCGGCGAGCAGGTGAACGACGGCGAGCGCAACCAGGAGCGCAACCGGGATCGCCGCAGCCATCGGCAGCAACTGCTCGCCGAGACCGAAGCGCAGCGTGTCCAATGGCCGCAGACCGCGCAACTTCGCCAGCGCGATCTCACCGCCGCGCGCTTCGATGGCATCGGCCATGACCTGGAACAACACGAGCCAGGCCAGCGCGGCAAGCTCCACGGTCGCCACCAACGACCCGACTCGAGCCTTCCTCCCGTCACGGCCCGCGGACGCGAACACCTCGGCGATGCGGGACTGAAACCGCACGGAGCTGGTGCCGAACTCCGGATCGTTGCCGGTGTACAGCTGGGTCAGCGCGGCCACCTGCGACTTGATCCTCGGTAGGTCATTCAGGTGCACCGACCGTGCCTGCAGGAGGTAGTCGGCCGAGATTGTCGCCCGGGGCAGGCTCGGCATCGACTCCAGTGTCTGCTGGGTGGTGAACACCGCGTCGACCACGTCCGGATCCGGAGGCGCCCGGTGCGCGTCGAAGTACGGTCCGCCGAACCAGAACCGGTCCGCGGTGTCCTTGGGCCGGTAGCTGCCCACGATCCGCATGCTGACGTCGTTCTCGCCCGCGACGCGCAGCGTCCCGCCACGGTGCCAGCCGTACCCACCGTCCAGCGTCCGCTGGCTGACCAGTACCTCGCCGGGCCGGGCCGGACACCGGCCGATCACGACCAGATGGGCACACGCGTCGGCGCGCCACGCGAGATCAGTGCTCGCCTGGATCTGGTGGCGTGAATCCCCCGAAACGAGGAACCCCGGCACGTCCACCGCCAGGATCGGCGATGCGAACTCCTTCGGGGGAGCTGGTCCGCGCACCGTCCGCAACGCTTCCGAGATCGCTCCGGGGCCGGCAACATCATCGGTGTTGAAGGTGTAGCTCGCGCCAGTTTGGTCGGCTGGTGCCGAGTCGAGCGCGTCGGTCAACAGAGACTCGCGAGCCGCCCGGGCATACAGCGGCCCGATCGCTGCAGCGGCCATCGTGATGGCGCCTACGGCGAACACCGCCGCCGAGAAGCCTTTCCGCGACAAGGCGGCGCGCCCCAGCAGCGACAGCCAGTTCACGTGCCCCCCAGCGAACCCTCGATCATGCAGCCGTCGCTGCGCACCCGCCGCTACGGTAACGGTGTCGACCGCCCCGGAGGACGGGTCGACCGGAACGTTACGGAGCAGCAATTGAACAGTCATGCGGGCACTGGTGACACTGTCGAGCTCTGGCCAACTGGGTTGGCCGTCGATGCCACACCGGTCCGCGCCGAGGGCATCAGTTACGCCCGTGCGGGCCGGCCGATCCTGCAGTCGATCACCCTGCGTGCCGAACCAGGGCAGGTCTTCGGCGTCGTCGGCCCGTCCGGCTCCGGCAAGTCGACTCTGCTGGCGCTGCTCGCGGGCTTCGATCGGCCCGACTCCGGCCGGATCTATGTGCGCGGCGTGGAGCTCACCGGGGTGCCACCCTTCCTGGGCTCAGTGCTCCAGGGCTACGGGCTGATCGGGGTCCTTACCGCGATCGAGAATGTGCAGATCCCGTTGCAGGCCCGCAAGCTGCCCCGCGAACAAGTCCGGCAGCAGGCCCGCCAGGCATTGGCGGCCCTCGGCATCGATCTGGTGGACCGTCACCTCGTGGACGAGCTCTCCGGTGGCCAGCAGCAGCGCGTCGCCCTCGCTCGCGCGTTCGTCACCGGTCCGTCGCTGCTCATCGCGGACGAACCCACCGCCGAACTCGACCACGAATCCAAGCAGCGAGTTCTCGGGCTGCTCCGACGCGCAGCCGACCACGGAGCAACCGTCATCCTCGCCACGCACGATTCCGACGTCGCCGACGCCTGCGACCAGATCCTGCAGCTCGGCGAGTAGCCGGTGCCTCAGTGCCCGGCAGAACGACCCCTGCGCGAGCGCCGGCAAGAGATCGACTACAGCCCTGGACGATCTCGCCGGGACACTAGATCTGCACCGTGAGGCGTTCGTCGTGGCGGGCGAGCAGGGCAGCCCACCCGACGACCCAGGCCACGGTGCTGAGCGCGCCGAAGCACCCGATGAGGAGAGCGAGCCGGACGCCGAACAGCTGGCCGACGAGGCCGCCGGCCGCCGCGCCGAGGGCGATGGTTCCGTAGGACACCATGCGCGTCGCGGCGTTGACCCGGCCGCGGACATCGTCGGGCGTGCGCGTCTGGCGAACGGTGGTGACCACGACCGTGTCCAGGCCGACGGCGTACCCGTTGACGGCGAAGGCGGCACCGAGGGCGGGGATGAGCGCGGACACCCCCCACCCGGGCGTCGCGGCCGGGAGGACGAACAGGACGAGCGGATCCACCACGGAAGTGACGAGGATCGTGCGCAGCGCGCCGAGGCGGCGGGCGATCGCCGGGGCGGTGGCGGCGCCGAGCAGCGTCCCGACCGCACCGATCGCGAGCACGACGCCGACCTGCCCGGTGGTGAGGTGAAGTCGCCGCACACCGTCGACGAGGAACAGCAGCGTGATCCACTGCGCGAAGGGATTGGCGATCGCCGAGAAGCCGAGCATGCCGGCCAGGACCCGGTCGTGTCGCAGGAACCGCAGACCGTCGAGCAGGTCGCGCGCTGCCGGCTTCCGCGTGGTGGCCGGCGGGAACGGCTCGGGGATCCGCCACAGGGCGGCTGCGGACATGAGCGATCCGACGGCCGTGACGGCGAGGGTCGGCAGTGCCCCGAGCCACTGCACGAGCAGACCGCCGGCGCCGGGCCCGGCCACCAGGGCAGTCGCTTCGGTCGCCTGCAGGCGGCTGTTCGCGGCGTCGAGCCGAGTGCGCGGCACGACTGAGGGCAGGAAGGACTGGTAGGACACCTCGAACACGACGGTGCCGCAGCCGACGACGGCCGCGAGCAGCACGAGCACCGGCAGGGTCAGCACGTGGGCCTCGCCGAGCACGATGATCGCGACGGTACCGATCACCCGGATGCCCTCCGCCACGACCAGCAACGGGCGGCGGCGGCGCCGGTCGACGAGCAGGCCGACCGGCAGCGCGATCAGCAGGAACGGCAGCCACTGCGCGGCGCCGAGTAGCCCGACCTGCCCCGACGACGCGTGCAGCGACACCACCGCCAGCAGCGGTACGGCAAGTTGGGCGACCTGCGCGCCGAGCGCGGTGGCGCCCGTGGCGAACCAGATTCGGCCGAAGCCGCGGCCCAGATCGTCTCCGCGGCCCACCCCGCAGCTCCTTCACCGTAGTCGCCGCAATCAGTCAGCCGGTCGAGCTGCGCAGTGCGTCAGATGGTGGACGTGCGCCAATGGCCGCGTTGGTGCGGCGGGTTGAGGCGGGAGGTTAGCTAGCTGGCGGCGCGGTGCGCGGCGGCGGCGAGCAGCTCAGTGCGGCGCGCCGCGATGCTCCGGCCGTCCGGAAGCAGCTCACCGGTGTCCTCGAACAGGACGACGCCGTTGCACAGAAGGCTCCAGCCCTGCTCCGGATGCGCGGCGAGGACATGCGCAGCATCTCGGTCGAGCGCATCGGCCGGCGGGCACGGCGGGACATGAGTGCACGCGCGCAGCGGGTGGGCTACCTGAGCGTCGGTGAGCATTTTCTCTTCCTGTAATCGCTTGCAGTGACCTTCGACACGAGTGTGCTCCCTGATGCAGGGATGTGCCAGTTAATCAAGCCCGTCGACATGGTGTGTCGTGAGACATTCCGCCCATATCATTGCGGCACAAGGGTGTCACTGTCACTTAGGGTGCTGAGTCTCTGCTACGGAGCGCGCTCGGCCGCTCGGCAGATAGTAGCTCCAGGAAGGAGATTCGCCATAGTGGTGGGGCTTCGCCCGGTCGGCCCAGCTCGGCCCATCGCGCGCGCTGCATCACCCGGATTAAACGCACCGCAACTCTGAGTAACAATCCGGCCAACGGCAGCTCGCCGAGCAGCGCCGTCGCGAGCGACCACCACATGTCCTTGGTGCCCCAGTCGAGCACGACGTCGAACCACGCGTCGCAGATGAGCAGGGTCGCGGTGATCACCGCCGAGAACACCAGCATCTGCCGGCGCTGCCAGGCGTTCCAGGCCGTCCAGCCGAGCAGGCCCATGAGGATGACGTCGAAGCCCACCCAGGCCGCCTTCCAATGTCCGGCGACATGGCGGTCCGGCAGCGAGACCGCGAGGTAGGCGATCCACGGGATGATCAGCAGCGAGGCGGCCGTCACGATCGTGAGGAAGATGCGCCGCAGCAGCACGACGTGCGGATCGTCGCGCCCGGGCATTGGTGAGGTTCCCATCGGCCGGTCAGGTCCGCCCGAGCCGGTCCTGGGCCTCGCCGAGTTCCGGCGCGCGGGGCAGCCAGTCGGCCAGCACTGCTGGGAAGCCGGCCTGCCGCGCCGCCTCGATCACCTCGATGTCGTCGTCCACGAACGCCGCGATCGGCCGGGCCGCGAGGCGCCGCAGCACGCCCAGCTTGTACAGCCGGGCCGGCCGCCGATCCGCGTTACCGCGCAGGAACAGCTCACCGCGCGGCAGTTCGTGCCGGTCGAGCCAGCGAGCCGTCACGGCCCGCAACCATTCCGGACGCCCGGTCAGCCAGACGAGCTCGTGCTGCTGGGCGAGATCAGCCGCAAGCGCGACGCCTTCGGGTAGCGGCGCGTCGTCGCCGGCCGCGCCGAAGAAGCCGCCCCAGTCCTTGGGGCGGCTGTCCAGGTGATGCAGGCGGTGTCGGACATCGGCGACGACACCGTCGATATCGAACACGGCGACGCTCATGTATCGAGCGTAATCAGGCGGCCCTGCCCCCTCGGCGACTGGGATCACTAGAATGACCGCCTCGTGCGCTTCGTTGACCCGATACCCCCGTTCGAGCTGACCTACGACGACGTCTTCATGGTCCCCGCCCGATCGGAGGTGGGCTCCCGCTTCGACGTCGATCTGTCCACTGTGGACAGTAGTGGCGCGACCATCCCGCTCGTCGTGGCGAACATGACGGCGGTGGCCGGGCGCCGGATGGCCGAGACCGTGGCCCGCCGGGGCGGCCTGGTCGTGCTGCCGCAGGACATCCCGGCCCCGGTGGTGCGCGAGGTCGTCGGCTGGGTCAAGAGCCGGCACCCCGTGTTCGACACGCCGCTGACGCTCGAACCGCAGAGCCCGGTCGGTGACGCGCTGGCACTGTTGCCCAAGCGGGCCCACGGCGCGGTGATCGTCGTCGAGGACGGCCGGCCGGTGGGTGTCGTCACCGAGGCCGACTGCCTGGGCGCGGATCGGTTCGCTCAGCTGCGCCGGGTGATGTCCACACCGGTGCTGACCTTGCCCGACACCGCGTCGCCGCAGAAGGCGTTCGAGCTGTTGGACGCGGCGAATCGCCGGCTGGCGCCGGTCGTCGACGCGGACGGGCAGCTGGTCGGCATCCTGACCCGGACGGCCGCACTGCGGACGACGGTGTACCGCCCGGCGGTCGACGCGTCCGGGCGCCTGCGGGTGGCGGCGGCCATCGGCGTCAACGGCGACGTGCGGGCCAAGGCGGGCGAGCTGCTGGCCGCCGGCATCGACCTGCTGGTGGTGGACACCGCGCACGGGCATCAGCAGCGGATGTTCGACGCGCTGGCCGCAGTTCGCTCGATCTCGCCGACCGTGCCGGTGGTGGCGGGCAATGTGGTGTCCGCCGACGGCGTGCGCGATCTGGTGGCCGCCGGCGCGGACATCGTCAAAGTCGGCGTCGGCCCGGGCGCGATGTGCACCACCCGGATGATGACCGGGGTGGGCCGTCCGCAATTCTCAGCCGTGCTGGAATGTGCCGCGGCCGCTGCCGAGCTCGGCCGGCACGTGTGGGCCGACGGGGGAGTGCGGCACCCGCGCGATGTCGCGCTGGCCTTGGCCGCTGGTGCGTCGGCGGTGATGGTCGGATCGTGGTTCGCCGGCACGTACGAGTCGCCCGGCGATCTGCACGAGACACCGGACGGGCGCATGTACAAGGAGAGCTTCGGCATGGCCTCGGCCCGGGCAGTGGCCAATCGCACGACCGGCGAGGGCGCGTTCGACCGGTCCCGCAAAGCCCTCTTCGAGGAAGGCATCTCCAGCGGACGGATGTACCTCGACCCGGAACGTCCTGGCGTCGAGGATCTGATCGACTCGATCACCACCGGGGTGCGTTCGGCGTGCACCTACGCCGGTGCGGCCGATCTGGCCGAGTTCGCCGAGCGCGCGCTGATCGGCGTGCAGAGCGCGTCCGGGTACGCCGAGGGCCGCCCGCAATACACGAGCTGGTGAGCGGCCGCGCTGCTACCCTCTGGCGTATGACTTCGGGTATCGCGTTGTGGTGGCCGTCCACATAGGACGGTCCCGCTCACGTACCCCATTTCCTCGGGCCGTCCCTCGTCGGGCGGCCCGTTCGCATGTCCGGCGTGGACGGCTCCCTCGACTCTTCGGAGGCTGCCATGTCCCTCGCGACACGTCCCCTTACCGCTGCTGAACCGCGCCCCGTCGGAGCGACCACCACCCGTGTGCTGACGGGTGATCGCCCGACCGGGGCGCTGCACCTCGGCCACTACTTCGGCACGCTGGCCAATCGCGTGGCCCTGCAACAGGCCGGGCACGACGTGCTGCTCGTGATCGCCGACTACCAGGTGGTGACCGATCGCGATCATCCCGGCGACCTCGTACAGGTGGTGAACGACCTCGTGCTCGACTACCTGGCCAGCGGGCTCGACCCGCAGCGCACCACCGTGTTCGTGCACAGCGCGGTGCCCGAGCTGCACCAGCTGATGCTGCCGTTCCTCTCCCTGGTCGGGATGGGCGAGCTGTCGCGCAACCCCACCGTCAAGGACGAGATCGCGATGTCGGGGCGGTCGTCGGTGAGCGGTCTGATGATGACCTACCCGGTGCATCAGGCCGCGGATGTGCTGTTCTGTAAGGCTGATCTGGTTCCGGTCGGTAAGGATCAACTGCCGCACCTCGAGCTGACGCGATCGATCGCCCGGAGATTCAATGATCGCTACGGCCCGGTGTTCCCGCTGCCCGAGCCGTTGCTCGGCGATGCCCCGGTACTGCTCGGCCTGGACGGTCGCAAGATGGGCAAGAGCCGGGGCAACGGCATCGCGTTGCGGGACGGCCCGGACGAGGTCGCGGCGAAGATCCGTACGGCGCGCACGGACTCCGAGCGACACATCACGTTCGAGCCCGAGCGCCGGCCCGAGGTGGCCAACCTGCTGCGCCTGGCCGGGCTGTGCGCCGGCCGGGATCCGGGCGAGCTGGCCGCCGAGATCGGCTCGGGAGGTGCGACCGCGCTCAAACAGGTGGTGACCGACTCGGTCAACGCCTTCCTCGCGCCGATCCATCGGCGGCGGTCCGGCTTCGACGAGCGCGACGGGCACCGCGTTCTGGAACGGGGGACGGCGCGGGCGCGGGAGCTGGCGGTCGACACGCTGCGCGAGGTGCGCTCGGCAATGGGCATGACCTACGAGCCCGGCGGGTCGCGATTTGCATAGTTCCGAATCGCCTGCCAGTCTGAACATGTGAACAGCTCTTCAGGTGTTGCGCGCGATGTCGTGTACCCCGACCCCGATCGGGTCGTCGTACTGCCCGCCGACAGCGACATAGTCGATGCCGCCGAGGTGTTCTCGCTGCTGGCCGATCCCGGCCGGCTGCGGCTGCTGACCGTGCTGCGCTATGGAGAGGCGAGCGTTGGCCGGCTGGCCGAGCAGGCCGGCATGAGCGAATCGGCCACCTCGCATGCGCTGCGTCTGCTGCGCGCGCACCGGATCGTCCAGGCCCGCCGGACCGGTCGGATGGCCTATTACCGCTTGGCCGACGCCCACGTGCAGGTCCTGCTCGACACCGCGCTGGCGCACGCCGAGCACAGCGGGCTGCTGCACCCCGGCTCGGGCGGCGGCCGATGATCGGGCACAACCACGGCCGATCCGCGACCGGACCGGACGGCGCCGCTCGAACGATGATCGGGCACGATCACCCCGGCCGGGGTGGCGGCGCGGCGGATCGACGCTGGCTGCTCGCCTCGCTCGCGGTGATCGCCGCGTTCATGGTGGGGGAGGTGATCGCGGGGCTGCTGGCCCACTCGCTCGCCCTGCTGAGTGACGCCGGCCATTTGCTGACGGACGTGACCGCCCTGCTGGTCGCGGTGATCGCATCGCGCATCGCCGAGCGGCCGGCCCGGGGGGCGTACACGTACGGCTTCGCCCGAGTGGATGCCTTGTCCGGTCAGGCGAACGGCATCACCCTCGTGCTACTGGCGGTGTGGTTCACCGTCGAGGCAATCCGCCGGTTGATCAACCCGCCGGACACCGCAGGTGGTGTGATCGTCGTGGTGGCAGCCATCGGGGTCGGCATGAATATCGTCGCCACGATGCTGGCAACCAAGGCTGATCGCCGCAGCCTCAACGTACGAGGAGCGGTCGCCCATCTGGTGAACGACCTGTGGGCGTTCGTGGCCACGCTCGTCGCCGGCATCGTGATCATGGCCAGCGGCTGGACGCGAGCCGATGCGATCGCGTCGCTCGTCGTGGCCGCCCTGATGATCATCACCGGCGCCGGGCTCATCCGCGACGCCGGACGGATCTTCCTGGAAGCGGCACCGGCCGGGCTGGACCCGATGGTGATCGGTGCCCAGCTGGCGGCGGTGGGCGGCGTGGCCCAGGTGCACGACCTGCACGTCTGGGAACTCGCGGCGGGGGAGACCGCGCTGTCTGCGCACGTACTGGTGGATCGTGCCGACGACTGCCACGTCATCGGCGACGCTCTGCGCGGTCAGCTCGCGCAGGACTACGGCATCGAGCACGTCACGTTGCAGGTCGACCATGTCGGCCATAGCGGCAGCTCGGCCGACGAGCACTGTGCGGACGCGCACGGTCCGGTGCACACGACCGCGTCCGCCAGCGAAACCGCCCGCAGCGGCTAGCGGTTACGGGTGCTCGCCACCCGGAATGACGTCCTTGACCTTGTCGACGACCTTGTCGATCTGCTCTTCGTGGCCGAACTTCTTCTCGGCGAAATCGGCCGCCTTCTCGACGCCCTGCTCGACCTGCTCGCTGTGATCCTTGGCGAAGTCGAGTGCCTTGTCCTTCAACCCGTCCAGATCCATCGTCATCTCCGACGCTGTCGTGGCTGAGCGGCGGAAGAACCGCCGGCCGTCCTTGATCAGACGACGACCCGACCGTAGCGCGCGGTTACCGCCGTCGACCAGCCGAAGCGGCCAGAATGGGTCCGTGCCACAGCCGGCTGACGCGCAACCGCCCCTCGGTGCACCAGCCGGCTTGTGCGCCGACTGTGTCTACGCGCTGATCAATGAGACCCGCCGTGGCACCGCGTACCTGCGCTGCGAACGGGCGGGTTGGGACGATCGGCTCGTTCGCTACCCGCGGCTGCCGGTCCGCGAGTGCGTCGGCCACGAGCCCCGCTAGCCAGCGACGGGTCGTCCGAGCATCATGGCCACACGAGACTACTGATCGGACGGGGAGGTTGCCGTGTTGCTGCCGATGTCACCGACCGATTCGCTGTTCTTGATGGCCGAGACGCGCGAGCACCCGATGCACGTGGGTGGGTTGCAGCTGTTCGTGCCGCCGGACGGTGCCGACGCGGACGACGTGGGGCAGATCTTCCAGCAGATGATCAGTGTCGACGACGTCCGCCCGCTGTTCCGCAAGCGGGCCCGGCGCTCGGTCACCAGTCTCGGGCTGTGGGGTTGGCAGCGCGACGACGACTTCGACATCGAGCATCACGTGCGGCACAACGCGTTGCCCCGTCCCGGTCGGGTGCTCGAGTTGCTCGCCCTGTGCGGCCGGCTGCACAGCAACCTGCTCGATCGGCATCGCCCGCTGTGGGAGGCCACGCTGATCGAGGGCCTGGCCGACGGCCGGTTCGCGATGTACCTCAAGGCCCACCATGCGCTGGTGGACGGCGTCTCCGCGCAGCGCTTGCTGCAAAGCGGGCTCAGCGAGGATCCGGACCGCCGGGACATGCCGCCGCCGTGGGCGCGCCAGCCCGAGTCGGCGACGACGCGGCCACCTCGCGACGAGCGCCTCGACCTGAACCGCGCGGCGCGCTCGGCCGTGAACGTCCTGGGCGAGGCCGCCGGGCTGCCGGGGGCCTTGGCCCGCACGGTGAATCGTGGGCTGCACGAGCAGGCCGCGCCGCTGTCGTTCTCGGCGCCGCGGTCGATGCTCAACGTGCCGATCACCGGAGCTCGGCGGTTCGCCGCGCAGTCGTGGCCGATCGAGCGCATCCGCCGAGTGGGCAAGGCCGCTGACGCCACCCTGAACGACGTCGTGCTGGCCATGTGCTCGGGGGCGCTGCGCAGCTACCTGGTCGGACTGGACGCGCTGCCGGATTCTCCGCTGATAGCGATGGTTCCGGTGTCGCTGCACGTCGACGACCACCATCGCGAGGGCGGCAACGCGATCGGCGTCGTCATGTGCAACCTGGGCACGCACCTCACCGACCCGGGGGCCCGGCTGGCCGCGATCAGCGCGTCGATGACCGACGGCAAGGCGGCGATGGCTGGCATGAGCGCGGTGCAGATCATGGCGATGAGCGCCATCGGGGTGAGCCCGCTCGCACTGGCGCCGTTGCTCGGCGTGCAGAACCTGCTGCGCCCACCGTTCAATCTGGTGATCTCGAACGTCCCCGGATCGCGATCACCCTTGTACTACAACGGCGCCCGGCTCGACGGCCTCTACCCACTGTCGATTCCGGTGGACGGTCAGGCGCTGAACATCACGTGCACGAGCTACTCCGATTCGATGGCGTTCGGGCTCACTGGTTGCCGGCGCAGCGTCCCGCATCTGCAGCGGATGCTGGGCCATCTCGACGACGAGCTGCTCCTGCTGGAGAGTGCGGCCGGCGTCGCGTGATCACAGGCGCGTGATCACCCGTTCAGGTCGACGCGGGCCATCCCGCGCGCGAGCGCCGGGGTGAACCGGCTCAGCGCGTCGAACACCTTGGCCTCAGGCGTGATTCGCGCGATCGGACGGTTGCGCGCCGAGGCGGCGACGATGTGCCGGGCTACCTGCGAGGGGGTGTAGTTACGCCGGGCGTACGCCGCCATCGCCTGCTGCCGCTGTCGTTCCTGGCTCTCGGCGTCGCCGCCAACATACCGGGTGGTACGGGTGATGTCGGAGTTGACGAAGCCCGGGCAGATCGCCACGACGCCGATGCCGTCGCGACCCAGTTCGGCGCGCAGGCACTGGCTGAGCATCAGCACCGCCGCCTTGGTGGTCGCGTACGCCGGCAGCACCCGCGACGGCGAGTACGCCGCGGCGGATGCCACGTTGACGATCTGGCCGCCCTGGCCGCGATCCAGCAACTGCTGTCCGAACAGGCGCGAGCCGTGGATCACGCCCCACAGGTTGATGTCGAGGATGCGGTCCCAATCGGCGACGGACGTGGCGAGGAATGGCCCAGCCAGCCCGATGCCGGCGTTGTTCACCACGGTGTCCGGCACGTCGTAGTCGGCCCGGACCTGCTTGGCGAACCGCTCGAACGCGTCGCCGTCGGACACGTCCAAGTGGTAGCCGGCCGCGTCGACGCCCAGGCGGCGGACCGCGTGGACGGTGTCCGCCGTCGCGGCATCGTCGATGTCGGCCGCCACGATGTCGGCGCCCCGCTCGGCGAAGGCCAGCGCGGTCGCCCGTCCGATGCCGCGCCCGGCGCCGGTGATCACCACAAGGCGACCATCGAAACCCTTGCGGCGTATGGGCATTCTCGCCTTGACCAGGGCGCGCGGCTCCGGACCGCCTTCGACGTGGTCGATCAGCTCGCCGGCCATCCGGGCGATCACCGCCGGTCGAGTGGCCACGACCCAGTGCCCGCCGGCCACCGACCGCGTCCGCAGATCGGCGGCCCATCGGCGCGGTGCACCGAATTGCAGGGCGGGTGAGGCGAACAGGTCCAGTGTCGGCGCGATCACCTGGACCGGCACCGCCGTGGCGCGCGGCTTCGGACGGCTCAGCCGTCGGAACATGTTCGCCCGGTAGAGCTGCAGGCCGTTGAGCTGGTCGGCCAGCGCCGGCCGCGGCGCCCGGCCGGCCGGGGCCGAGCCGCGACCGATGGCCGAGCTGGCCGCGACGAGCCGACGCAGCATCCCGGTCCGGCACATCAGCTCGGGCAGCACCGGCAGGTTGAACAGCAGGATGTAGTACGACTCGAGCAACTGGCGGACGACGTCACGCAGCCGGGCGCCACCGGGGCGCAGCGCCGAACGCATCCAGGCGCCGGCCTGGTCGAGGTCGGGGCCGGAGATCGACGTGAACGACGCGATCCGTCCGGCGAGGCGCTCGTCGGTCAAGGCGGGCCAACTCTGGATGGATCCCCAGTCGTGGGCCAGCACGTGCACGGGATCGTCCGGGCTGACCGCGTCGATCACCGCGCCGAGATCGGCGACGAGCTGGTCGAGGCGGTAGCCGGCCCGCGACGTCGGGGCATCGGAGTCGCCCGCGCCCCGGACGTCATAGGTCACTACCCGGTAGCGGGGCGCCAGCTCGGCGACGACGCCATCCCAGATCGCGCTGTTGTCCGGGTAGCCGTGGATGCAGACCACGGTTGGACCGGCCGGATCGCCGCTCCCGCCGGTCTCGTGGGCGGTGAGCGTCAGCCCGTCCGTGGACGTGATCCGCATCGTGGTCGGCATGTGAGCGTCACGCTCCTCCGCGTTCGTCCGAAGTAAGTGTGACTATCTGTCACGGAAGAAGCGCCTGTCAACCGGCAGGCCCAAATCCGATGGTGGCCGGTCCGTAGGGTCGTGATCATGTACGACCCGCGTCAGCTCGAGCCGATGCATCGCGACAACGACGGCGAGCTTGTCGGCTACCTCGGCCGCGAGCACCGCGCGGGCGCGCCGGTCTGGATCGCGCGGGCGCTGTTCGGCGGCGAGCTGCTCGCGTTCGGTGGCCGCGAGCCGGCTGCCCGCTTCCTGTGCGAGCGCGGATTGCCACTGCTGGCCGAGAAGTGGTGGTACCGCGCCGACGACCGCAGCGATGCCCGGTTGACGTTTCTCGTCGAGGCCCGGCTCGGCGCGGTGACCGTCCGGTTCGGGCACGATCCGGATCCGGCCAACGTCGCCGTGCTTCGCGGAGCGGCGCTCGCACGGCTGTCGCTGCACCAGGCCTAGAACGCCGCTACCTAGGCGTCAACCTCGGGTTGACGAGCCGTCAGCGTCAACCTAGAGTTGACGACATGACGAGCTTCCCCGTTCCTCTCGACAACCTGATCACCTACGTCCAGTCGCTGCATCCCAAAGGCGAACCGCTCGACCGGCTCTCCGACGCGGTCGTCGTCAGCGCCCGGCTCGACGAACGGGCCGATGCGTTGATCGGCCACTTCGTCGACCAGGCCCGCCGCTCGGGTGCGTCCTGGAGCCAGATCGGCACCAGCATGGGGGTGTCCAAGCAGGCGGCGCAGAAGCGCTTCGTCCCGCGCTGGGACGGCTCGGATCCGATCCCGACCGGCGAGCTGGGCTCCCGGTTCACCGTCCGAGCGCGCCGGGTGGTGGCGGCCGCCGGGCAGCTGGCCGCCGACGGGGGAGCGGAGCTCATCGGCACCCCGCACTTGGCGATGGGGTTGCTGGCCGAGCCGGAGGGCCTGGCCGCCCGGATCGTCCATGCCCTCGGTGTCACCGACGAGCAGTTGGGCGCCGCCTTCGGTCTGTCGGTATCCACCGATGCGGCGGCCGCCGACGTGCGCGACCTGCACTTCGCCGAGGGCGGGAAGGCCGCGATGGAGGGCACGCTCAAGGCGGCGCTGCGGCTGGGTCACAACTACATCGGCACCGAGCACATCCTGCTCGGGCTGCTGTTCGCCGACGACGACACCGCACGCCAGCTCGGTGAGCTCGGGCTCACCGTCGAGCGGGTGGAGCAGGGTGTCACCGAGGAGATCGCCCGGATCCAGGCCCAGCGAGCAGCCGGCTGAGTCAGCTCACGCACCCGGGAAAGGCGCACCGGACGGCACGCCGTTGGCGACGTAGGCGTCGTAGTACGCCCGCCACGGCGTGCCGTCGACCGGCGTCTCGTCCAGGCCGGCCTGCAGCGCGGCCAGGCACACGTTCCAGCCGGCGGCATTGCGGGACGCGGCGGAGCGGTCGGCGAGCACGTTGACCAGTACGAGCCGGCAGTGCTCGTCGTCGACCGCCGTGAGCTCGAAGTGCACCTCGTCGGGTCCCCACGTGAATGCCAGCCGCCGGGGCGGGTCGTAGGCCAGCACGACGCCGGTCGCATCCTCGATGTTGGCGTCGCCGGAGAACGTGATCGTCCCGCCGACCCGATCCTCGATGCTCACCTTCGACGGGAACCAGGCGGCCAGCTCATCCGGTTCACTCACCGACTGCCAGACCCGATCGATCGGATGCGCGTAGGTGCGCTCGAACCGCACCGCCGGCCGTCCCTCGTATTCGACGTAGCTGCCGAGATCCATCACTTCTCCTTCTTCGGTCGGTCGGGGTTCCGGTCGAGGTGTCGGCCCAGCTCGTCGAGACTCGGGTTCCACAGCGTGCGATAGGGCTGCAGCCACTCGTCGAGCTCGACGAGTGGCGCCGGGTCGAGCGCGTAGATCCGCCGCTGGGCGTCGTGCAGCACGTGGACCAGCCCGGCCTCACGCAGCACGCGCAGATGCTTGGACGTCGTGGGCTGACTCAACCGCAGAGCCTTGGCCAGTTCGCCGACCGCGTGCGGGCGGCGACGGAGCAAGTCCAGCGTCGCCCGGCGGTGTGGGTCGGTCAGCGCAGTCCAAGTCATTGCCAGCACAGCTGTAATATGCCGCATTACGTATATGCGCGTCAAGGCATGTACGGGGCAAAGTTCGACGGCGACGCCGCTGGATGCTGCTACAGCCGGTTCGCTAGCCGGTCAGGAGCCGGGCCGCGGCCAAGGCGACCGCGTTGTCCCGGCTGCGCCCGCCGTGGTCCGTGGCCAGGAAGTGTTGCCCGATGACGAGGCAGAACGCGAGCACGCTGCGCGCCTCGACCTCGTCGGGATCGCTGACGAACGTGGCGAACAGCGAGCGAAGGTAGTCGATGCGCTTGTTGTCGACGCGCCGCAGCCGGGCCGCGACGGGGGAGTCGTATCGGGCCCACGCCCGGACGGCGAGGTCGAGTGGGAGCAGATCGGCAGAGAAGGTGAGTGCGCCGGCCCGCCGGATCTTCGCCGCCGCATCCCCGCCCTCGGCTTCGACCCGGCTGAGCACGTCGTCGGTGCTGCGTCGTTCCCACTCGTCGAGTAGTTCCCGCAAGAACGCATCCCGATCGGCGAACAACCCGTAGAACCCGGCTCGACTCGTCTGGGCGGTCGCCGGACACGTGCACCGGTCGCTGGTGCCACGCTGCCTCGGCGCAGCCCGGCACCAGCTCGAGCGCTCAGCTGAAATGGCGAAGTTCGACTAATTGGGCCCGAGCGCGATGATTTCTGCGGTCCTCACTCGTCTACACATCAGAGCAGATCCATCCGAGCCCAGGAGGAACCGTGACCGACCAGACCGCCAGCGCCCTACCCCCAGTCGTCGACCGGCCGACCTGGCAGGCCGCGCTCGACGATCTGCGGGTGCGGGAGAAGGCCGCCACCCGCGAACTCGACGCGATCGCGGCACAACGCCGCAGGCTGCCGATGGTCGAGCTGCCGGACTACACGCTGATCGGTCCGGACGGCCCCATCCGACTGGTCGACGTATTTGCCGGGCAGTCCCAACTCATCGTCTACAACCACATGTGGTCCGACGGCGCGGAGTGGCAATGCGGCGGCTGTACCGGGCTCACCTCGCAGTATGTCCGGCTGGGCTTCCTCGACAACTACGATGCCCGCTTCGTCATCGTCACCAACGGGCCGATCGAAGAAGCGCTGGCCTACAAGGCAAAAGTCGGCAACAAGATGGACTGGTACTCGTCGTCGGAAAGCTCGTTCGGCGCCGATGTGGGTGCCCCGCCCGGGGCAGGTTTCGCGGTGAACGTGTTCCTCCGCGACGGCGACACCGTCTACCGCACCTGGCACACCGACGGCCGCGGTACCGAACAGCTCAGCCACACTTTCCCATTGATCGACATCCTGCCGTGGGGCCGCCAGGAGGAGTGGCAGGACTCGCCCGACGGCTGGCCGACGTCGCCCACCTACTCCAACTGGCTCGACTCGCCCGATGTCGCTCGGCTCTACGGTCCGAAAGCTTGAAGTGATGGCAATGAAACCTGCGCGCAGTGGTCACTTGCCGATCAATGGTCTGAGCCTCTATCACGAAGTGTATGGCGACCTCGGCATGTCGAAAACGTGTCCGTTGCTGCTCATGCCTGGCGATGGCATGGCCACCGACTCGACGACGTCGTGGGTGTCGGCCTTCGCGGGCCAGCGCGCCGTGATCGTCTTCGATCAGCAAGGGAACGGCCGCACCCCAGATACGTCGCGCAAGATGTCTTACCAGCAGTTCGCCGACGACGCCGCGGCGTTGCTGCACGCGCTGAAGGTCGAACGCGCCGATGTGATGGGCTTCTCGCAAGGCGTCGCATTGCAGCTCGCGCTCCGTCACCCGACGCTTGTCAACAAGGTGGTCTCGCTGTCCACCACCTACCGCAAGGACGGCTGGTATCCGTCGGTGTTGGAGGACATCGAGGCTCAAAGCAGCACATCGTTGAGCGATGACCACAACATCAGCGACGCGCAGATGCGTTCGATTACCGCGAAGACGATGGTGATCGTCGGTGATGCGGATTCCGTGAAGCCGGAGCATGCGCTGGCGATGTTCAAGCTGCGCGGTGGCGGCGACGAGGAAGCGGCAGCGTCGGGGACGCTGCAGAAGGTTCCGGCCGCGCGCTTGGTGATTCTGCCGGCGACGTCGCATATCGGCATCTGGGGGGAGTCAGCGGTACTGGTGCCGATGGTGAGTGCGTTTCTCGATGATGTGCCGCCGACGACGCCGGACCTCTTCTAGGCTTCGCCCGCGCCTTGACGGATCCTAGTCTGGGGTGATGGTCCACCAGCGCACCGGCCGAACCATGCAGTTCGACGGTCTGGCCAACGCACGGGATCTCGGCGGGCTGCGACGGGCCGATGGCGCATTGACGCCGCACGGCGTGTTCTTCCGCTCGGACAACGTGGATCGGCTGTCGTCTGGTGGGTGGGACGCCGTGCAGAGCGCCGGTATTCGGACGATTGTTGATCTTCGTCGGCCGGAGGAGCGGGAACGCGATACCTCGCGGCGCCCCGACCGGGTGAGCACCGTCGCCGTGGATCTGGACGGGCTGGAGAACCGCCAGTTCTGGACGGACTACTGGGACAACGGGCTGGTCGGCACGGCGCTGTACTACCTGCCGTACCTACAGGCGATGCCCGACCGCGCAGTGGCAGCGCTCAGCGCGATCGTGTCCGCGCCGGCGGGCGGCGTGCTGTTCCACTGCATGGGTGGACGCGACCGCACCGGCCTGATCGCCATGCTTCTGCTCGCCGCCATCGACGTCGACGCGACCGAGATCGTCGACGACTATCTCGAGACGGTCCGGCGCGGTGATCTTCGAGCCGCGGCCGTGAACGGCACCAACGACGAGGCCGGGATCGAGGCGCTCTGCCGCCGGCACGGAACCTCGACGACGGACGCGTTCGCCGATGCCGTCCGTGGACTCGACCTGGAGCGCGTGCTCACCGACGGGGGGGAATGAGCCCGGAGCACGGGCGCGCTTTGTCGACATGGTGAGGTGCGGCGTCCGGAGTGAGGCCCTCGTCAGCTGGCTTGACATAATGTCGATTATCGGCACTACGAATACGGGCCCTGCATCAAAGTCGACAAAGGATTGCGGCGACGTTCGACGAGACGATCTGCTCGGGATACTCGCCGGAATCGGTCCACAGTGGACTGAGCGAGTACGACCGTGACCGCGAGTCGGCGATCAATCAAAAGCCTGCCGAACGTCTGAGTACCCGGCGCACTTTTCCTAGCTCGGTCCCGCGGGTGCTCGACACAGCCATACCTCGCGGTATGCCGCTACCCCGGAGCCGGCCTGCGCTGATGCTGGTTGACATAACGTACGCGCCAAGCTCGGTCATCGCGCGCGGCGGATCGACGCGGCGCGGTAGCGAGACATCGCCGATGCTGCGTCAGTCGCTGGCGACAATCGGCAGTCTCCGGTCTTGATCAAGAGTGGAAAGTGGCTGCTGGGACGACCACTTTCCACTCTTG
>DASXYE010000033.1:0-3667 GCA_036502695.1 Jatrophihabitantaceae bacterium
CTGAGCGAGTGGAACCGTGATGGTTGCCTCGCACCGAATCGGACGTATGCGTCCGTCAGGTCCGGTGAATTCCAGCGGTTCCCAGTGCTGTGTGGCGTTCGTCTGATTCCAGTGGCCCACGGCTTGAATATCGGTCATGCCGTTCCACTTGGCGGGCCGGGGCTTGAGCAGGTTGGTCCACTGGTCCGAAACCCAGAGGATGACGCCGGGTAGTACGGCGACCTGGGCTGAGGCCTGCCCGTCGCAGGAGCGTGCCGTGAGCTGGCCCCGAAGCGTCCATGGCCCCATCGGACTCGGCGCCGTTGCATAGGAGGTGGCGACGCCTCCGCACCACGCGCAGCCCGGGTCGTCGTAGGTCACGGTGTATGTACCGCCCGGTTGCCGAAACAGCGACGGTGCCTCAGCCGACGGTGCCTTGATGATCGCGTGTCGACCGGTACCTGTGAGCAGGTGTGGATCGAGTTGCTCGATCACGTCGTAGCCTTGCATCGTCCACGCGGTGTACGCGATGTAGCCCTTGCCGTCGCGGTCCAGGAACAGCCCACCAGCGCCGTTACCGCGGCCCGGGTGGTTGTTGCCGACCGCAAGGTTAGGCGTCGAGTTCCGAGTCCAGGGTCCAGCCGGCGACGGTGCCGACATGACGGCGTATCCCGAGCGGGCGTTGTAGGCGTTGAACCACATGCGCCACGGGCCGGTGGGGTCATGGATTAGCCGAGCGTCGAAGCATCCCAGCCCGGAACAGAGCTTCTGCCAGTACGCATCGTTGGCGTCGAACGTCGCCCCACGGTTCGTCCAATGCACCATGTCGGGCGACGAGTAGGTGCGAAACCCGCACCAGGGTGTCGCCTTATGGATCCACTCGTAACCGCAGCCGTAGGTATTGCCGATCATCCAGTAGGTGCCGTCGGTGTAAACGATCGAACCCTCGTGAGCATCGAGCTGCTTTCCAGCAACGTCCACCTTGGGGATCGGCTTTCCGCGAGCACTGTTGACGACGGTGACTTGAGTCGGGGCGGTCGGTCGACCCGGGTGGCCGGAACGACTCGTACACCCGGCAAGAACGAGGACCACGACGGCCAGGGCGATGAAGTGCTTCACGATGGCAGCATCCTATCGGGCTGCACGTAGGGCTTCCGCCGTCCTGCAGTGCTATGTAACATTGCACAGCATGACGCAGCCTTGGCATGGAGTACTGGTCGCTACCGCCCTGCCGTGGGGCGACGACGGCCGCCCTGATCTGGATCGCTACGCCGAGCACGTGCGGTGGCTGGCCGCGAACGGCTGCGACGGCGTGATCCCGAACGGCTCGCTCGGCGAGTACCAAACGCTGACTGTCGACGAGCGGGCCGCCGTCGTGCGCACCGCCATCGCCGCCGCGCCCGACGGCTTCAGCGTCGTCCCCGGGGTCGGCGCCTACGGCTCGGACGAGGCACGCCGGTGGGCCGAGCAGGCGCGCGAAGCCGGCGCGCCGGCCGTCATGCTGCTGCCGCCGAACACCTATCGAGCCGACGAACGCGCCGTGGTCGAGCACTACCGGGCAGTTTCTACAGCCGGGCTGCCGATCGTCGCGTACAACAATCCCATCGACACCAAGGTCGATCTCACGCCCGAGCTGCTCGCCCGGCTGCACGGCGAGGGACTGATCGTCGGCGTCAAGGAGTTCACGGGCGACGTCCGCCGGGCCTACCGGCTGGCCGAGCTGGCCCCCGGCCTCGACCTGATCGCCGGCGCCGACGACGTGGCGCTCGAGCTTGCGCTCGCCGGCGCCAAGGGATGGATCGCCGGCTTCCCGAACGCCCTGCCGGCCCAGTGCGTCGACTTCTGGCGGGCCGCCACGGCCGGCGATCTGGCCAAGGCGCTGCCGTCGTATCGTGCGCTGCATCCCTTGCTGCGGTGGGATTCCCGGGTCGAGTTCGTCCAGGCGATCAAGTACGCGATGGATCTGGCCGGACGCTACGGCGGTCCGTGCCGGGCGCCGCGGGTACCGCTGACCGATGAGCACGCGGCCGACGTCCGAGCCGCATTCGAGCGAGCGACGGCGTAATGCGATCGCGGCGCATCATCCACACCGTCGAGTCGCACACCGAGGGGATGCCGACCCGCGTCGTCACCGGCGGCGTGGGCGTGCTCCCCGGCGCCACGATGGCCGAACGTCGCGCGCACGTCATCGCCGAGCGCGACGACCTGCGGACGCTGCTGATGTACGAGCCGCGCGGCCACAGCGCCATGTCCGGAGCGATCCTGCAGCCACCGACCCGGCCCGACGCGGATACGGGGGTCGTCTACATCGAGGTCAGCGGCTGCCTGCCGATGTGCGGGCACGGCACGATCGGCGTGGCCACCGTGCTCGTCGAGACCGGGATGGTCGATGTCGTCGAGCCGGTAACTACAGTCCGGCTGGATACCCCGGCCGGGCTGGTCGTCGCCGAGGTGGCGGTTCGGGACGGCCGGGCCGAGCACGTCACGCTCACCAACGTCCCGTCGTTCGTGATGTCCCTCGACGCCAAGGTGTCCGTGCCGGGGTTCGGCATGGTGCGGCACGACCTGGTCTTCGGCGGCAACTTCTACGCGATCGTCTCGCTGGCCGACCTCGGGTTGCCCTTCGATCGGGACGCCAAGCAGCAGTTGCTCGACGCCGGGCGGGCGATCATGGCGGCGATCAACGAGACGGCCCGCCCCGTGCATCCGCTGGATCCCGGAATCAACGGCTGCCACGGCGTGTACCTGGCCGCACCGGGCAGCGACGCCCGGCATTCGCGGCACGCGATGGTGGTGCATCCCGGGTGGTTCGACCGATCGCCTTGTGGCACCGGCACGTCCGCGCGGATGGCCCAGCTGCACGCCCGGGGCGAGCTGCCGCTGAACACCGAGTTCGTCAACGAGTCGTTCCTGGGCACGCGGTTCGTCGGCCGCCTGCTCGGCGAGGCAACGGTCGGCGGCCGGCCGGCCGTCGTGCCGGCGTTCACCGGCCGGGCCTGGCTCACGGGCACGGCGCAGTACTTCCTCGATCCGGATGATCCGTTCCCGGCGGGGTTCCTGCTATGACGGTGGCGCACCGCAGTCTGCGGTCCCAGGTGGTTGACGCCCTGCGCGGAGCGCTCGTCTCGGGTGAGCTCGAGCCGGGCGTCGTCTACTCGGCACCGACGTTGGCCGCCCGGTTCGGGGTGTCGGCCACCCCGGTGCGCGAGGCGATGCTGGACCTGGTCAAGGAAGGGCTGGTCGAGGCCGTCCGCAACAAGGGCTTTCGGGTGATGGCGCTGTCCGAGCGCGACCTGGACGAGCTGACCGAGATCCGCGAGTTGCTCGAGATCCCGACGGTGGCCCGGCTGGCCGGCCAAATGTCCACTGTGGACATCTCCCGGTTACGCCGCCTTGCCGGGCGTATCGAGAAGACGGCGGCCGCCGGTGACCTGATCGGCTACGTCGAAGCCGACCGTGACTTCCACCTGCAGGTGCTCGGCCTGGCCGGCAACGAGCGGCTCGTCGCCGTCGTCGGCGAACTGCGTGCGCGGGCCCGCCTGTACGGGCTGCAGCGGCTGGCCGATCAGGGCGAGCTGGACGCCTCGGCCCACGAGCACGCCGCCCTGCTCGACGCGCTGGCCGCCGGCGATGCACTGGCCGTCGAGAAGCTGATGCGCCAGCACCTGGGCCACGTCCGCGGCATCTG
>DASXYE010000034.1:0-13462 GCA_036502695.1 Jatrophihabitantaceae bacterium
ACGTGGCGGCGAACGAGGTCGTCGCCGAGGTCGCCGACGCGCACGGTGCCGACCGGCCGGTGCGCAGCCCCTTCGCCGGGCAGGTCGTGTCGCTGGACGCCAGCGCCGGGCAGGTGATCGGGGTCGGCGCCTCGGTATTGACCGTCGAGCGCACGGACGGCCCGAACGACCGGCTGGTCGCGATGCTGTTCGTGCCGGCCGACCAGGCCACGGGCATCCGCCCGGGCGGCGCCGTCGACCTGTCGGTGTCCTCTGCCCCGGCGGCCCGCTTCGGCGTGCTGCGCGGACGAGTCGCCTCGGTGGGCGCGTTCCCCATGACGTCGGTCGAGCTGTCCGGGCTGCTCGGCGGCACGCTGGCCGTGGACACCTACGTGCCCGGCTCGGCTCCGAAGCTGGTGATCGTCGACCTGGAGAAGCATGCGGGAACACCGTCCGGCTACGAATGGTCGACGACGCGCGGCTTCCCCGGACCGTTGCAGTCACAGGTGAAAGTCAGCGGCACGGTGAACCTGGGCAGCCAGTCGCCGATGAGCTACGTGCTCGGACGCTGAGCCATGACGGCCACCATCACGCCGCCGGGCACCCGCCCGCCGAAGCCGGAACCCGAGCCACCGCGCAAGCCCGAACCGGCCCAGCCGGCGGCGGCCGAGCGCGGGCGCTGGCGCCGCCCGGTGCCGACCGTGATCCAGATGGAGGCCGTCGAGTGCGGCGCGGCGTCGCTGGCGATGGTGCTCGGCCACTACGGCAAGTTCGTGCCGCTCGAGGAGCTGCGGGCCGTCTGCGGGGTCTCTCGCGACGGGGCCAAGGCGTCGAGCATCATCAAGGCCGCACGCAGTTATGGCCTGGTGGCCAAGGGATTCCAGATGGAGGCCGCCGCGCTGCGGGCGATCCGCAAGCCGGCGATCATCTTCTGGGCGTTCCAGCACTTCATGGTCGTCGAGGGCGTCCGGACCCGGTTCGGCAAGACGGTGATCGCCGTCAACGACCCGGCCAGCGGGCCGCGGCACATCGAGTGGGACGACTTCGACAGCGGCTACACCGGCATCGTGCTGACCTTCGAGCCCGGACCCGACTTCGTCCCGGGCGGCAAGCCGACCCAGATCGGCCGCGCGCTGCTCGGCCGGCGCATGCCCACCGGCCGGGCACTGCCCCTGGTGCTGCTGGCCAGCCTGCTGCTGATCGTGCCGGGCCTGCTCTCACCGGCGTTCAGCCGGGTGTTCATCGACCGGATCATGAGCGGCGGCGACATCGGCTACCTGATACCGCTGCTCGCCGCGATGGGCATCACCGCGGCGGCGTTGTTCGTGCTGACGTCCGTGCAACGGCATTACCTGCTGCGCATCGAGACCCGGATGAGTTTGGTCAGCTCGGCCAAGCTGTTCCGCCACTTGCTGCGCCTGCCGGTGAACTTCTTCCTGCAGCGCCAGCCGGCCGAGGTCGCCCGGCGGGTGTCGTCCAACGACATGATCGCCGAGCTGCTGTCCCGGGATCTGGCCGCCACGGTGGTCAATCTCGTGCTGGTCACGTTCTACGCGCTGATCCTGATCCGGTACGACACCCTGCTCGGCATCATCGGGGTGTCCACAGCCATGCTGAACATCCTGGTGCTGCGCTGGGTGGCGCGAGCTCGCACGGACGCCGCTCAGTCGCTGCGGGCCGACCGGGGCAAGCTCACCGTCGCGACGTACAACACCCTGCAGCTGATCGAGACCGTCAAGGCCACCGGCGCCGAGCCCGAGGCGTTCGAGCGCTGGTCGGGCATGCTGGCCAAGGTCGTGACCAGCCGGCAGAAGCTGGGTCTGCCGACCGCCGTCGTCATGGTCACCCCGCCGCTGCTGGCCGGCGTCAACACCGGGCTGATCCTGATGGTCGGCGGGCTGCGCGTCATCGACGGGGCGATCAGTGCCGGCATGCTCGTGGCGTTCCAGTCGCTGCTGGCCCAGCTGTCCCGTCCGATCACCCAGATCACCAACCTGGGCGATCGGCTGCAGGAGGCCGCGGCCGACATCACCCGACTGCACGACGTCGAGCAGCACCCCGTGGCCGGCGTGTTCACCCAGCCGCCCAGCGAGCCGGAGGGACGGCTGGACGGTTACCTCGAGTTCGACAACGTGACGTTCGGGTACGGACCGCTGTCCCCGCCGGTGATCAAGGGCCTGTGCCTGTCGTTGGTGCCCGGACGGCGGGTGGCGATCGTCGGCGGTTCCGGCAGCGGCAAGTCGACGGTCGGCCGGCTTACCGTCGGGCTGTACGAGCCGTGGTCGGGGCAGGTCTTGCTGGACGGCCGCCCGCGCACCGAGATCCCGCACGCCGTGGTCGCCGCCTCGGTCGCCTACGTCGACCAGGACATCTCGCTGTTCGAGGGCAGCATCCGGGACAACCTCACGCTGTGGAACGACGAGATCTCCGACGACGTGGTGATCTCGGCGCTGCGGGACGCGGCGATCTTCGAGGTGGTCGCCGCGCGCCCGGGCGGCATCCACAGCCTGGTGCGCGAGGGTGGTCGCAACTTCAGCGGCGGGCAGCGCCAGCGCCTGGACATCGCCCGGGCGCTGGTCACCCAGCCGACGGTGCTGGTACTGGACGAGGCAACGAGCGCGCTCGATCCGGAGACCGAGCACGTCATCGCCGACAACCTGCGCCGGCGCGGGTGCGCCTGCCTGATCGTCGCGCACCGGCTGTCCACGATCCGCGACGCCGACGAGATCATCGTGCTCGACGGGGGCACCACCGTCGAACGCGGCACGCACGCCGAGCTGGTGGCGGCCGAGGGCCGGTACGCCCAGCTGGTCAGTCTCGGGGAGGGGACGTGACCGCGTTCGGTTCGTTCTTCACCGAGGCGGCTACCGCCGTACCTGAGGGTATGGTGCGCCTCGACGACGTGCGCCGTGCCGCGCTCGTCGAAGACGGCGCGCTCGACCTGTTCGCGGTGCGGCTGCGCGACGGCGAGCCGACCGGACGGTGGAGCTTCCTGTGCCGGGCCGAGCGCGGCGCGGTGCTCGTCGGGTCGTCGTTCGGGCCGGGGCACCGCATCGTCGGCCGGCCGGTGCCCGACTCGGTGGTGTCGACCGTGCCGTTGGAGCGACTGCGCGAGCTCACTGGCACCACGGTCGTGTCCCCCGGCATCGGCGCGGCGACGTCGCAGTTCCTGCGCGGGCTCGAAGCCGGCGTCGCCGCACTCGACCAGGCGCTGCGCGACGAGCTGCCACCGCGCGACTTCGTGCCGCTGTCCGCCGGCAGGATCACCCCGGTAGGTAAAGGGAATTCGGTGCGCTCGGTCGACGGTGTGTTGTGGGTGCACGTCGAGTCCGGCGCGGTGCGGACGCCGAGCGGGATGGACGGCCAGCTGGGTGCCGGCTCCTGCCTGTGCGTGACCGAGGCGGACTGGCTGGTCGCCGACGCCGCCACCGAGCTGCGCGCCCGGCGCAGCGCCGAGCTGCTGGTCAGCGGCGAGCTGTGGCCCCGGCTGGTCACGCACGCCAGCCGGGTCCTGCACACGATCGACCGCCGGATCGCCCGGCGCGACGAGGTCGAGCGGTCGACGCTGACCCGGCAGGCCGCGCGCGACGCCCAGTCGTTGCAGGCGGCGGCCCGTGGCTTCGAGGCGGTGCTGCGCGACACCGAGGCGCGCGTGCCGCTGGCCGAGGTGGCCGCCGACCCGGAGCCCCTGGCCGCGGCTCGCCTCGTCGCGTCCTACCTAGGCTTCAACAACGTCCGCGCCCCGGTCACCGCCGAGAACCGCGGCCGGCGGATGAGCCCGATCCAGCGCATCGCGCAGGTGTCCGGCTTCCGCACCCGCACCATCCGCCTCGACGAGGGCTGGTGGCGGCAGAGCCAGGGTCCGATGGTCGGGTTCGTCACCGGCGCGCCGATCGATCCGGAACGGCCGGTGGCGCTACTGCCCGACCGCGGCGGCTACGTCGTCGCGCGCACCACCGAGAACCGCGTCGAGCCGGTGACCGCCGACATCGCCCGCACCCTGGAGAAGCGCGCGCTCGTCTTCTACCGGCCGCTGCCGGCCGACGTCCGCGGCGCCGGCAAGCTGCTGCGCTTCGCCGTCCGCAGCAGCCGCCGCGACATCGCCATGATCGCGGCGATGGGCGTGCTCATCGCCGGGCTCGGCCTGCTGGCCCCGATCCTGACCGGCGCCATCCTCGGCAACTTCGTCGCGCACGCCCGGACCGACCTGGTCGTCGAGGGCTCGCTGCTGGTGATCGGCAGCGCGTTCATCGCCGCGCTGCTGTCGATCGTGCAGAACATCGCCGCGCTGCGCCTGGAGGGCCGATCTACCGGCACGCTGCAGGCTTCGGTGTGGGCCCGGCTGCTGACCCTGCCGGCGTCGTTCTTCTCCCGCTACTCGACCGGCGAGCTCGGCATGACCGTGCTCGGTGTGAGCGCCGTGCAGGAGACGCTCTCCACGCTGCTCACCACGGCGGCGCTCGGGTTCATGGCCGGCCTGGCCAACCTGATCCTGGTGTTCTTCTACGACGTCCGCCTAGCCCTGGTGGCCACCGTGCTGGTGGCGATCGGGGCCGGCGTGTGCGCCGTGGCCGGCGTGTTCGAGGTGCGTGTCCAGCGGCAGATCTACGAGCACGAACAGTCCATGTCGGCCCGGGTGTTCCAGATCCTGAGCGGCGTGCCGAAGCTGCGAGTGGCCGCCGCCGAGGACCGCGCTTTCGCCGTGTGGGCCGCGCACTTCGCGCGGGGACGTCGCCTGGTGGCCGGGTCGCGCCGGGTGCAGAACCAGGTCACGACGTTCAACGCGGCCTTCCCGTTGATGTGCTCGTTGGTGATCTTTGCCGTGGTCGGCGGTCCGCTGCACGGGTCGATCTCGCTGTCGACGTTCCTGGCGTTCTTCACCGCGTTCGCCCTGCTCACCGCGGCCACCGTGCAGTTCACCTCGGTTGCCATCACCGCGATGAACGTCGTGCCGATGCTGGAGCAGCTCGACCCGATCCTGGCCGCCGAGCCCGAGGAGAACGTCGAGAAGGCCGACCCGGGCGACCTGTCCGGGCACGTCGCGTTCAGCCACGTCTCGTTCCACTACGGCGAGGACGGGCCACGGGTGCTCGACGACGTCAGCTTCACCGCCGAACCCGGCGAGTTCGTCGCGATCGTCGGCTCGACCGGATCGGGCAAGTCGACGGTGCTGCGCATTCTCATGGGGTTCGAGACGCCGACGTCGGGTTCGGTGCTCTACGACGGTCAGGATCTCGGCGAGCTGGACGTGACGGCGGTGCGGCGGCAGTGCGGCGTGGTGCTGCAGAACGGGTCACTGCTCGCCGGCGACATCCGCACGAACATCATCGGCGGCACCAACCACACGATCGACGACGCGTGGGAGGCCGCCCGCATGGTCGGCATCGACGAGGAGATCGCCGCCATGCCCATGGGTATGTTCACCGTCGTCTCGGAGGGCACCAACACCCTCTCGGGCGGGCAGCGGCAGCGCATCATGATTGCCCGCGCGCTGGTGTCACGGCCCCGACTGGTGTTCTTCGACGAGGCGACCAGCGCCCTGGACAACCCGGCGCAGCGCGTCGTCGCCGAGAGCACGCACAACCTGAACGCCACCCGGATCGTGATCGCGCACCGGCTGTCGACCATCATCGGCGCCGACCGGATCATCGTGCTGGACCGGGGCCGCATCGCCCAGCAAGGCAGCTACGACGAGCTGCTGGCCGACCGGGACGGTATCTTCGCCCGCCTCGCCCGCCACCAGGTGTCCGCCGCGGCGTGACGGGACCCCGCCGTCCGACGAGTCGTCCGCGCTTCGCGATGCCAGGACGACACCAAGCGCGGACAACTCGAGTGGGGGGTGGCCGGCTTCGCGAGTTGTCCGCGCTTCGCAGTGCCGGGACGTCGTACAGCGCGGACAACTCGGCGGCGAACGGCGAGCGGCGAGCGACCGGCAACCTGCGGCGTCAGTAGCGGGGTTTGCGGGTCAGCACGATGCCGCCCGCCAGGAAGATCACGCCGCCGATGCCGTAGGCGAATGCCAGCGTCGTCGCGGCCGGCTTCTCGCTCGCGTTGAGCACCGCGAGACCGAGGCCGACGGCCGCCGAGATGTAGCAGAAGACCGCGACGAAGATCCGCCAGAACGGGTTCAGGCTCATGTCATCCTCCTGGGTTCGGCCGCCGACCGGCAGCCACGAAGCCCAGCAGCATCAGCCAGGCATTCGGATCGGCGCGCAGCCGCCGCCACCGATCGGTGGCCAGCGCGAATTCGGCCAGGGTCAGTGCCCCGGACGCGACCAGCGGGCTGAGCCGGTCCGGGCCCAGATGCGGCGCGAACGCCTCGATCGGCCGCTCGTCGCTGGTGATCGCGTACGGCCGCAGCACCACGTCGTCGCAGCCCGCGCCGCGTAGCAACCGGGTCAACCGCCGGCCGATCAGCCGATCACCGCCGGCCGCGCTCTGCACCGTGCTGACGCGCGCGTAGATCGGCACCACCTCGGGGAAGTACGGCTCGACCAGCCCGGGCAGCGCGCCGTCGACCTCGACGACGAGCAGCAGCCCACCCGGGCGCAGCACACGTACAGCCTCGCTGAGTACCCGAGCCGGCGTCGCCACATGCTGTAGGACGTACCGCAACAGCACGGCGTCGAAGCCCGCGTCGGGCAGCGGCAGGTCGTGGGCGTCGGCCACCACCGTCTCGACGCCGGTCGCGTCGAGATGGGCCAGCAGCGACGCGTCGCGGTCCAGCGCGGTCAGCGCCAGCCACGGCACCGCCGCCCGCAGCCGCCGGGTCACCGCTCCGCTTCCGGCCCCGATCTCGAGCAGCGAGGCCGCGGCGTCCAGCCCGAGCGAGCGAAACACCCCGAGCTCCTCGGCGAACGACAGCTCGGCCTGCGCGTCCAACCGGGCCAGCTCGGCGGCCAGTCCGCCGGCGACGGTGCGGTGTGGGTCGTAGGACGTCGCGGTCATCGCGCCACCACCGTCATCGCGGCGCCGCCGTCATGACCATGCCGTGGCGGGGCCGCATCGTGACCAGCGCCTCGGGCTCGACGGGGTGTCCCGGCACCAGCTGCAGCCGCAACCGGGAGGCGACGGTGGCCAGCACGAGCACCGCCTCGACCAGGGCCAGGTGCTGGCCGATGCAGATTCGCGGACCGCCACCGAACGGTACGTACGCATGGCTCGGCCGTTCCGCCGCAATGGACGGGGCGAACCGGGCCGGCCGGTACTCCAGCGGATCCGTCCAGTACCGGGCATCGCGGTGCAGTACGTACGGGCTGATGCAGATGAGCGTGCCCGGGTCGACGTCGTACCCGCCCACCACATCGGCGCCGACCGCCCGGCGCGAGATCAGCCATACCGGGGGGTACAGCCGCATGGCTTCCTCGATGGCCCATCGGCACTCCACCAGCGAAGGCAGGTCCGCCGCGGTCGGCACCCGGCCGCCGAGCACCCGGTCGACCTCGGCGTACACGGCGGACGCCGCCTCCGGATGCTGGTCGAGCAGGTACACCGTCCAGGTCAGCGCCTTCGCCGTGGTCTCGTGGCCGGCCATGATGATCGTCAGTACCTGCTCGCGCAGCTCGGCGTCGGACATCGACGAGATCATCGCCGCGAGCAGGTCGGACCGGGTGTCGTTCGGATCGGCTCGCCGCGCCGCGATGATCATCTGCGTCACCATGTTGAGGAATTGCTGGGCCTGCCGGAAGTCGCCCCGCCGCTGCGCGGTGTCAACGGGATCGTTGTCCTCGGACGGTACGTAGTGGCCGATGAACCGGTTGACGGCATCGACCGCGCGGCCGAATCCCTCGCCGATACCGAGCAGATCGGCGCCGAGCATGGCGCGCACGATCACCGTCAGGGTCAGCGACGTGAAGTCGTGGTCCACCCGCAGCGGTCCCGACGACGTAGCCCACCGATCGGCCAGATGCGTAGCCGCCTCGGTGATCACCCCGTCGAAGCCGGCCACCACGCCGGGCCGGAACGCGGGTGCGCACAGGTGCCGCTGGCGCGCCCAGTCCGCCCCGCTGCTGGTGAGCAACCCGTTGCCGAGCAACGGCCGCAGCATCGTGTCGTCGGGCGTGCGGTCCTTGCTGTAGTTGGTGTTGTTCTCCTTGAGCACGTACCGGACGAGGTCGGCCCGGTTGACCAGGTACACCAGCTCGCCGTCGGTGTGGTGGCTCGTCACGTGGCCGTAGGAGCTGACCATCTCGGTCAGGAACTCGAGCGGTGCGTCGCGCATCGCGCGCAGGTCCCGATCGCCGTCCGGACCCGGGGGTCGCCGGGCCGTCACTGCAGATATCGACATACGTATCACCGCCCGGGCGAGGAATTTGCGAATACGTACTGCGTAGGAATACGTACGAGGCTTCAGTCACTACGTAGTAAATACGTACTCGGCCCGTTGCAATTCGTACTCTATCCCAGCCGGAGGCCGCATTCAATACGCGCGTACCGAACTTCGAACTTAAGCCTGGGCAATAGCCGAGTCGCGTGTCAGTCTTCCCTCAGGCGCCAAGCTCACCCAGCGGAAAACAAATCCCCGAAGGAGACCGCAATGGCACTCAGTCCCCAAGCCCGCGCAGAATTCGTCAACGCGTACACCCGCGTGCTCGTCACCGCCTGGTCGAACGAGGACTACGCGCAGAAGCTGAACACGAACCCGCGCGAGGCGCTCGCCGAGGCCGGCCTGAACGTGCCGGCCGACGCCGAGATCGTGCTCGTCCGCACCATCCCCGAAGGCACCCGCGACGGCGGCCTGGACCTGCAGGTCGAGCTGTACGAGCAGGGCCTGGCCACCAACCGGTTCGAGCTGCACATCCCCGAGACGCCGCAGGTCGACACGTCCGAGCTGTCCGAGGGCGACCTCGAGGGCATCGCGGCCGGCGACGTCAACTGCTGCTGCACCCCGTGCTCCTGCTGCACCTGACGGCAAGGTGATCCGGCCCCGTCCGCCGCGCCGTGGACGGGGCCGGTTCGTCCCGCACGCACCGGCGAGAACGACCTGAAGGAGGCCGCCCGACATGGCCCTCAGCCCGCAAGCCCGCGCCGAATTCGTCAACGCCTACACCCGCGTTCTCGTCACCGCCTGGTCCAACGAGGAGTACGCCCGCCGGCTGGACACCACCCCGCACGAAGCCCTCGTCGAGGCCGGGCTGACCCTGCCCGACGACGCCGAGATCGTGATCGTGCGGACCATCCCCGAAGGCACTCGCGACGGCGGCCTGGACCTGCAGGTCGAGCTGTACGAACAGGGCCTGTCCAGCAACCGGTTCGAGCTGCACGTCCCCGACTCGCCGCACATCGACACCACCGAGCTCTCCGACGGTGACCTGGACGGGGTCGCGGCCGGCATCATCTGCTGCTGCTGCCCGTGCTCCTGCAGCACCTGAGGACGGCCGGACATGACCGAGCCGCCCATTGTTGTCACCGAATTGACCAAGCGTTACGAAAACACGCAGGTACTGGCCGGAATCGACCTCGTTGCCGACCGGGGTGAGGTATTCGCATTGCTCGGGCCGAACGGTGCGGGCAAGACCACCACGGTCGAGATCCTGGCCGGAATTCGGCACCGCAGCGGCGGCGAGGTGCGCGTTCTGGGCGATGATCCAGAACGGAACTCACCGGGCTGGCGGGCCCGGATCGGCATCGTCTCGCAAAGCACCGGAATATTCGACGACCTCACCGTGCGTGAGGTCGTTTCGCATTTCGCCGCGTTCTATCCGGAGCCGCTGCCCAGCGGCCACGTGATCGAGATGGTCGGCTTGGCCGCGCAGCGGGACACGCGCGCGAGCGCGCTGTCCGGCGGGCAGCGGCGCCGCCTGGATCTCGCGGTCGGCATCATCGGCAACCCCGAGCTCGTGCTGCTCGACGAACCCACCACCGGCCTGGACCCCGAGGCCCGCCGCGACGCCTGGGACCTGATCGGCTACCTGGCCGAGCACGGCACCACGATCGTGCTCACGACGCACTACCTCGACGAGGCGCAGGCGCTGGCCGACCGCGTCTCGGTGGTCGTCGCCGGCCGGGTGATCGAGACCGGCCCGGTACCCGAGCTGCGCGCCCGCCTGGACACCCAGCCCACCATCAGCTTCGGCTGTCCCGACGGCCTGCGCGGACGGTCGCTTCCGCCATTGCCGCCCGGCTCGACGGCCACGCACACGAGCGCGGGCTGGACGCTGCGGACCGCCTCGCCCACGGTGGTCGCCGGCGCGCTCGCCGCCTGGGCCCGAGACGCCGGCCTCGACGAACTGCCCGACTTCGAGGTCCGCCAGCCCAGCCTCGAGGAGGTCTACCTCGATCTGGTCGGCCGGGCCCAGCGGAGCCGGGCATGACTGCCGCGGACGTCCTGACCCGGCTCGTCCGGCCGCAACCCACGCGCCGGTTGCGCCGGGCGGCCGCGGCGCGCGCCCGGGTCGAGCTCCGGGCCGTCACCCGCAACCGGACGTCATTGGTGTTCACCCTGCTGTTCCCGGTGCTGCTGCTCGTCGTGTTCGGCTCGATCTTCCGCGGCCGGGTCGCCGGCACGAGCACCGACTTCAAGCAGGTGTTCATGGCCGGGATCATCGCCGCCGGCATCATGAGCGTGGCCTTCCAGGGCCTGGCGATCAGCGTGGCGACCGACCGGGACAGCGGCCTGCTGCGTCGCCTCGGCCGTACGCCGATGCCCAGATCTGCTTACTTCATCGGCAAGATCGTGCGAGTCGGGCTCACCGCCCTGGTCGAGGTCGCCGTGTTGCTGGCCGTGAGCGCCGCACTGTTCGGGCTGCCGCTGCCCGGCTCGCCGGCCCGGTGGCTGACGCTGGTGTGGGTGACCCTGCTCGGCACGGCCGCGTGCGCGCTGCTCGCCATCGCGTACAGCGCCGTGATCCCCAACGCGCGCACCGCGACGGCGATCGTCACTCCGCCGTTCATGGTGTTGCAGTTCATCTCCGGCGTGTTCTTCCCGTTCAACGAATTGCCCCGATGGATGCAGACCGTCGCCGCGCTGTTCCCGCTGAAGTGGATGGCCCAGGGGCTGCGGTCGGTGTTCCTGCCCGACTCGTTCACCGCCGTCGAACCGGCCCGCTCGTGGGAGCACGGCCACATCGCGCTGGTGCTGGCGCTGTGGTGCGCGGCCGGGCTGGCCGGGGCAGTGCTGAGCTTCCGGTGGAGTGAGCGATGACGTTCGTGCACCCGTTCTCGCCGGCCGGCCGGGCCGATCCGTACCCCGGCTACCGCTGGTTGCAGCAGCGCGCGCCGGTGTTCCACGATCCGACCACCCGGATGTGGCTGGTCACCAGCCATGCCGGGTGTACAGCCGTGCTGAAGGATCCGCGGTTCTCGGCCGCGCTCGGGCAGCAGCAACGCACCCGCGACGACGCGCTGCCGCCGTCGATGCTGAATACGGATCCCCCCGAGCACAATCGGCTGCGCGCGCCCGGTGTGGTGCTGCTCGGCCCCGCGGCGGTGCGCTCGATCGCCTCGGATGTGGCGGCCGACATTGCCTCAGTCGTCGCGGGCCTCGGCGGTGCGGTCGACGCGATGCGAGACGTCGGCGCGCCGGTGTCGACGGCGGTGTTCGCCCGGCTGTTCGGGCTGCGCGCCGCCGACCGGGACCCGTTCACCGCGCTGGCCCACCGCGCATCGGTGAACCTCGATCCCCTCGTCGACCCGGGCCAGGCGGCCGAGGGTCGACGGGCGATGGCCGAGCTCTCGGCGTTCCTGGACCGGCACGTCGACGGCGCGCTCGATTCGCCGCTGACCCGGCTGATGAACGACGGGCGACTGACCCGGGCCGAGACGCTCGGCATCCTGAACCTGACGGTGGTCGGGGGCTGGCAGCCGCTGGCCGAGCTGGTCGGCAACGCGCTGTACTGGCTGCTCCCCCGTCCGGATGCGCTGGCTCGGCTGCGCGCCGCCGACGAGACGCTGGCCCGCACCGCCGTCGACGAGCTGCTGCGCCTGGAGGCCCCGATCCCGTTCACCGCCCGGGTCACCACCGCGCCGGTCGATCTGGACGGGGTGACCGTGCCGGCCGGCGCCCGCGTGCTGGCGATCATCGCGGCGGCGAACCGGGATCCGGCCGTGTTCGCGGCCGCCGACGACCTGCGGCTGGACCGGTCCCCCAACCCGCACCTGGCCTTCGGTGGGGGCGGGCACTTCTGCCTCGGCGCGGCCCTGGTCCGCTCGGTCGGCGCGCTGCTGCTGCCGGCGCTGCTGCGGGCGTTCCCGCACCTGCGCGGGCTGCTCGACGACCCGACCTGGGAGACCTCGCTGGTGCCGCGGCGGCTGCGCGAACTGCCGATCGCGCTGGACGGAGTCTTGGACGGGGTCTTGGACGGAGGGCTGCGCCATGCCGGTTGACGTGATCGTGGTGGGCGCCGGGGCCAGCGGCCTGGCGTGCGCAGCCCGGCTGCACAACGCCGGCGCCCGGGTCGTCGTGCTCGAGGCCCGCGACCGTATCGGCGGGCGGATCCGGACCGCCGTCGACGGATTCGAGCTGGGCGCCCAGGTCGTGCACGGCGCCGCCAACCCGGTGCACGATCTCGTCGCGACGGTGCCGCTCGCCCGCGATACGCCGGCGTACGTCGTCAGCGGTGGTGCTCGGCAGCCGATGGGCACGCTGGCTCGCCGGCCGAACCCGCCGTGGTCGATCGAGCCGGCCCTGGCGCGCCTCCCTGGCGCCGGCACCGTGCGCGACTGGCTGCGCGGTCGGGATATCGCCGGCGCCGTCGTCGACGAGTGGCTCACCCAGAACTGGGCCGCGCCCCCGGACTTCCTCGACGCCGCGGGCCTCATCGCCCGCCTCGAACCGGACACCGGGGAGTTCGCCGTGGCCGGCGGGTTCGACCGGCTGGCGACGCGGCTGGCCGCCAACCTGGACGTGCGGCTGAACACCCCGGTCGAGACGGTCACCTGGCGGCCGGGGCAGGTCGAGGCGGCCGGCGAGACGGCCGCCGCGATCGTGCTCACCGTCCCGCCGCCGGTGATCGTCCGGGACATGTTGAAGATCGACCTGCCACCCCGCAAGGTCGCCGCCGCTCGGGCCCTGCCGCTCGGCGACGCCTGCTGCGCGCTGATCACGCTGGGCCAGGACGCGCCCGAGTCGGCCGCCGCGTTCGACGCCGACGGCCGGCTCGGCTTCGTGCGGTGTGAGGCCGGACGCCCGTACGCGCTGGTCGTGGCGAAGGGGCCGGCCGCCGCCCGCGTCCGCGCCGACCCGACAGCCGGGCTGTACACCGCGCTCCCCTGGGCCGGCGCCGTCCGTCACGTCGACCTCGCCGACTGGGGCACCGACCCGTGGACCACCGGGGCGTTCACCTACCCGCGCCCTGGCAACGCGCCCGCCCACGCCACTTGGGCCGAACCCGTCGACAACACGGTGTTCTTCGCCGGCGAAGCCACCGCGACCACCCGCCCGTTCGTCCCGGCCGCGCTGCGCAGCGGCGAGCGGGCCGCCGAGGAGGTGCTGCGGTCATGAACGGTTGGTACCTGGCGGCCTTCCGGTCCGACCTGGCTGAGG